>NZ_JARBDA010000003.1:0-522838 GCF_036577645.1 Paenibacillus sp. GYB006 | reverse complement strand
GCTCGACTTGCATGTATTAGGCACGCCGCCAGCGTTCGTCCTGAGCCAGGATCAAACTCTCCAATAAAGTTATTGAAAAGAGCGATAAGCTCATTTAGAAAATGCTGACGAGAACTTAAAGTTCTCTATTCAATTTGTTATGACCAACAAATTAAATTTGTATTGATTCACTCACGAGTTTTACTTACATAAAACTCCTCGTTGTTCAGTTTTCAAAGATCAATCTCGCTAACAACTCTCTACGTTAGCAACTTTTATATCATATCATGTCCGGTTTAGAAATGCAAGCTTTTTTTTCAAAGTATTTCAACTTCGTTTTATGAAACTTGGTTATTCAGTGTGTTGCTTACTGGCTAACTTCTTGGCCGGAATTAGAATATACCATGCTGATAAAAATTATGCAAGTCTTTTTTTGAGAAAAACTTTTAATTCTATTTAGACTTCTTTTTAGATTAGAAAACCCCTGCTATTATACAACCGAAAAGCAGGGGTTTTCTATAATATTTATTTTTGTATTAACTCTCTAATATATAGCTGCCTCTGCGCTACTAGGTTAACAATCGTTCCTTCTACAGAAACCATAGGACGAGTTGGATGATCTCGATCTGTAAAAATGATTTCACCTATTCTTTCATCACTTAGGCGCACGATCGTTCCTTGATGGAACTGTGTTGCTCTCCGAATAAAAATCTGTACGATTTTGGGGTCAAGTTTTCCAAATGACTCAAGTAATATCTGTTCTAATACCAAATATGGTGACTGTGATTCTTTATATGGCTTATCCAAAGTCATAGCATGAAAGATATCCGCCACAGCTACAATTCTAGCATAAATATGAATTTGTTCACCAACCAGTTTAAGTGGATAGCCAGATCCGTCTATCTTCTCATGATGCTGCAGAGCAGTTAGTTTTACTCCATCATTAATTGCCTTTACTTGCTTAAGGATATTGTATCCGTATGTTGTATGTTTGCGTACCTCTTCTTCCTCTAAATTAGATAAGAGATTAGGACTCATTATTAATGATTGATCGATTTTACTATTACCTATGTTGTGCAGCAGACCCGCAAGAGCTACTTGGACCCAATCTTTTGAGGGCAACTTACACCACTGAGCTAATAAGTAGGATGTTAAAGCTGTGAGTACTCCATTGTGAAACATATATTCTTCTTTCTTAATAGAAGAAGGTACAAAATAAAGAACTTGGTATTTCTTAATATGTAAAATCAAAATTTCTAGTTGGGTACGAAGCTCGAATATCGGAATATCAAATGCTCCTGCTCCATTAAAAGCTTTCTTAATTAGTGTTATCATTTTATCGTATTCTTCATCAAATGATGTGAGTTCAGCTGATCGTACAATTTCTTCGAACTGAGCGTCTTCTTCCCTCTTCTGTTCTATCTCTTGTTTCTTACTATCTTGGGGTGGTGAGGAATTGTTTTGTTTAGTCTGATTACTATCGATATCTACCGTTTGAATGAGAAAAGCACGCAATATATCTAGATCACGCGGAAGTATTACTTTTCCTTTGGGAAGCAGCAATCCCCCTAAAGGTGTATGAACATCTTTAACTAATTTAGCTCCTGGTTTTAAATCGATGATCGACATCAACGCCATTTTTACTACCGCTCCGTTCTTATTACTTTAAAATTATAATGTTTTTACATTATATACCTTTTTTGTTGGTGTGTATATTGGTATTACAAAGATGGTTATTGCTCTCTCCATGCTCTATATGAAAAAAGAGCCTCCCATGACAGGAGACTCTTTTCCAATTATTCTTCTTCGGATTCTTCTTCCGATTCCACACTGCTCGTGTCTATATCCGTTTGATCCGTTACATTCTCTTCTGCATCCGTATCTGTATCAGACATTTCATCTGCTCCAGCAATGTTACCCTCGTTATCGAATTCACCGTCTTCTTCATCATTCTCTTCAGACTTATCTGTTCGACAAACTGTCGCTACAGAATCATTATCACGAGTATGAATCAGCTTAACCCCTTGAGTATAACGTCCCATTGTAGAGACACCTTCCATACTCATGCGAATCAGTGTACCGCTGGTTGTAATAATCATGAGATCCTCTTCTGTTTTTACAACTTTGAGGCTCACAACAGGACCATTCTTCTCCGTAACATTGATCGTCTTGATCCCTTTACCGCCACGAGTCTGAATACGATAGTCACCAACTGGTGTACGCTTACCGTAACCATTAGCCGTAACAATTAACACTTCTTGATCTGGATCAATGATATCCATACCAATAACCATGTCGTCAGGATCAAGAGTAATCCCCTTCACGCCAGTAGCACTTCTGCCCATGGAGCGAACATCACTCTCAGAGAAATGAATAGACATCCCTTGTGCTGTACCCATGATCATTTCTTGTTTTCCATCCGTCAGTTTTACCTCAATAAGCGAGTCATCTTCACGAAGATGAATAGCAATTAGGCCGCCCTTACGTATGTTTATATAATCCTCAAGCGGTGTCTTTTTCACTACCCCTTGCTTCGTAGCAAAGAACAGATATTTATCGCTCTCGAACTCTTCAACCTCAATAACGGCATTCACCGTTTCTCCCTGTTCAATCTGAATCAGGTTAATAATTGGGGTTCCTCTTGCTGTACGTCCTAATTCAGGGATCTCATAAGCTTTGAGACGGTATACTTTCCCCTTGTCCGTAAAGAACATGAGATAGTTATGGGTATTCGATACGAAAAGATGTTCAACAAAATCTTGATCCTTCGTATCCATACCAACAACGCCGCGTCCTCCCCGTCTCTGAGATCGATAAGTCGATACCGGCAAGCGCTTGATGTACCCTGTATGAGTGATTGTAACGATCACATCTTCACGAGGAATAAGATCCTCATCAAGAATGCTCTCCTCGCCAACCGTAATTTCGGTACGACGCTCATCAGCAAACCGATCCTTAATCTCCTGCAGCTCATCACTGATGATTTGAAGAACAAGATGCTCATTCGCCAAAATCTCTTTAAACTCCGTGATCTTAGCTAGAAGCTCATTATATTCATTCTCGATCTTCTCGCGTTCCAGTCCAGTGAGTCGTTGCAGACGCATATCGAGAATTGCCTGCGCTTGATCATGGCTTAATTCGAAACGATTAATCAGGCTTTCTCTTGCTGCTTCCGTCGTTGCCGAAGCACGAATAAGTGCAATAATCTCGTCGATATGATCAAGAGCAATTCGTAGACCTTCGAGAATATGCGCACGAGCCTCTGCTTTACGCAATTCAAACTCTGTACGGCGGCGAATAACAACAATCTGATGCTGCAAGTAGTGATACAACACTTCGCGCAAATTCAGTATTTTCGGCTCGTTATTTACGATAGCAAGCATATTGATACCGAAATTAGACTGCATGGAAGTATGCTTGTATAAATTGTTCAGTACTACATTCGGATTTACATCACGGCGAAGTTCAATAACAATCCGCATGCCGCTGCGATCTGATTCATCTCGAAGATCTGTAATACCTTCGATTCTTTTGTCACGAACGAGTTCTGCAATTTTTTCTACAAGTCGTGCTTTATTAACTTGATAAGGAATTTCATGCACAATAATTCGTGCTTTATTATTCACTTCTTCAATCGTTGTTTTAGCTCGCATTGTGACAGAACCGCGGCCTGTCTGATAAGCCTGTCTGATACCCGATCTACCCAGGATATATCCTGCAGTTGGGAAGTCTGGTCCATGAATATAATCCATCAGTTCCAGAGATGTAATCTCTGGATTTTTGATCATTGCTTGTACGCCATCAATAACCTCACCCAAATTATGCGGAGGAATATTGGTAGCCATACCTACGGCTATACCACCTACCCCATTTACCAGAAGGTTCGGATATCTGGCCGGAAGTACGATAGGTTCATGTTCCTCACCGTCATAGTTTGGCTGAAAATCAATGGTATCTTTATTGATATCACGAAGCATCTCCATTGCGATCTTGGAAAGACGTGCTTCCGTGTAACGCATAGCTGCCGCCATATCTCCATCAATGGAACCGAAGTTACCGTGTCCATCAACGAGCATATAACGTAGCGAGAAATCTTGAGCCATCCGCACCATTGTTTCATATACAGCAGAGTCACCATGAGGATGGTACTTACCGATAACCTCACCGACGATCCTTGCAGATTTCTTATAAGGTTTATCCGGTGCCATGCCGAGCTCTGACATTGCATACAAAATACGTCTGTGAACCGGCTTAAGCCCGTCCCTAACGTCAGGCAAAGCACGGCTGACGATGATACTCATCGCATAGTCCATAAAGGACTCACGCATCTCCACGCCTATATCACGGTCTTTAATTTGCGAGTTATTTTGATCCGCCATGCTGGACCTCCTTCTAGTCTATCAAAACCACATTGTTAAGCTGCCTTACGTTTAATCTTTATATAACTATAGCCTAACACGACTGTAGTACTCCTAAATTGACATCTATCCTATTACATAAGCCTTTACAAAAAGAGCATTATTAAACCTGCTCTATTTCTACATATCCATGCCGCTCCTAGGGAAGTGCCCTTCCTATTTCACAGCTAAGGAATACATTGTATTAATGCAGATGCCACCATTTCCTACAGGATTTCACCTGAGTCCACAGGAATCGCCATATTCCTCTATTATACCACTGTTTTTAGTCCTTGTCCTATGGATTTCCCTCAGTACTCTAACGCGCAAATCAATTTTATGTGGAAGTGGAAATGAATGAAGTGTTCACAGTAGAGGAGGTTTTTTGTGAGTATCCAGAAAGTTTCAAGTAAGTGGAAAAAGATGATGGTCCTTTTGAAAGATAAATATATTGCCCCCTTCCATCCTGAAACGAGAAAATATAGTCTTACTGCATTAGAACAAATGTGCCAAATCTACCGAACAGTTTATATTAAGCCAGAACAGGGTACCCATGGAAAAGGAATTATGAGGATTGAACGTACTTCTGAAGCTACGGACAACACGGATGAGCCAAGCAGTGAAGATGTAACTAAGGCGCCATATAAACTTCATTATGTAAAAAAGAAAGAGCTGTATTGCTCTATCGCTGACCTGCATAAAGCAATTCTTAAACGAACCTTGGGAAAATCTTATCTTGTCCAAAGAGGAATCCCCCTCCTGAAATATCAGCAACGCCCTTTTGACTTACGAGTGATGGTCCAGCGTAATTTGAGCGGAAATTGGGAAGCTACAGGAATAATAGGTAAAGTAGCAGCAAAAGGAAAAATTATAACCAATATCAATGGCGGGGGACGCATCGTATCTTTTGAGCAGCTAATGATGCCCTATCTCACCAAAGATCAGACGACAAATTTAAAAAAAGAACTTTTTTTGTTAGGGGTACGAACAGCAAAATGTATGGAAAAGACCTACCCTCGCATTAAAGAAATTGGACTAGATATTGCTCTTGATGGCCAAGTTAAACCATGGATTCTTGAAGTGAATACTTCTCCAGGTCTCTATGTGTTTGGTTACCTGCCCGATAAAAGCATCTATCGTAAAATCAAAAAGTACGCCACTGCCTATGGCAGACTTAAGCCAGCACCCAAATCGAAATCATCAAAATAGATATAAAAAAGAGGCCAAACTGGCCTCTTCTCTTTTTATTAGATACTATACGTCAAGGTTCTTAACGTATCTAGCATTTTCTTGGATAAAGTCACGACGTGGTTCAACGTTATCACCCATAAGGGTATCAAACATTGTATCAGCTAACATTGCATCGCCTATGGAAACCTGCAGCATTGTACGGCTTTCTGGATCCATTGTCGTTTCCCAAAGCTGTGTTGCATTCATCTCTCCAAGACCTTTATAGCGCTGCACGTTAACTTTTGCATTTTCGCCGAACTCACGAATAATGGCATCACGTTCTGCTTCTGAACCTGCATAACGGATCGTTTTATTACGCTCTACTTTGAAAAGCGGCGGCTGAGCAATATATACGTATCCTGCTTCGATAATTTTACGCATATAGCGGTAAAAGAAAGTTAGCAGGAGTGTACGAATATGAGCACCATCGACATCAGCATCTGTCATAATAATGACTTTGTGGTAACGTGCTTTTTCAATATCGAAATCGTCGCCAATCCCTGTTCCAAGAGCAGTGATAATAGCGCGAATCTCCGCATTAGACAAGATACGATCAAGTCTTGCTTTCTCTACGTTTAGAATCTTACCACGCAGCGGCAAAATCGCCTGGAAGTGACGATCCCGTCCTTGCTTTGCAGATCCCCCCGCAGAGTCACCCTCTACAATATACAGTTCGCTGATGGAAGCATCTTTGGAAGAGCAGTCGGCCAGTTTACCTGGCAGAGAGCTTACTTCTAGTACGCTTTTACGGCGAGTCATCTCTCTTGCTTTCCGAGCCGCTTCACGTGCTCGGGATGCTTGGAGCGCTTTATCTAGAATACGGCGGGCAGTAGAAGGATTCTCAATCAGGAACTCCTGCAGTTTTTCTGCGAATAAGGATTCCACGACGCCCCGAACTTCACTATTACCAAGTTTCGTTTTGGTCTGTCCTTCAAACTGAGGCTCAGGAATCTTAACCGAGATAATCGCTGTGAGTCCCTCACGTACATCATCACCAGTAAGATTGCTGTTATTGTCCTTAATAATACCGGTCTTCCGTGCATAATCATTGATTACGCGTGTCAAGGCACTCTTAAATCCAGACTCATGAGTACCGCCTTCATGTGTATTAATGTTATTAGCAAAAGAGTAGATATTCTCGGCGTAGCTGTCGTTGTACTGCAATGCTACTTCCACCTGAATACTCTCTCTCTGTCCTTCTACATAGATCGGCTGTTCATGGAGTACTTCTCTTTTATTATTCAGATATTGAACGTACTCCTTAATTCCGCCTTCGTAATGAAAAGAGTTAGAAACTCCTGTACGTTCATCGGTAATTCGAAGCCCAATTCCTTTGTTAAGAAATGCAAGTTCACGAATCCGAGTGAGCAACGTATTGTAATCATATTCAGTGGTTTCTGTAAAAATTTCATGATCGGGATAGAAGGTAGTCGTTGTTCCTGTTTCTTCTGTATCTCCGATTACTTTCACATCATACTGAGGAACACCGCGTTGATATTCTTGTCTGTAGACGTGCCCGTCTCTTTTTACGGTAACCACGACTTTACTCGACAATGCATTCACGACAGAAATACCTACCCCGTGAAGACCGCCCGAGACTTTGTATCCTCCGCCGCCAAACTTACCGCCAGCATGAAGTACAGTCATTACGACCTCAAGGGCTGACTTTTTCATTTTGGCCTGTTCACTTACGGGAATTCCCCGTCCGTTATCAACAACGGTAATGCTGTTATCTTCATGAATGGTAACATCAATCTGATCGCAAAAACCCGCTAGTGCTTCATCGATACTATTGTCCACGACTTCCCACACGAGGTGATGCAAGCCTTTTGCGCTGGTAGAGCCGATATACATCCCTGGACGTTTTCTGACAGCTTCAAGTCCCTCAAGGACCTGAATCTCATCTGCATCATATGCCGGTTGATTCATAGACATGCCTTTCACCTACTTCTCAAGATTAGAGTGTATCCAAGTGATGCTGATATGAGTGTATAAAATAAAAAAACTGACTGCGATATAAAAGTACCGCCTCCTTACTAACGGTTAGCAAGGTGACGATACTCGTGGGATAATTGCTTTTATATTTCAGATAATACGTTCGCTCTTTTTTTGAGTGTAGCAGAGGATATTGGAGAATAGTAAACTGTGCTTTTCGTTACAACAATCGACTTGGCTTCCTCTTCACCAATCTGTTCGATATTCTTCTCCTGTTTCGCGTACGTAACATACTGTTTGGAAATCTTCGAAGATTTCTCAATAGAGATATCAAAAATGGCTACGAGTTCAGAAGAGCGGATAATCTTGTCACCGCCCAGGTGAATATACATTGTCCGATCCTCTCCTTAACGTTCCACATGACCAGCGTCAACTTGATAGATGTATGCATCCTTCAGTTTGCTGGTATTGAGTGTCTCTATGCCTGTTGCGGTAATAAAGGTCTGCACCTTGCTCTGAAATGTTTCGATGAGCTGGGTCTGACGATACGGATCCAGTTCAGAAAGTACATCATCCAGAAGCAAAACAGGATATTCCCCTATTTCTTCCCGGATCAGTTCAATCTCTGCAAGCTTCAGGGATAATGCAGTTGTACGCTGCTGCCCCTGTGAGCCATAGGTTTGCACTTCACGTCCGTTGATGAAGAAGGATAAATCATCCCGGTGTGGTCCGGTAAGGGACATCCCCCGCCGAATCTCCTGATCCTTCGTTTGTGATAATTTTATCATAAACCGATCCAATAAGACAGCTTCATCTTCTTCCATAGGGTCTGCAAAGGAAGGCACATAGGCAAGTTCAAGCTTTTCCTTCCCCCCTGTGATCCCCTCGTGAATCGTTTCCGCCCACTTTTGCAGCTTCTTTATGAATTGTTTCCTTTTTTTTACGATTTTAACACCATGTTCTGCAAGCTGATCATTCCATACGGTCAGCATCACTTGCTGTGACTCGCCAGCACCGTATAATTGTTTGAGCAAATTATTACGCTGAACAAGAATTTTCTGATACTGCTGAAGATGATAAATGTATCCTGGAGCAACCTGACCGATCTCCATGTCAAGGAACCGGCGGCGAACCCCCGGTGTCCCTTTTACAATCTCGAGATCTTCTGGTGCAAACATAACTACATTCAAACTTCCAACAAAATCACTTAACTTTCGCTGTTCTAGTCCGTTAATCTTTGCTTTCTTTCCTTGTTGGGAAAGAGCAAGTTCAAGCTGAATCTTGCCATATTTTTTATCCACATGTGCACGGATGTTTGCACTGCCAGACTCAAAGCGAATTAATTCCTTATCTTTTGATGTACGGTGACTTTTCGTAAGAGCCAGTGCATAAATGGCTTCAACAAGATTTGTCTTCCCTTGCGCGTTTTGTCCTATGATGAGATTGACTGGACCAAAAGAGTCTAGTTTCAAATACTCATAGTTGCGGAAATGTTTTAGTTCGATATCAGTCACAAACACGCTCTATATCCTCCCTTGCCCCTCGCCCCTTTGAGGAAGCAGCGGGTGTTCACATCCTACTGCTGCCTATGCCTTTGCTTCTACCTCAAATGAGCCAGACCCTTCAACTTCAATCTGATCTCCAGGGTAAAGCTTGCGACCGCGACGTTCTTCAATTTCACCATTCACTTTGATCGCTTGATCTTGAAGAAGTGCTTTAGCCATACCTCCTGTGGATACACATTCAGACAGCTTAAGAAACTGGTCGAGCTTAATATATTCACTGTGGATAACTATTTTTTTCACGATAAACTTCCTCTCATGTGCATAACTTTTGCCTTAATTGGTTGTACGGTAAGGCAAAATAACATAAAGACTATTGCTGTTGTCTATAGGTTTCAGAATAATCGGACTCATGACTCCTGTAAAGGAAATCATCAGTTCTTCACTTTCAACGACTTTAAGAACATCCAGCATATATTTGGAGTTGAAAGAAATTTTCAGAGGTTCCCCTTTAAATTCTTTGAGCTCGAGTTCCTCACGTACCTTACCGAGTTCAGATGAACTGGACGAAATTTCAATATCGCCGCTTTCAAGTGTTTGCATGCGGACAATATTCGTTTTTTCCTCACGAGACAGCAAATAAGCCCGGTCAATCGACTCGCTTAGTTTTTTTGTATTCAAAACCAGTTCTGTTTTAAACGTCGTTGGAATAATTCTAGAAGTATCAGGATAAGTTCCATCCAGAATACGAGTGTAGAACAATACACGGTCAATTTTGAATAACACTTGATTATCAGCAACGACAATATCAACGAGTGTATTTTGATCAGGTACGATTTTACTGAGTTCATTCAGTGTTTTGCCGGAGATAACCACGTTGTGGAATTTAATCTCATCTGCTCCTTCGATGTGAGCGGAGCGTGTAGCAAGACGGTGACGGTCTGTTGCCACGAATTTGAACTCATTATCAGCAAGACTCCAAAGAACCCCTGTCAAAATAGGCGTTGTTTCGTGCGTGGAAATAGAGAACACCGTTTGTTTAATCATATTTTTAAGCAAATCTCCAGGAATAGAGACGGTTTGGTTCTCTTCAATGCTTGGCAGTACAGGGAATTCCTCTGGATCAAGGCCGACCAGCTGAATTTCTGTTGCTCCAGCAGAGATGTAGGTGTTGAAGTTCTCTTTCACTTCCATTTTGACTTCTTGAGAAGGCAGCTTCTTAATAATTTCGACAAAAAACTTAGCAGGTAAAACAACACTTCCTGCTTGTTCGACAGTAACTACACTTTTTCCATCCTCTTCAAGAGGGATAAAAGACTGAATTGAAATATCAGTATCACTTGCCGTAAGTGTAACGCCTTGATAGTTAACGTCAAACTTAATACCGCTCAGGATCGGAATTGTTGTTCTGCTAGAAATGGCTTTAGATACTTGCTGAATGGCATCATTCAGATAACTTTTCATTATGCTGATTTTCATAGTTACACTCCTTGGAAAAATGAATTCTTTTTTTTGAAGAGAGGTTTGAAGCTCTGGAACTTGCGATTAAATGATTCAAACTTAAAAAGTTGGTTATAAAAAAAGCTATACCGGCATAAATTAATTCATCGGTTTTTTAAAAATAGAGACTTTAAAACTAAGCTTTTTTGCAGTTCAATTTGTTGAGCTGAAAGCTTAGTTTATTTGGTGTAGTAATCTTTTAAAAAGAGTAGTAATAGTAATAGGGGCACTGAATATGTGGATAAGTGCCTTAAATGACATAAAATTAAGCCTATCCACATGTGTACAGATTGTGCATAGGCTTTGTACTTGTTCAAGTTGGGTTTTTAACTTTTTCGATAATACTGTTGATAACTTTAAAGAGCTCCTGATCGGTTTTAATGAGCTGTGATATCTTCTCGTGAGCATGGATGACCGTTGTATGGTCTCTTCCCCCAAATGCCTCTCCGATCTTCGGTAAAGAATAATCTGTCAGTTCTCTTGAAAGGTACATGGCAATCTGCCTTGGAAAAGCAACGGCCTTTGTCCGTTTTCTCGCCTTAAAATCCTCCATCTTCAAGTTGTAGTATTCTCCAACTTTCTGCTGAATATCTTGAATCGTAATAATTTTAGGCCGACTTGACGGAATGATGTCCTTTAGAGCTTCTGCAGCTAAATGAGTTGTGACATCTTGGTTCGTTAGAGAAGAGTAGGCTACCACACGTATTAGTGCTCCTTCAAGTTCTCTGATGTTTGTATCGATTTGATTCGCAATATACATCATGGCTTCGTTTGGAATATCCAAATTCTCTGCTCTCGCCTTTTTGCGTAAAATGGCTATTCTTGTCTCCAAATCCGGAGGCTGTATATCCGTAATAAGTCCCCATTCAAATCTTGAACGCAATCGTTCTTCTAGTGTTGGGATCTCTTTTGGAGGCCGGTCACTTGAAATAATGATTTGCTTACGTTCTTCATGCAGTGCATTGAACGTATGGAAAAACTCTTCTTGTGTTGATTCTTTCCCAGCTAAAAACTGAATATCATCGATCAGCAATATGTCTACGTTACGGTATTTATTCCGAAAATTCTCACCACGGTTGTCCCGGATGGAATTAATGAATTCATTCGTGAATTTCTCCGAGGAGAGGTAAACAACCTTACTACTGGGGTTGTGCTCCAAAATGTAGTGCCCAATGGCATGCATGAGGTGTGTCTTGCCGAGTCCAACTCCACCGTACAGGAAGAGAGGATTGTATGCTTTGGCCGGTGCTTCTGCTACGGCAAGTGAGGCTGCATGTGCAAACCTATTGCCAGGGCCAATGACAAACGTGTCAAAAGTGTACTTCGGATTAAGCATGTGAGACACAGCTTCCTCTTGAGTTACTGGAGGAGGAGTGAATACTTGCTGCGGA
The DNA here is from genome assembly GCF_036577645.1 of Paenibacillus sp. GYB006. Classification (NCBI taxonomy): domain Bacteria; kingdom Bacillati; phylum Bacillota; class Bacilli; order Caryophanales; family Paenibacillaceae; genus Paenibacillus; species Paenibacillus sp. GYB006. Next base: position 510,904 of record NZ_JARBDA010000003.1, on the reverse strand, counting down.
TCCGGCTCAGCCGTCTTGTCTTCTTCTATAACAAATTTTACGTCCACTTGCTTTCCGAGCAGTTCGTATACAGTCGAACCGACAAGTTTCGTATAGCGGCTTTCCAGCCATTCTACAGCAAAGGTGGTTGGCGCTGAAATCACAATAGTTTGGTCAGTCAGTTTCGTCGCCTTCGTTGCTTTAAACCAAGTGTCGTAACTAGGCTTGCTTAGCTTCGTTTGTATGATCGATAGTATTTGCTGCCATAATTCGGAAGTATGGCTGTCCACAGACTGTCACTCCTTTTAATCTTCCAAATGTGGCCCAGTGCCATGAGTGGAATGTCGAAAAAAAATTTATATTGTAGAATTTATCCCCAATGTCCATAGGACGCTAAACAAAAAAAGAAGGAACAACGGAAAATTGTTCACAACTTTATCCACAGGCTGTTGATAATATTATGGATTGAAACATCTATTCACATCCAAAAGCAATATAATCATAGCAAAAGAAGTCTTATATTTCAACGTATCTCAGGATTTTATCCACAAATTCAATAACTTGTGTATAATTTTTAATCACAACACTACATATTGTTTATAAATTGTTTAGTTTTCGACAAGATCATTAAAAATCTGAAATCATTTATTCACAGGTTGTGCTTATAAATGATCAGTTGATGTTGGATAAGAGGGAAGATTAAGAGTCACTTGAGGCTTCTTTTCTCTGTGGATAACTGAAAAACGTAATAAATGTAATTGTAAATGGGGGGAAAGTTGACCCTAACCAGCAATACTAAATGTGACGACATTTTATTTATGAACAGACAAAAAGGAGCCGGTCAAAATGACCGGCTCCTTGATTTTTATATAAATAAAGGAGAACTTAGCTGGTAGTAGAGATATATTTGCGCTGAAACTTGGCCAGGTCCTCATACTCTTCTGTAAGCTTACGAGAGATACGGATAAAAATCGGAAGCAGCTCTTGATAGATATCGACCTGATCTTGATTAGGAGAGTGTGCATGTGTTGTTCCAACCATGTTTGTAACGACTTCTAGGGAATCTGCATGGCCTGTTGCGTATAGTCCAAGGACTACCGCTCCCAGACAAGAGCTTTCGAAGCTCTCTGGCACAACAACTTCCTGGTCAAAAATATCGGCCATCATTTGCCGCCATAGCGGGGAACGAGCAAATCCACCAGTGGCTAAAATTCGGCTTGGTTGTCCCATTTGTTCTTTCATGGCAAGCAGAACGGTATAGAGATTAAAAATAACACCTTCTAATACAGCGCGGATCATGTGTTCTTTCTTATGTTGCAGCGTAAGACCGAAGAAGGATCCTTTTGCATCTGGATTCCACAGAGGAGCTCTTTCACCTGATAAATAGGGGTGGAAAAGGAGTCCGTCTGCTCCTGGGGCTACTCGCTCAGCAATACGGGTGAGTACATCATAGGAGCTGATTCCAAGTCTTTTTGCCGTTTCTACTTCTGACGCGGCCATTTCATCACGTACCCAACGGAAGATCATGCCCCCGTTATTCACAGGTCCTCCGACAACCCAGTGATTCTCAGTCAAGGCATAGCAGAAGGTACGGCCCTTTACATCCGTGACCGGCTTATCTACAACGGTACGGATTGCACCGCTTGTACCGATCGTAGCTGCTACCTCTCCCGGGTGGATTGCCCCTACACCAAGATTGGAGAGTACACCATCACTTGCTCCTACAACAAAAGGAGTAGAAGGGCTTAGTCCCATTTCTTTTGCATAATAAGGATCAAGGCCTGTCAGCACATGTGTAGTAGGAACAAGCTGAGATAATTGTTCGGGAGTGATGCCGGCTATTTCCAGTGCTTCTTGGTCCCAATCCAGTCGCTGCAAATTAAACAGTCCGGTAGCGGAAGCAATAGAATGGTCTACAACATATTGATTGAACAGTCTTAAAGTGACGTATTCCCGAATAGATATGAATTTGGCTGCTTGATCAAAAATACTTTTTTGGTCATTTTTTAGCCAGATGAGCTTAGATAAAGGAGACATGGGATGAATGGGTGTTCCTGTTCTACGATATATTTCATGTCCATTCAGTTCTTCTTTTAATTTTCGCGCCCATACATTACTTCGATTATCCGCCCATGTAATACATGGTGTCAGAGGAAGTCCGCTTGCATCCATAGCAATTAGGCTGTGCATAGCAGAGCTAAAAGAGGCGAACAAAACCTGCTCTGGTAAGATCCCGCTTTCTGACATCACCGCTTTGACCGTATGGATTACAGCAGACAAGATTTCATCTGGATTCTGAACAGCCGAGTCAGGAACAGGCGTGAGAAGAGGATACTCCTCACTCGCCTTTGCTATAACCATTCCATTTTTCTCGAAAAGCACTGCTTTTGTACTTGTCGTTCCAATATCAATGCCGATCATATATGAGTTCATATTTGGAGGCCTTCTTTCTATAAGCTATTACCAATAATAGAGGTAAGAGTAGCAGTTAAATAACGATACTTAACAATAAAATCAGGACAAGTGCGACGACAGAAAGTAAACTTTCCATGACAGACCATGTCTTAAGGGTTTGAGGTACCGTCATATTGAAAAATTCTTTAATCATCCAGAATCCCGCATCATTCACATGGGAAAGGAAAACGGATCCTGCTCCAGTAGCGAGAACCACAAGTTCTACACTAGCACCTGGTGAAAGTGCGAGGACAGGAGCAACAATACCAGCAGCAGTGGTCATCGCGACAGTAGCTGATCCTGTTGCTACACGAATTAGAGCGGCAACAAGCCAAGCAAATAATATAATATTGATATTCATACTTGTAGCGAGTTCTGCAATAGCTGCACCGACACCACTATTAATAAGTACTTGTTTAAAAGCACCGCCGGCACCGATGATCAGAATAATGCTTGCAGTCGGCGCAAGACATTCACTTGTAAACTTGGAAATTTCATTTTTGTTGAATCCCCGAGCAAACCCAAGAGAAAAGAGAGCGAATACGACAGAAATAAGAAGGGCGATAACCTCATTACCAATAAACTCTAGAAAATGAGAGAAACCATGAACACCTTCCGGATCTACAATCAGTGCGATGGATCCAGCTAGCATCAGGATAACAGGCAGTAAAATCGTAAGCAATGTAATACCGAAACCAGGAAGTTCACGTTCACTTTTTAATGAAAATTGTTCTGCAAGTTCGGTTGGCGGAGCTACATCGACTCTCTTGCTAATAAAATTAGCAAATACAGGACCTGCAATAGCTGCAGTCGGCAGTCCCACTAAGAGAGAATACATAATGGTTTGTCCTAAGTTAGCACCGAATGCTTCAATAGCAATCATAGGCGCAGGGTGAGGAGGAACAAGTCCATGTACAGTAGAAAGACCCGCCAAAATTGGGATCCCGATCTTCAGAATAGATAAACCTGTTTTTCTTGCTACCGTGAATACAATCGGGATAAGAAGAATCAGACCAACTTCAAAAAATACAGGAATACCAACAATAAAACCAACAATCATCATGGCCCAGTGGACCCGTTTTAATCCAAAACGATCAACGAGAGTAGTAGCGATTCGTTCTGCCCCGCCGGACTCTGCCATCATTTTGCCTAGCATTGTACCCAGCCCGATCACAATTGCAATCGTGCCGAGCGTTCCGCCAACTCCGCTTGTAATAGATGTTACAACATCTTGTGTATTCATGCCTGTGAGAAGGCCCAAAATTAATGCGGCAATCAAAAGTGATACAAACGGATTCCATCGGTATTTGGAAATAAGTATAACTAAAAATACGATAGTGAGAAGAGTCCATACCAGCATTGTTGCTGTATGACTAAGGCCAAAGATGCTTTCCATGATGAATGTTCTCCTTTTTGATGGGATTTATAGTAGAGGAGGAATCCTCTATTTAGAAATAAGTGCGCTTACAAAAATCTCTGTCATTCGACATATCGCCAATTTGTATACTTGTCGACAACTTTTAGGAGAGAAAAAGCACATATTCTGCACCAGTCTCTTGAATATAAGCTGCATGAATAATCAATTTCATAACTCATAAAAACGATAAATTTGGAACTATATAGACAAATAGAACCATTTTGATCTATATATCACCTTGATGAAAGCAACTAAAGGTATTATGAAATTGATTTGCATTAAAAAACATTCCTAAAAAGTTTTATGCAGTGTTTGTCGTGAATCTGTAAAGTAGATCCTGACTTCATTTGCTACAATCTCGGGGTCTTTGGAAGCAAGACCTTTCATTAACTTATGGTGTTTTTGAATGACAGCTTTAATACGTTCTTCGCCATGGGAGAAAATCTCTTCGGTTGTAAGTAAAAGCAACGTCATAATAATCTGCCGAATACTTTTCCAAAGATGTAGAATTCGAGTATGATTTGCTTCGATAATAAGCGTCTCATGAAACTGGAAATCAAGATAAGCAAATTCAATAAAATCGGAATGTCTCATTGCAAGTTCCATTTTATCGATGATTTGCTGCAGTTTTGTCAACAGATCATAAGGCAGTTGCTTCGCTAAATTCTCTTGAACGAAACTTTCAATCAGGTACCTTACATCATAAAGCTCGTCCTTATCTTTTGAGCTTAGTCCAAGAACTACGGCACCCATCCGCTCTAAGCTAATTAAGCCCTCGTTTGAAAGCGTTTTAAACGCTTCTCTCACAGGGGAACGACTACTTTTAAACTGAGCAGCAATTTTATTCTCGGATAAGATTTCTCCCCTTGCGATCGTACCATCAATAATTTGCAAACGTAAATCGCTTACAATTAACTCTCCTAAAGAATTGCCTTCAAGCCAAGCAGAAGGATAACGCATCATATAACTCTCCTATTCATACACTAAACTTCTTTTATCTTCATGATAACGAACAATAGTGTTAGTCGGCAATAAATGAGGAAAACTTCATCCATGTATACTTGTATACAAGTTATTGATTGATACCACTATCCTACCTCAACTGTGAACATTTTGTAAACGATTAGTTGAAGGATCTGCTTTAACAGAGGGCATGTATTTTATACATATAAACATAAGGAACAAATTGAATCACTGTTAATATAGAAGCACCAGTTATCAATTGGTGTTCAAATTAAGTATATATCAGTCATATAGTAGAAGAAAAAAGATGAAATGAACTAAATCCGTCTATCCACATGTGTATAACTTGCGAGAAGATACAACCATTTATTAAAAATGTGGACAAATGAATCAAAAGATATGGATTTGGGATATAATGTAGTTCAGTTGACTTTTTGACTTGTACGTGGTTAAATATATAAAGGCATTTTCTGTGTTGATGAAAATGATTAAATTAAGATATCGTTATAGATTGCGCTATGCAAATAAACAGTTTATATGTACTACTAGGTAGTTCAATCTGTACAGGATTCCTTTTAAGGGGGTGCAATACATGAGACCAACATTTAGACCGAATGTTAGCAAACGTAAGAAGAACCATGGTTTCCGGAAAAGAATGAGCACGAAAAACGGCCGTAAAGTTCTGGCAGCCCGCCGTCTTAAAGGCAGAAAAGTACTCAGTGCGTAATGCGTGCATGAAGACCACTACGGTGGTCTTTTTTTCTTAAACAAGAAAGTTTTATTTTAAATAGGGGAGCGTTTATAGCTTCCTACGATCGTCCATACTTAAATTTAGGATGTAACAATGCGTTTATTATATAGAGACGCGTTTTAGCAAGGAGAAGAGATCATTGCATAAAAGATTACGTTTACGAAACCGTGCCGACTTTAGTCGCGTATACCGTTATGGTAAGTCTCAAGCAAACTATCAGTTTGTGGTATATGGATTGCGTCGCAAGGATGTCGAGCAGTTTCGTGTCGGCGTATCTTGCAGCAAAAAAATAGGAAATGCGGTTGTTCGCAATCGCATGCGAAGAATGATTAAAGAAATTATTCGACATCATGAAGCCGAAATTGTTGAAAATATGGATCTCATATTTATCGTAAGAAAGGGAGCAGTTTCGATGAGCTACAAAGAGATGGAGAAAAGCATACTTCATGTCTTGCGTAAAGCTTCGCTGCTCAAGGCAGAAAGACGCTCGAATTAGCGTTTCTTTGTTCTTCTACTTATGGTATTATTTACGGTGGAATGGATAGGTTAAGAGAGGGGTTATCAAGTGTCTCGACTCAAGTCAATGAAGGGGAAAAAGTGGATTCTCCTGATCGCTGTTATTGCTTTAGTTGCTGTACTATCGGGTTGTACATCTGCTAATACAACTCATGTTACCACAGAAGACCTCAAAAACAGTGGATCTTTTTGGAAAAGTAACGTTGTTTATTGGTTCTCATTATCTTTAGATTCATTAGCTAAGCTGTTTGGTGGAGAATATGGATTGGCAATTCTCGTACTGGTAATTATCGTTCGTACGTTAATCCTTCCACTTACTATTAAACAAGTTAAAAGTTCAAGAAACATGCAAAAGATTCAACCGCTTATTAAGGAAATCCAAACGAAATATAAGGATACCCCTGAAAAAATTCAAGCGGAAACGATGAAGCTATTCCAAGAGCATAAAGTCAATCCGATGGCGGGTTGTTTGCCTCTGATTATCCAGATGCCTATTTATATCGCTCTTTATAACTCGATTCTCTATAACTCAAATATTAATCAGCACACTTTCTTATGGATGGAACTTGGTTCCCCAGATAAATTGTTTATACTTCCTGTGCTTGTTGCTGTATCTATGTTCTTCCAAACATGGTACATGATGAAACAAAATCCATCACAGCAGCAAGGACCTATGCAGTTTATGCTTTGGGTATATCCGATCCTGATGTTTATCATGTCCTACCAGTTTGCTTCGGCATTGCCGCTCTACTGGTTCTACTCGAACATCTATACCATCATTCAAAACTTCTTCCTCTATCGCAACAACGACAAGCTGGTAGCTGCTACGAATGTTGAAGGAACAAAGAGCTCCTCTAAAAAGAGACAAGCTGGAATGGCAACTACTAATGGCGTAGGTTCTCAAGCGAAGAAGAAAAAGAAAAAGAAGAAAAAATAATATAAATAATTCATTGTCCGGTTTATCAGATCAGTAAGTGGCAAAGGAGGCACGGCGTTCCATATGACCACCGTCATTGTGACAGGTAAAACGATAGAAGATGCTGTAGATCAAGGTCTGACACAACTTGGTGTCAGTCGAGATTTAGTTACGTTAAACGTCTTAGAACAGCCATCCAGAGGTTTTTTAGGTCTCATTGGTGTTAAGCCAGCCAAAGTAGAATTGACACTTAAGCCAAAACAGGCAGAAGAATCATTTCATAACGAGCCCGATTCTGCTCTGATCCGTACTTCTGAGCTTACATCTTCAAGATCAACTGAGTTAGATACCAATATATCTAATGATGTAGATCCATATGTTGAAGCGCGCAATTTCGTGAAAGAAGCAGCTGCGGGTATGGGTCTTGATGTTGAGATTGAGATCAAAAAAAGCAGGGATGGTAAGATATTCAATATTACCGGGGAAGACCTTGGTCTTATTATTGGACGTAGAGGCCAGACTTTAGATGCTTTGCAATATTTAACGAATATTGTGGCAAACAAACACTCAAGCAGTTTCGTACGGATTATTCTCGATGCGGAGAATTTTAGATTAAGACGCCGCAAGACACTCGAAGAACTTGCAGACCGATTGGCTTCACAGGTGATTCGCACGGGAAAAGAAGTGGTCCTTGAACCCATGCCTTCCCAGGAGCGCAAAGTGATTCATGCTAAACTTCAGAATCATCGTCAGGTGAATACAATTAGCAAGGGCGAAGAGCCTAACCGTAGAGTGGTAATTACACTTAAATAAGCTTAATGTGATTTCATGCGATTACGCAATGGCTTCCTGCCCCGTGCAGAAGCCATTGCTTTTTTCGTAATCAGGGTACGTATAATGAATATAACAGTCTTGATAACTTGAATATAGATCGTAAGCATTGATACGGGAAGGTGAATATAGATGATTAGTGATACAATAGCAGCTATTTCTACAGCTGTAGGCGAAGCGGGGATTGCTGTCATTAGGGTCAGTGGTCCAGACGCAATCAAAGAAGTAGGTAAGATTGTAAAAAGCAAAACACCACTTGAACAAGCAGAATCTCATACGGTTCATTATGGACATATTATCAACCCACAGACAGAAGAAAAAGTGGAAGAGGTACTTGTCACAGTGATGAGAGCCCCACGTTCCTTCACAACAGAAGATGTTGTAGAGATTAGCTCGCACGGTGGTGTTATTTCCGTTAAACGAATTATGGATTTACTGCTTATGCTGGATATCCGAGTGGCAGAACCAGGCGAGTTTACCAAAAGAGCCTTTTTGAACGGAAGAATTGACTTATCTCAAGCCGAAGGTGTTATGGATCTCATTCGTTCTAAGTCAGACCGTGCTTTTTCTGTTGCTTTAAAACAAGTGGGGGGAGCTCTCTCTGCAAAAATACGTGATCTTCGTTATACACTTGTGGAAACAATGGCACATATTGAAGTGAATATTGATTATCCAGAGCATGACGTAGAATCACTCACTTCTGAATTCATCAAAGAAAAATCGTCTCATGTTATGAACGAAATCGATAAGCTGTTAAAAACAGCAGAACAAGGGAAAATATTAAGAGAAGGAATTACAACAGCCATCGTTGGAAGACCTAATGTAGGTAAATCTTCGCTCCTTAATACACTGGCTCAAGATAACCGTGCGATTGTCACAGATATTCCAGGGACAACTCGCGATGTCATTGAAGAGTTTGTAACCATCAATAATATTCCTTTAAAACTGCTGGATACTGCGGGTATTCGGGAAACAATGGATGTTGTTGAGAAGATTGGTGTGGAACGATCTCGGACTGCTTTTACAGAAGCAGATCTGATTCTAATGGTAGTAAATGCGGGAGAACCGCTGCATGAGGATGAGCTCGAACTTTTGGAGCAAATTAAAGGCAGACAGGCCATTGTTATTTTAAATAAAATGGATTTACCAACGAAGATTGACCGGGACATATTAGAACGATATATTGATCCAGAATTAATCGTACCGATGTCTGTAAAAGCGGAAGAAGGTATTGACCTGCTTGAAGAAGCAATATCGAAATTATTCTTTAGCGGGCAATTAGAATCAGCAGATCTAACTTATGTAAGTAATGTACGACATATCTCTCTTCTGAAAAAAGCGAAGCAATCTTTACAGGATGCTTATGAAGCTGCGGAGCAGTTCATTCCGATTGATATGATCCAAATTGATGTGAGATTAGCTTGGGAGCAGCTCGGTGAGATCGTCGGCGATACTGCGCATGATGCTCTAATTGATCAGATATTCTCCCAGTTCTGTTTAGGAAAATAAGGAAGTTATTTATAGACTCACGGGATTCAATATAATCCTTATCATTCCAAATGATTTGAATCAACTCTTATGGAATCCCCGTGTTTTTTGATATAATGAAGTTTAGTGCTTTGTATAAGCACACGGAAATGAACTTGATAAGAAATCTAGAACAGTGAGGTTCTGATTTCGTTTCAATACAGCAGTATAAATTACAGGGAATTATCCCTGAAACAAGGAGGAAGGCACGATGGGATTTGATGGCGGTACATTCGATGTTATTGTCGTTGGTGCAGGTCATGCTGGTGTCGAATCAGCTCTTGCCGCCGCTCGTATGGGCTGCAAAACGCTGATGGTCACTATTAATCTGGATATGGTCGCATTTATGCCATGTAATCCATCGATCGGGGGACCAGCAAAAGGCCATGTAGTCCGTGAAATTGACGCCCTAGGTGGAGAAATGGGCCGCAATACAGACCGAACATTTATTCAAATGAGAATGCTCAATACAGGTAAAGGTCCCGCAGTACATGCGCTTCGAGCGCAGGCAGATAAATTTTCTTACCAGCACACCATGAAAGAAACGTTAGAAATGGAACCGAATCTTACGATGCGCCAAGGCATGGTAGAGCGTTTAATTGTGGAAAATGGAGAGTGTGTCGGTGTCGTTACACAGACAGGATCAGAATACCGTGCTAAATCAGTTGTACTTACAACAGGAACCTACTTACGCGGTAAAGTAATTATGGGGGAACTGATGTATGAGAGCGGGCCAAACAATCAGCAGCCTTCGATTAAGTTATCTGATCATCTTAAAGAGCTTGGTTTTGAACTTGTACGTTTTAAGACAGGGACTCCACCTCGGGTGCATAAGGATACCATCGATTTTAGTAAAACAGAAATTCAACCAGGAGACGATATTCCTAAGTTTTTCTCCTATGAGACGGAAAGCTCAGACAATGAACAATTGCCATGCTGGTTAACGTATACTTCAGCTGAAACACATCAGATTATTACTGATAACCTGCATCGTGCTCCGATGTTCTCGGGTGTGATTGAAGGTACGGGACCACGTTATTGTCCTTCCATTGAAGACAAGATTGTTCGTTTTAGTGATAAACCAAAACATCAAATTTTCCTAGAACCCGAAGGAAAAAACACCAAAGAATATTATGTTCAAGGTTTGTCTACCAGCTTACCTGAAGATGTACAATTAGAAGTATTGCGCTCCGTTCCGGGACTTGAGAATGTACAGATGATGCGTAACGGCTATGCAATCGAATATGATGCTATGGTACCGACGCAGCTTCTTCCTTCGCTTGAGACCAAGCGTCTTCCAGGTTTGTTTACTGCAGGACAAATTAACGGAACTTCTGGTTATGAAGAAGCAGCTGGCCAAGGAATTATGGCCGGAATCAATGCAGCTCGTAAAGCACAAGGGAAAGAAGCGGTTGTTCTAGATCGTTCGCAAGGGTACATTGGTGTTCTTATTGATGATCTGGTGACGAAAGGTACGAATGAGCCTTACCGTCTTCTTACTTCGCGGGCTGAGTATCGACTGCTTTTGCGTCATGACAATGCAGACATGAGACTTACTCCACTTGGACACGAGATTGGACTTGTGACGGATGAACGTTATGCTAAATTCCTTAATAAAAAGGAAAAAGTAGAACAGGAGATTGAACGTTTGCGCACTACTCGTACTCGCCCATCAGAAGTAAATGAACTTCTAGCAAGTATAGAGTCAACACCTTTGCAAGATGGAATTTCCCTTCTTACTTTAATGAGACGTCCTGAAGTGAATTATTCATTTATCGAGAGAATCTCACCTTCTCCTTATGATTTAAATGAAGAAATGAAGGAACAAGTGGAAATCCAAATTAAGTATGCGGGTTATATTGAGAAGCAACTCACTCATGTAGAACGTCTGCTGAAAATGGAGAAAAAGAAAATTCCAGATACCATCAATTACAATGAGATTCATGGTCTGGCAATGGAAGCGAAACAAAAGCTAGAAAAAATTCGTCCAATTTCTATCGGTCAAGCTTCCCGGATCTCGGGTGTAACACCGGCAGATATTTCGATATTGCTCGTTTATTTGGAACATTATAATCGGGTTACTGCATCTAGGGGGTAACAATGGATCATATACAGAAGGAATTGCAAGAACGCTTAGCAAAACATCAAATTGAGCTTAGCGAGAAGCAGTTAGAACAATTTGAGATTTATTACAAAGAGCTCGTATCTTGGAATGAGAAAATGAATCTAACCGGTATTACAGAAAGAGAGCAAGTATATACAAAACACTTTTATGATTCTGTGTCACTTGCTTTCTATGTAGGGATGGACGAAGTGAATACCATTGCGGATATTGGGTCTGGAGCTGGTTTCCCTGGTATTCCGCTGAAGATTTGTTTTCCTCATTTGAAGCTGACGATTATTGATTCTTTGAATAAACGGATTAATTTTTTACAGCATCTTGTTGACGCTCTTGGACTTGAAAATGTGGAGCTTATTCATGGGCGAGCCGAGGAAATCGGAAGACGTGCGGGTTACCGGGATCATTATGATCTAGTTACTGCACGTGCTGTTGCCAGGCTTGCGGTACTTAATGAATTTTGTTTACCTTTTGTCCGTAAAGACGGAATGTTCGCAGCAATGAAGGGTAGCGATCCTACTGCAGAATTGACAGAAGCGGCATACAGTTTAAAGGAGTTAAAAGGTAAACTCATAGAGACTCATGCTTTCCAATTACCCGTGGAAGAGTCAGCAAGGCATATGATTTTAATCCGTAAGATAGCAAACACGCCGAAGATGTATCCTAGAAAACCAGGAACACCACTTAAGACACCACTTGTTAAATAATAGAAAGGGAATGTTTCACGTGAAACATTCCCTTTTTTTGTTTTTTTCAAGCAATCTACCTTCCCAGAAGAAGAAATAATACCATATTTTAACTGTATAAAAACATGGCTCAAAATCAACAAACACTATGAAAATGATAGAAGTCAATTTTCCTTAAAATGAGATAAAATTCACTGCCAAACAATAGGATTATGGAAGAAAAAGTGATAGAATAGAGGGAGTAGTTTCTTCGTACAGATAGAGTCTAAACGTCATAGAACATAATCCTATACATAAAGAAGACGGCTTAGCCTAGTTGCAACACGGAATCGAAGAGAGAACAGTCAATGAAGTGCCTAAAGCGGCACTATTTTGAATTTAGGTGGTAATCTACGGAATGAAAGAACAATTTTCGAAGTTGTTTGGTTTGACGGAACGCAGTAACGGGGAAGAAGTAAAACAAATTCCAATCGACGAAATTGTGAGCAGCCCGTATCAGCCCCGTACGATTTTTGATGACGAGAAGATTGAAGAATTATGCCAAACGATTAAAACCCATGGCGTTATTCAGCCGATTGTGGTTCGCGTTCGGAACGGCCAATATGAAATCATTGCTGGGGAGAGACGCTGGCGTGCCGTTAGGAAACTGGGCATGGAACATATCCCTGCTATTGTACGTGAATTTAATGATTCCCAAGCAGCTTCAATAGCACTTATTGAAAATCTACAGCGTGAAGGGCTGACAGCGATTGAAGAAGCAGTGGCATATCAAAAGCTGATTGACTTGCACCAGTTAACACAAGAAAGTCTGGCGCAGCGCCTTGGAAAAAGCCAATCCACAATAGCAAACAAAATTCGCTTGCTGCATTTACCTGAAGAAGTGAAGTTGGCTCTTATGGAACGGAAAATATCAGAGCGACATGCGAGAGCACTACTTTCCCTAGATCGTTTGGAGATCCAATTAAAAATTCTCGAAGAAATCATCACTAAAGAATTGAATGTAAAACAAACGGAAGCAAGGGTTGCTTTCTACAAAGAATCTTCTAAGATTAAGAAGTCAAAACGGATTTCTTTTACAAAAGACGTTAGACTCGCTTTGAACACAATTAGACAATCCATTGATATGGTGTCAGACTCGGGCCTCGACATCAAAACAAAAGAATCTGATCATGAAGATCATTATGAAATAGTAATTCAAATTCCGAAACGTAAATAATGAACATACAGCGGCTCAAGTGCCGCTTTTTCTATCTAGTTCATTCTAGCTTTTGCGCCGATATCTATTATCTCGTACCCCTAAGGAATGACTCCTATACTGAGGTGAACAAAGTGTCAAAGATTATTGCCGTAGCAAACCAGAAGGGCGGAGTAGGTAAAACAACGTCTTCTGTTAATCTGGGTGCAGGATTGGCTTCACTTGGCAAGCGTGTACTTCTTGTAGATATAGATCCCCAAGGCAACACAACTAGCGGTGTGGGTGTTAATAAAGCAGATGTTGCTTATTGTATCTACGATGTGCTCATTGAAGAGATACATCCTAGAGAAGCAATTGTCGAAACGAATATCCCGGGACTTCATCTGATTCCCGCAACAATTCAGCTCGCTGGAGCTGAAATTGAACTTGTATCTACCATTTCTCGTGAAGTTCGTCTGAAGAAATCTCTGCAGATGATTAAACATGAGTATGACTATATCTTGATTGATTGTCCTCCTTCACTTGGGATGCTTACAATTAACTCACTGACTGCATCCGATTCTGTTATTATTCCAATTCAGTGTGAATATTACGCCCTCGAAGGTTTAAGTCAGCTCCTAAATACGGTTAGGCTTGTACAAAAGCATCTGAATACTTCTCTCCAAATTGAAGGTGTGCTGCTTACAATGTTTGATGCTCGCACTAACTTAGGGATTCAAGTTATAGAAGAAGTCAAAAAGTATTTTCAACAAAAAGTTTATAGAACGATTATTCCGCGCAATATTAGACTTAGTGAAGCACCATCACATGGACAGTCTATTATTACGTATGATCCTCGCTCAAGAGGAGCTGAAGTTTATCTAGAGTTGGCAAAGGAAGTGATTTCATATGAGTAAGCGTTTAGGTAAAGGCTTGGATGCACTTCTACCTTCGCTTTCGATCAACGATGATGACAAAGTTGTGGAGATACCACTCAGCCAGCTTCGCGCAAATCCTTATCAGCCTAGAAAAACATTTGATGAAGAGTCCATAAAAGAACTGGCTGAATCTATTCGCCAGCACGGAGTTATTCAACCGATTATTGTTCGCAGTGTGCTTAAAGGGTATGAAATTATAGCTGGTGAGAGGCGTTTTCGTGCATCTCAATATTGCGGTAAATCAACAGTTCCAGCGGTAGTTCGCAACTTTTCAGAACAGCAAGTCATGGAAATTGCACTTATTGAAAACCTGCAACGTGAAAACCTAAATGCAATGGAAGTGGCTGTAGCTTATCAAGGTCTTATGGATCAGTTTTCTCTAACTCAAGAAGAACTGTCTATGAAAGTTGGTAAATCAAGATCTCATATTGCTAACTTTCTGCGGTTGTTAACTTTACCGGAGGAAGTAAAAGATTATGTTTCACGTGGAACATTATCCATGGGCCATGCAAGGGCTATTGTTGGTCTGAAGGATCAAAAGGTAATAAAGGAACTAGCAGAGGAATGTATCCAGAAGCAATGGAGCGTTAGAGAACTTGAAGAAGCTGTTCAACAATTGGATCGTAAGGGAAACGAAAGTAAATCTAAGCCTAAGCAGAAGAGAAGAGACCCTTATATTGAAACAGTTGAGGAAAGTCTGCGTGATCGTTTCAAGACAACGGTAAAGATTAAGGATCATAAGGAAAAAGGAAAGATCGAACTAAATTATTACAGCAAACAAGATTTAGAGAGACTTTTAGAATTACTTCAATAAATGGACTTCTCGAATGATCTACATGTCTAACCTATCATCAATACACATGAATATGAGGGTAATGGGTAAGTAAGTCTTTAGTGTAATGACATATCGTCCTCTTACCTCAGGTAGGAAGAAAAGATATGTCATTTTCTTTTGTAGAGGAGTAGGGGAATGAAAAAAATCATATATTTGGATCACGCTGCTACCTCATGGCCGAAGCCAGAAACAGTAAAAGAAGCGATGATTCAGGCAATGGAAACAGCAGGCGCAAACCCAGGCAGGGGAAGTCATCAAATGTCTGTTAACGCAAGTCGGGTATTATTTAATACTCGCCGTGCTATTGCAAAGCTGTTTAGGATTCATAATCCAAATGATATCGTACTTACTTCTAATACTACAATGAGTTTAAATTTAGCTATAAGAGGAATTTTGGAACCAGGCGATCATGTAATTACAACAATGATGGAACATAATTCTGTAAGAAGACCTTTAGAATACTTAAAATCTCTCGGGCAGATTGAAGTGGATTATCTTCCGCTTACGGATGAAGGTCAAATATCTATCGATATGCTCGAGAGCCGAATTCGTCCTCATACCAAATTAGTAGCAGTAACTCATAGTTCTAATCTGCTAGGAAGTATTCTTCCATTGCAAGAAATCAGTGCTGTTACTCGGAAATACGGGATCCCTTTGCTCGTCGATGCCGCTCAGAGTGCGGGAGTGCTGCATATTGATGTAGAGAAGATGGGTATTGATATGTTGGCTTTTCCAGGACATAAAGGTTTGCTTGGGCCGCAAGGAACAGGTGGTCTTTACATTCATCCTGATCTCGACGTGAAGCCACTGCTTTACGGAGGGACAGGCAGCCAATCGGAAGTAATAGGCCAACCGACGGTTAGACCTGACCGTTATGAATCAGGTACACCAAATGTGGTGGGTTATGCTGGTTTAATGGCAGGAATAGAGCAAGTATTATCCTTGACGATAGATTATATCTATGAACATGAGTGGTCATTATCTCAATATCTAATAGAGGGATTAGAAAAGGTACCGGGAGCACATATTCTTGGTCCAAGAAAAGGGTGCCCAAGAAGCGGACTTGTATCTTTTAATATAGAAAACGTGGATTCTGCCGAATTAGCTTTCCGGCTTGACCGGGAATACAGTATCGCAGTACGCTCGGGATATCACTGTACCCCGCTAGCACATGAAAGTGCAGGAACTTTAGATCGAGGAGCAGTAAGAGCTAGTTTTGGTGTAAACTCAACCGAGGCAGAAGTGTCGGCGCTGCTCGCAGCTGTCCACCATCTTGCCAGTAGATCTTAATTAATAGAGGAGTAGGAACAATAAATGACAGATATGAATGAACTGATCCTGGAACAATTGCCTATTATTATTTTTGGTATTTTGTTAATTGTTCTTGTTCTTTTAATCATGATGATTGTCCAAACTGTAAAAATGCGTAGACTTCGTAAAAATTACGATAACTTAATGTCTAGTACAGGAGTGGAAGATTTAGAGTCCTTACTTTTTCAGCTTAAAGTTCAGATGGATTCCATTGAGGATATGCAGGCTGAGAACAAAGATGAAATTACAAAGGCACTAACGAAATTGAATCAAGTTCAAGGGAAAATAGGGGTAAAACGTTATAATGCTTATGGAGAGCGGGGGACGGATTTGAGTTTCTCTGTCGCCATGCTGAATGAACAGAGCGATGGACTTGTGTTAACAGGGTTATATAATCGGGATGGTTCTTATGTATATGCAAAGCCCCTAAAAGGGGGAGAATCAACGTATTCCTTATCAAACGAGGAAAAAGAAGCTATTGTTCTTGCACAGCAAGAAGCGTAACACGTTTATGCCATTCTGTAAGTGCATCATATAAACTGTGGGAGATCACCTCTGCCATGCGAACGACAAGACTAAGCCGAGTATTCTGAAGTACGAAATACTCCATAAAGCCGCCGACGTTAACGATACCCGTCAAATGGATATCGCCAACCGGCGGTAATTCTTTATTTACACCTGCTCCTGGGCGAAGCGGTCCTGCGGATACTTGGATGCAGCCTACACTAGAAGATTGTCCAAGACAGGCATCGATACCAATGACATAGGGGTCAGCGTGTGTGGAATAAATTACATCAAGCGTATCTTGCAGATTCATTGCATGAACGGGTTCCTCTAGTGTACCGTATAGGTGGTAAATGGAACTCTTTAGCTTGGATAGAGAAGTACCCACGAGAGGACCAAGACAATCCCCTGTTGAGCGATCCGTTCCAATACAAACGATGACAATTTCTTTATGGGCAGGTGCCTGAAATAGATGGAATAGTAAGCGGTGGACAATGGCTGATGCAATACCTGGATCCGTATGGGGTATTTTCAGGCCAGGCATGTCCTGTGAAGATAAAGCTTTTGGATTACGATTCATAGTCGCACTATCTTCCTTTCGTGCTTGGAATAGTAGTACTAGTATATGGAAGAATGCTGGTTTTTATACTTCAATTCACTAGACCATCATAGATAAGGAGTATTCGAATGGATACGTGGCTTACGATTGCTTTTGACTCAACACAGCAAGCGATCTATGCAGAAATGCTGCTAGAGTATGCGGAAGTTGAGATCGATACCTATCCTACCCCGAAAGAGATAACTGCAGGCTGTGCTTTATCAATTCAGTTCCCTGAGCAATTTCTGGACAAAGTAAAGTATGTTATCATGACAGAGAAAGTTGAAATACGCGGTATTTTTCGAAAAGAAGGCACCGGGTATATAGAAATTATATAGAGATCGTTTACTAAAGAGGTGAATAAAGAGTGGATTGGCCGTTAATGTTATTGACTGGTGCAACAAATGCACCGAAAGAACCAGATACTGGAAAAGTTGAAGAAACGGTTGAGGAAGCCGTGAGCTGGGTTCAGAAAATTACAGATGGTATATGGAATTGGTTCACCGACGCAGATATGTGGATTGGCTACGCGGGTGTACTGTTACAGATTATTATTGTATTTGTTTTAACACGGATTGCTATTAAATTACTGCATGGAATTATTGATAGATCTTTACTGAATAATGACGCTGATAGAAGAATAAGACTGAATACGCGAAGAGTAAATACGGTTGGAGAACTTTTGAAAAATGTAGTCTCCATGGTATGTAACTTTATACTGGTACTGCTTATTCTTAGTCAGATGGGTGTCAATCTTGGACCTGTGTTAGCTAGTGCTGGGGTACTTGGACTCGCCATTGGTTTTGGTGCACAAAGTTTAGTCAAAGACGTGATCACTGGATTCTTCATTATATTTGAAGATCAATTTGCGGTTGGTGATGTCATTCAAACAGGGACCTTAAAAGGTACGGTGGAGATGATTGGACTAAGAACAACCAAGATTGTTAGTTTTACTGGCGAGGTTCATATCATTCCTAACGGAGGAATTACCACAGTTACTAACTTCTCCATGGCTAACTCAAGAGCGGTTGTAGATATTCCGATGAAAGGGGAAGAACGACTCGGGGAAGCAATGCGGCTTGTAAAAGAGGCTGTACGCGATCTGCCAGAACGTAATACAAATGTACTGACTGTTCCTGAGGTTGTTGGGATTCAGTCTATGACAACATCTGAGTATGTGATCCGTGTTGTAGCTGAGTGTCTGCCGAATATGAACAATGCTGTGCAGCGTGACATCCAGATGGATGTGAAGGAAGCTCTCGAATATCAAGAAACAGTTCGTATGGCTGAGTTAGAGAGTGCCGCATCAAGGGAAGATGATGAGACAGGAGATGGATCAGGTGGAGCGTAAAATTTATGGTCTTGGAGACATCGTGCAGATGAAGAAGCCACACCCTTGCGGAAGCAATGAGATGGAGATCATACGTATGGGAATGGATATCCGTATTAAGTGTGTTGGATGTAAGCATAGTGTACTTGTCCCTAGAGCAAAGTTCGAAAAAAACTTCAAAAAAGTACTTCGCTCATCTGAAGAGCCTCAGTCAGAATAAGAAGCAGACTGGGGCAATCTCTTCTTGCTATTAGAAGACTTTTTTGATATAATGAATTTTGCTGCGGAAAGGTACCCAAGAGGTTATAAGGGGACTGACTCGAAATCAGTTAGGCGCCTTGCGGCGTGCGAGGGTTCGAATCCCTCTCTTTCCGCCATTTAACTAAATGATTGAACCTAACCTAAAAATACGGACGCACCTCTTACGTTTACAACGTAAGAGGTTTTTTCGTGTATGTGGATTTTTGCTACTGTTCATTACAGATTACTTAGTTTAGAAGATGCTTAATTTAGAGAAACCAAAAAAGGACCCTAAAAGGGTCCTTCTCGGAAGGCAGTGCGTTATGGTAAAGAAAACATCTTCACGTAACAATTCGTAAGAAACTCGGTGTACTGCCAAGCAATACCAGTGCATCTGAATCCATTTATTTCATCTTCCGCACATTACCTTCCGCTTCTATTTGCCACGATCAAGACCCTCCTCTAAGCGAATGTCCGGCTCGGTTTTCAAATCATCCAACGGAACCACACCTCTCCTTGAGCACTGCCTTAACTGTATTATGTCCGGTAATGAGAAAAATAAACGTGAGATGCAAATGATTTTGTTTTAGTTATTAATGATTAATGAACCCGGGCTTTGGTAAGCTTCTTCCATTTACGATCTTTATTCGTTGTTTCCGGGAATGCCTCGCCTTTTTTCAGCTTAACTCGTTTGGGGTTGTTGATCTCTGTGTGGAAACTGGCCTCCCCAACCTCAGTATATTCGCCGTCATTTGGTGCTTTATCTCCTGGTTCGAATTCAGTTCTTTCACCCATTCGTATCCCTCCTTATATTGTAGTGCTTAATTATTGTGTGCAGATTCCATTACAATCATGTTGGAGAATCTGATGGTAAAAGAGAACATGTGCTTGCACTCATATCATGAAAATGTTATATTGGAGTGGTGCGAGTTTATTCTCGTTCCTTGCTCTCAGCTAAGCTAGAGGGCCTTATGTCCATAAGGAGGTGTATAGTTATGCGCAAATACGAAGTGATGTACATTATTCGTCCTGATATTGAACAAGAAGCTGTTCAAGCTGCAGTCGAAAAATTCCAAGGCATCATCTCCAATGGCGGGGAAATTACAAAACATGATGTTTTGGGTAAACGCCGTCTTGCGTATGAGATTAAGAAATTCCGTGATGGTCACTATGTGTTGGTTAACTTCAACGCTGAACCAGCTGTCGTTTCCGAGTTGGAACGTCTCATGAAAATTTCTGACGAAGTAATTCGTTATCTCATCACGAACGATGTTGCTTAATCCGTAAAACATGATTTTTGTAATAATTACGCTCAGAAGGAGGGGATTAGATTGTTGAACCGAGTCATTCTGATTGGCCGGTTAACCCGTGACCCTGAATTACGTTATACTCCTGCTGGAGTAGCCGTAACTCAATTCACACTTGCTGTAGACCGTCCGTTTACAAGTCAAGGTGGAGAACGGGAAGCTGATTTTATACCGGTCGTTACCTGGAGACAGCTAGCGGAAACTTGTGCAAATTATTTGCGTAAAGGCCGTCTAACAGCCGTCGAGGGACGCATTCAAGTACGTAATTATGAGAATAACGAAGGTAAACGTGTTTACGTTACTGAAGTTATCGCTGATAACGTTCGTTTCTTGGAATCTAGCCGTGATGGTGGCAACACAAATAGCGGTGGAACTGTGCGTGAAGAGCCTTCATTCGGAGGCAGCGGCAACGGTAACCGAGGGAACAACAATTTCTCACGGAACAATCAGGATCCTTTTTCGGATGACGGTAAACCGATTGATATTTCGGATGATGATTTGCCATTTTAATTAGGAAGGACTGAATAGCATGGGCTTCAAACAAAGAGAAGGCGGAGACGATAAAAGACCAGCACGCCGTGGTGGCCGTAATAAACGTCGTAAAGTTTGTTTCTTCACTGTTAACAAAATTACTCACATTGACTATAAAGATACGGACCTGCTTCGTAAATTTATCAGTGAACGCGGAAAAATTTTGCCACGTCGTGTTACTGGCACGAGTGCAAAATACCAACGCATGCTGACGATTGCAATCAAACGCTCCCGTCAAATCGCATTGCTTCCGTACACAACTGAATAGTTTCAGGTTCAGTGATCGAAACAACCTGCTGTTTACAGCAGGTTGTTTTTTTTGTTTAATAATTACATACAATTCTCTGTTCTATTGATATAAAGTGACTATTAACTATGGAAATGTTGGAACAACGTTGTGATCTTCCTATTACACGAAATATAATGATAGGATAGATAGAATATAGGAGTGGTTATGAGAAGGCAAACACATCAAAGACGCGGGACTTCAGGACGTTTATTGTTAATGCTGTTGCTCTTGGGACTTGTATATTATATTTCGCAGTCGGACACTTTCCGTATTCATTGGAGCCTTCCTTTTTTTAGAGAGGTTGAAGAAGAGCAGTTTGAAGTAACTGGATTACACCCAGTTGTTGCTGAAAAGCAAAACCAGTTAGTAGAACGAGCAAGAAAGAGCGGAATAAAGATCATTATTACAGAAGGATACCGGAGTGAAGAGAGGCAAGATGAACTCTTTGAACAAGGACGATCCACAGCAGGGCAAATTGTAACTTCAGCTAGAGGTGGGGAATCTTATCATAATTATGGACTAGCCATTGATTTTGCGATAAGGGTCTCGGCAGACAAGGTGATATGGGATATGGACTATGATGGAAATGGAAATGGGAAATCAGATTGGATGGAGATTGTAGAGATCGCTAAAGAACTCGGGTTTGAATGGGGAGGCGATTGGGCCAGTTTTCCGGACTATCCTCATCTTCAGTATGATTTTGGTTACAGTATAGCTGAGCTGCAGCGCGGTAAAAGACCACCAGGTTATGAACTAGACTCTGAAGATCTAGAAGCAAGCGAAGAATGAATGAAAAGAAGTAGTAGAAGTAAAAAAGATTGCTAAACCAACCAATTTATAATACCTTTAGTTGCTTTAATCAAGACTATATATAGATCAAAATGGTTCTATTCCTCTATATATAGTTACGGATTTTTGTTTTAATGAGTTATGAAATTGGTCCTGCCGATGTAGGACCTTTTTTATTTTCATGAAACTTTTCACAAGATGTTTACAATTCAGCGTAGATTGTACTTGAAATAAATAAGTAGAATTGTATAATAGGAAAAAAGTTCTAATAAGAGCAATTCCTTAACCACGCTTCGTTAAAATATCTATAATTTTTCCTCTACAGAACGACAACGCTAAAAACAATCTCATATCGATTTTACAGGCGTTATGTTTACTCACACTAATATTTTTTTCTCATTTCCTGTGTAATGTATATGTTATATATAGATAATTGTTTTATTAAACATAACAATATACTGTCATCTAATAATCAGTACGTGATTGAAATAAATAAACCTCTACCCCTTATAAACAGAAATAAACATTAAATATCAATTAAATGTAAAAAAACATTGACGTTAGTAAAATTTACACGTATCATTAAATAAATTATTTAGTACCATTTAATAGGATGATATTACATTTATTGACCGTTGGTCTAAAAGTATGCATCTCTAGTACTATATTTCCACTTATTTATATTATTTACATTCTAACCTCACACCAAGAATACTCTACATATATAGATTCATATAAATGCAATCCATTTATTAGTCCGTATTCACCACTCATTCATTCATCTCTGCCTTACTTCGTTTCCCTAGCATCATGATTAGACTTCACAATTTTAGTAACTCTGTAATTATTCATGGATAATTTTCATATATTTTATCCTGATAATTTATAAGCATTTATAGAAATTTACGAGGAGGATTTTCATGAGAAAGAGATTTTCGCTAATGCTAGTGATCATGCTTATGCTGGTAACCGTACTTGCAGCATGCACTGGCGGACAAACGGCAGAACAAACTCCGGGGGAAACACCAAACACAGAAACACCAGCAGAGACACCAGAAACACCTGCTGAAGATGCTACAAAGAACGATGGGTTGTTTGAAGCAGCGGACATGTCTGCTAACCCAGGTCCGGCAACTAGTCGTACTGATACTTTAGTTGTAGGGGTTACTTCTCCTAAAGGCGTATTTAACCCGCTTTTCCAAGATTCTGCTTACGATTATATGGTTAATGACATTCTTTTTGATGGTTTCCAAACGATCAATGGCGATGGCACATATTCTAATCATCTTGCAGAGAGCATTGATGTAAGTGAAGACGGTTTGAAGTATACATTCAAACTGAAACCAGGTGTAACGTACACTGACGGCACGCCAGCAACTGTTAAAGATTTCTACTTTTCTTTGAAAGTTCTTCATGATAAGAGCTATGACGGCCCTTCTGATGCATTGTCTTACTACATTAAAGGCGGTCAAGAATATTATGATGGTAAAGCTAATGAAATTTCCGGCGTAACTATTGTTGATGAAAACACAGTAGAAGTAGAAGTTACTGAAGTTACAGCTCTTACGAAAGACTTCCTAGGCGATATTCCTTTCTTGCCTGAGGCTTATTACGGTAAAGATTACAAACAGGGTAACCTTGATTCTGTTAAAGCGTTAAATGACAAGCCAATCGGTTCTGGACAGTATGTTATGAAATCCTTCCAGCCAGGACAACAAGTTATTTTTGAAGCAAATGAGAATTACTTCCTAGGTGCACCGAAAATTAAAAACGTAATTTACAAATCTACTACTGACGAGACGAAACTCGCAATGCTTACATCCGGCGAGATTGATATGGATATGGTAACTGTAGATGAAGATAATGTAGAGGAAGTTCAAACTCTTGGATTCCTTGATTTAAATATCTTCCCTACGAACGGTTACGGTTATGTTGGTATGAACCATGAAAGAGCGAAATTCCAAGATCCTAAAGTGCGTCAAGCACTTGTATATGGTCTGAATCGTGCAGAAATTGTAGAAGCAGTATACGGTAAGTTTGCTGATGTTATCAATATTCCTCAGTCCAAAGAATCATGGGCTTACACAAGTGAAGGCATTGAAGCTTATGACTTTGATATCGAAAAAGCAAAATCATTGTTAGATGAAGCTGGCTGGACTGTTGGCAAGGACGGTATTCGTGAAAAAGATGGTGAAAAATTCACAATTGATTTCTCTGGTACTGCTGAAAATCCAGTGGTAGATGCACTTCTTCCCATTATGATTGCTAACTATCAAGAACTTGGAATTAAAGTGAATGCGGAAACGCTCGATTTTAACGCTATTCTTGATAAATTGGATAAGAGTGAGTACGACATGTACTTCATGGCTTGGGGACTTACTCCAGACCCTGACGGAACAGTATACACCACAGATGGAGCACAAAATCGTGTGCATTACTCTAATAAAGAGTATGACGATTTGATGAAGCAAGGTAAAAAAACACTTGATGTAGAGAAACGTAAAGAGATTTACGCTCAAGCTTATCAAGTGCTCAATAAAGATATTGCAGATATCTTGATGTACCAAAGAAGAGATGGATGGGCAATTAACGGACGAATTAATGGTCTGGAAATTACCCCTTATAAAAGATTTACTTTTAGTCTTTACAAAGCAGAAATCGGAGAATAAAACATATAGCCCAGCATGAAAATGATAAGCTCAGCTCTCGCAAGAGCTGAGCTTATCCACTTATATCCCGGGAGGAATATTATGAAGCAGTATATTATCCGGAGGCTGCTGCAAATGATTCCGACAATGATCGGAATTACTATTCTTGTATTTGCAATTACAGCTCTTGTTCCAGGGGACTACATTACTTCTCAGCAAAATCCGAATATGACAGCAGAAAAAGCTCAGCAATTGAAGGAAATATATGGACTTGATAAAGACCCTGTGCAGCGATATTTCATATGGGTCGGAAACATGCTCACCGGTAACATGGGTGATTCCTTGCAGCATAAGCGTCCTGTCACCGATGTTATTGGAGATTATGTATGGAACTCTTTTCTTATTGCTTTTTTCAGTATGATGTTCAGTTGGATTATCGCCATAGTTGCGGGTGTATTCTCTGCTAAATTTCAGTACTCCCTTTTTGATAAGTTAATGACTTTATTCGTATTTTTATGCATGTCTTTGCCATCATTTTTTATAGGTTTAGTACTCATTAAATTTATGGCAGTAGACTGGGGGCTCTTCCCTGTAGGTGGAATGACTACAGCAGGACAAGCAGGATCTACTTGGAACTATATCGTTGATGTAGCTGATCACATGTTCTTACCGGTTCTTGTACTAACCATGTTAAGCACAGGAAGTCTCACTCGTTATTTCAGAACAAGCATGCTTGAGGTCATTCGGCAGGATTATATCCGGACGGCCAGGGCAAAAGGACTTAAAGAAAGAACGGTAATTTTTAAGCACGCACTTCGAAATGCAATGCTTCCTGCAATCACACTCATGGGATTTGAACTTCCTGCATTGTTCTCGGGGGCAATCATCCTGGAGAAAATCTTTGTATGGCCAGGCGTAGGGCAAGTTTATCTAGAATCCATCACGATGCGAGACTATCCGTTTATGCTTGGATTTACGATTTTCTTGGCTGCACTGACGTTGATTGGAACGTTAATATCTGATGTGCTCTACGGTGTTGCAGACCCTAGAATAAGGTTGAAGTAGGAGGAGATTTCATGTCAATTGAGGCTGCACCTTTAAAATCGAAAGCTCAAGTCCCAGCGAAGCAGCCGGATTCACCTTGGAGAGTTGTTCTGCGCAGGTTCTCCCAAAACCGTCTTGCTATAGCTGGACTTTTCATTTTAGTGTTGATGGTTCTAATTTGTTTTTTAGGCCCTATAATATCACCTTATAATCTTTATGATTATAAAGTGGCTGATAAAAATAATCCGCCTAGCAGTGTGCATTGGCTTGGCACCGATAAACTTGGCAGGGATGTCCTGCTTCGTGTCATGCTGGCAGGGCGTGTATCTATACTGGTCGGGGTGATTGCAACGGCAATCACGGTCTTGATTGGTTCGGTACTTGGAGCACTTGCTGGCTTTTATAAGAAGTTCCTGGATTCATTTATTATGCGTATTGCTGAAATATTTATGTCACTGCCTTCGTTGCCTTTGCTCATCATTTTGGGCGCGATTATGTCAGATTTAAAGATTCCTCCGGAAAATCGAATCTATTTTCTGATGCTTATTCTGGGTGTCTTATCTTGGCCAAGCTTAGCAAGGCTTGTTCGCGGACAGATTTTAACGCTGAGAGAACAAGAATTTATGCAGGCAACAGAAGCTTTAGGTCTTCGTGACCATCGTAAAATTTTCAAACATCTGCTTCCGAATACCATTCCTATTATTATCGTATCAGCAACACTTGGTGTTGCAGGAGCCATTTTGTCAGAATCCGCACTCAGTTGGTTAGGTCTTGGGGTTGTTCCGCCTACTCCGTCATGGGGAAATCTGATCTCTGAGGCAAATGGACTCATTGAATTTCGTAAGAGACCTTGGCTTTGGATTCCGCCAGGTATGTGTATTCTGATTACCGTAGTATCGATTAACTTGATTGGTGACGGGCTACGCGATGCGCTCGATCCTAAAATGAAAAAGTAGGAGATGCGAAGATGGCAAAAGACTTAGTAGAATTCCGTAACTTAAAAACGCATTTTCATACATCCGCAGGGGTCGTGAAGGCGGTTGATGACGTGAGTTTTACGATTCGCGAAGGCGAAACCGTATGCGTCGTTGGTGAATCTGGATGCGGAAAAAGCGTAACGGCAATGTCACTGATGCGTTTATTAGAGGTAGATCCGGCCGGGGGACAGATTTTATTTGAAGGTAAAGATCTTCTTAAGCTGAATAAAAGAGATATGGGCCGAATTCGGGGTAATGACATCTCCATTATTTTTCAAGAACCGATGTCTTCCTTAAACCCTGTACTTACCATTGGAGAGCAGATCAGTGAACCACTAATGATTCACCTGCTGCTCGATAGGAAGAAAGCTCGTAAGAGAGCGATTGAACTGATTAGCCTGGTTGGAATTTCTCGTCCAGAGAAAATTGTAGACTCATTTCCACATGAACTCAGCGGTGGTATGCGTCAGCGGATTATGATCGCCATTGCGTTAAGCTGTAATCCAAAGCTGCTCATTGCTGATGAGCCTACGACTGCACTTGATGTAACCATTCAAGCACAGATCCTTGATCTGATGCGTGATATTAAAGAAAAATTTAATACCTCCATCATGCTCATTACCCATGATCTGGGTGTCGTTGCGGAAATGGCTGATTACGTGGTGGTTATGTATGCAGGCAAAGTGATTGAGGAAGCCTCGGTATTCGAATTGTTCAAAGCACCGAAGCATCCATATACAAAGGGTCTCCTTAAGGCCAAGCCCATTATCAATCAAAGACAGGAACGTCTATATTCGATTCCAGGCCAAGTGCCAAACCCAGTTGAACTCGGGCAGAATTGTCATTTCCACGATCGCTGTGAGTCTTGCATGAGCATATGCCGCGAGAAAGAGCCTCCACTGCGTAAAGATGAACAAGGACATAAAGTCGCATGTTGGCTCTATGAGGAGGAGGCAATGGTACGATGACAGAAGCGCTGATTGAAGTACAGAATCTAAAGAAATACTTTCCGATTACGGGCGGTGTGTTCCAGCGCCGTGTTGGTGATGTAAAAGCAGTAGATGATGTATCGTTTACCATCTATAAAGGAGAGTCATTCGGACTTGTAGGAGAGTCTGGCTGTGGTAAGAGTACCATTGGCCGAACCATTCTTAGACTGAATGATAAAACGTCGGGTAAGGTTATTTTTAAAGGACAGGATCTTCACAAGTTATCTAAAGAGAAGCTTCGCTCGATTCGGCCGGAAATGCAGATTGTATTTCAAGATCCTTTCAGTTCACTGAATCCTCGGATCAAAGTAGGCGATGCGATTGGTGAAGCACTGCTGGATCATAAGCTGATTCCTAAAAAGATGGTACGAGCTACCGTAGAAGAAACTTTGCGTATATGCGGTCTTTCTGCGTATCATTATGATCGGTATCCGCATGAATTCTCAGGCGGGCAGCGTCAGCGGATTGGAATCGCACGTGCACTGATTCTGAACCCAGACTTTATTGTGGCAGATGAGCCGGTTTCTGCACTTGATGTATCCATTCAGGCTCAGATCATCAACTTGCTTAGTGATTTGCAAGCTGAAAAACAGCTGACGTATTTGTTTATCTCTCATGATCTCAGTGTAGTAGAGCATCTCTGTACAAGAATTGGTGTTATGTACCTTGGTTCCATGGTAGAAATGGCTAGTAAGGATGAATTGTTCCGCAATCCGCTTCATCCCTATACAAAGGCTCTGCTATCAGCAGTACCTATTCCAGATCCAACGCTGAAAAGAGAACGCATTGTCCTTAAGGGTGATATCCCGAGTCCAGCAAATCCACCTTCAGGTTGTAAATTTCATACTCGCTGTCCTATTGCTTCGGATCGTTGTAAGCAAGAGATTCCGGAGTACCGTAATGTAGGTTCAGATCACTACGTTGCATGTCACTATGCATAAGTGACTTTAAAATACGAGTGGAGTTATGGATTGGGGTCCTACACTCATGAACGGTGTTTTGCAATGATTGTTTCTAATTGAATGTTGAGCGCAGTTTTTTTACACTAATGCCGTGTGAAAAGCTGTGCTTTTTTGTTATGAATGCCGGCTAAAGATTTATTTAGTGAACGAAAAAATATTTTTTTGAAAAAAATATAAAGAAATGCAGACAAAATCCACATTTCTTACGTCTATATATATAGATTGGTTTAATAGAGTAATAGAGACAGTTATTTTAGTCGGTAAATAAATTTTAATTACATATAGTAGATACGAATTTTGAATCAAATTTGAAGAACGGGGGAATAGAGATGAAGAAATGGATCCTACGAAGCAGTACACTGGTTGTTCTCATCGCTGTCATATTTATAGGTGTAAGGCCAGAAAGCTTAGTAGGAAAACCATCTATTCAATCTAGTGCCGCCCTGCTCATGGACGCTTCTTCAGGTGAAGTCATTGTTAGTTCTAATGGAGATCATCCCTTACCTGCAGCAAGCTTATCAAAATTAATGACTCAGCTTATCATCCTGGACGAAATGGATGCAGGACATATTTCTGGGAATGACACCGTAAAGATCAGCAAACATGCTGCTAAAGCAGCTGGTATTAATGTATCCCTAAATGAAAATGATCAATTTACAGTCAACGAACTATTCAAGGTAATCTCCGTTTATTCGGCGAATGATGCAACGATTGCCCTTGCAGAGCATGCGTTTGGCTCTGAGGAACGTTTTGTAGAAGAAATGAATATAAGAGCGAAGTCCATTGGACTGTCCGTACATACAAAATATAATAATGCGACGGGTTCTTCATCTTTATCTGGCGGCCCCTCTGAAAATTATATGACGGCAAAAGATGTCGCAAAATTGTCCGCTCACCTCATTAAACAACATCCTGAAATTTTAAAACTTTCAAGCCAGACTCAAGTTGAATTAAGAAACAAAGGGTTATATATGAGCAATACAAACTGGATGCTGGACAATGTAAAGGGTCCATATGCATACAGCGGTGCAGACGGTCTTAAAACAGGATATACAAAAGATGCAGGATATTGCTTATCAAGTACGGTGAAAAAGAACGGCCAACGATTGATTGCTATTGTAATGGGAGCAGAAACTAAAGAACAGCGTTTTGAAGAAGCTAAACAATTGTTTGACTATGGATTTGCTCACTCCTATAGTGCAAAAGAGTGGACACAAAACTGGGCTTCAACATGGCTTCAAGTTATTCAAAGACCCTCTATTTAATTCAAATTGTTTTGAAACCTCTTCTCTATTTCCTAGAAATAAACCAAAAAGGTTACAAAAAACGGAGAAATATGACAATTTGCATGGTGCCGTCATACAGATTAATATGGTAATATAGCAAAATGTACAAGTTGCACGATAAAAAATAATAGGACATTATAAAGTGAGGCATTTTTATTTAGAAAGAATCATTACGAATTATTTGTCTCCTGTGACCTCCAATGCCTACTAAAATAGAAAATAGGATTTGTTGTCCCCATACTAAGAGAAGGAATGAACCAATGAGATCTAGATCAAGAAGAAAGCAACGCAATAAAAAAAAGGGTTTACTGATCACGCTTGTAACCCTTGTTGTATTAGTCGCGGTAGCCTATCCTTTTAGACAAAAAATAGCTCTTGCAGCATTTGATTTGTTCTTATCAGATACAATTAAAAATCAGCTTGAAAGATCATATAGAGGGGAAGCTAATGCCGAGCCTATAGTATATCAAGAGAAACCATTCTCTGTTCTATTACTAGGAACGGATGCAAGGCCCTATGAGAAAACGCGAGGTCGTTCGGATACCGTTATTTATTCGGTGGTTCGTCCTAAAGAATCAAAAGTCCTGCTTGTCTCGATTCCCCGGGATACGTATGTACAAATTATAGGGCATGATTCAAACAATGACGGTGAAGATGATTATGATAAACTCACTCATGCTTTTGCCTTTGGGGAAGAGGAAATGTCAATTAACACCGTAGAAAATTTCCTAGAGAAGGAAATTGATTACTATGCAACGGTTAACTTTACAGCCATTCAGGAAGTTGTCGACGCAATTGGCGGTATTGAACTTCCGATTGAAGAAGATATCGTCAACAAAAATCCAAATCACGTACAGTTTACGATTGAAGGCGGTAAGCCGCTGTATAGTGGAGAGGAAGCACTTTATTACATTCGTTATCGCGAAGACAGTGACTTCAACCGGACAAAGCGTCAGCAGATCTTTTTAAATGCAGTTGCCAACAAAATGCTGAGTCTTAGCCAAATTTCGAATATACCTAAACTGTTTGATATTATGGGAGATAACTTCCAAACCAATATGCAGCCTTCTTTTATTATCGACCTAGCTAAACAAGTTCTTACGCAGAGCAACCCTGAAATTTCTAGTTTCACTATTATGGGTGAAGGGGTAAGAAAGAATGGAATCTTCTATGATGACGTAGATGAAGATTATCTGGCGTATGCTAAAGAGCTGATTAATAACTGGCTCGATCCAAATACGACTGCAGAGACGTTAATGAAACCGAACACGGACGATATAAAGAGTGAAGATACAGAATAGGTGGACAGAAGATCAGCACTGGACGATTATTTCTTTAAGTCTGGTGCTGATTTTGTTGTGTTATGAGAATATAATGGTAGTAAGTAAGAAGTAAACCCGCAATATGTAAGAGATACAAATACTTAACTATTGCCTTAACATAAGGAGGAAGTGTTTAGTTATGAATATTGCTTTTTTCTTGCTGCCCAAACAGGAGGTAGCAACAGTTACCTCGGATGCAACGCTGAGACAGACCCTTGAACGGATGGAATATCACCGCTTTACTGCAGTCCCTATTTTGACCAAAGACGGAAAGTATAAAGGTACGGTAACAGAGGGAGATCTTCTATGGCATATGAAGAATTCCAAGGGAGAGATTACATTTGAAAACGCTTCAAAATTTTACCTTAAGGATGTGCCCCTCCGAGTAAATATAAAACCGGTTTCCATTAATGCGAACATGGGTGACTTAATTAATCTCGCAAAAGCGCAAAACTTCGTACCGGTCGTCGATGATATGGATCGGTTTATCGGGATTGTACGTCGCAGTCAAATTATTGAATATTGTGAAAATATGGTGGAGAAAGAATCGCTTAATACGAATTCAGGTTAAAATAGAGGAAAAGGTCTCATTATTGATACAGGAGATTCCGAGCAGTCCTTTTTATGGATATTCCCTTTTATGCTATAATGGAGAATAAAGCTTTTCACGGGAGTGTGACGATCATGAGCATGCCAAAAGAACTGGATGTAGCGAAACGCGCGAAAGTGATTGAATGGCTTAAAACTGAAATGCTGGATCAAGTGTCACGTTTGTTTAAAGCGCTTTGGGAAGGAAGCACAGCGCGAATCAGCGATAGTCTTGCAAGTCTCATCATGAGCAGTTACATCCTGGGGAGAAGGCTTGGGATTTCTTTTAAAGATATGGATGATCTGCTCATCGAGAAGCTGAAAAAACACAAACAGGAAGGTCACCAGCTTGAAGACTGGTATAAAGATATTTCTGCTCTCGAAGATCATATGCGTAAGAGGTGAAAACATTTGAAATTTCGCTGGTCAACAGCTATATGGAGTTTAGTATATCTTGTGCTTTTGTTATCATTACTGACTCCGCCGCTGACAGCTATTAGTGTATTTTTAATTATTTTGCCTGGGGTGATTCTGTATAGCTCACTGAGCTTAAAAGCTTTCTGCTGGCACATTATCCCCGTGGCTCTGATTGCTTTCATTGTAGAGCCTTTTTATTTGCTGTTATCAATCTTCTTTTTGATACCAGCGATTGTAATGGGACATTTCTACAAAAATAAAAAGCCGGCACTGAATACACTTATGGCGGGTACGGGTACGATCCTTGCTGAATTTTTGTTGTTGCTGCTGATTAGCACCACCATTTTTCAGTTTGATTTTCAAGGATATATGAAGGATGTAGTTACACTCACACTCACTCCGGTGACCGAAGCCGGTGGTAACAATGCACTCACCAATGGACTCGTGATAGATGAAGAAATGGCAGAGCGTATTAAAACGACAACGGTACAGATGATTCCGTTTGCTCTGATTGTCACTTCCTTTATTATGGCATCCATAACACATGCTATTGCTCGTCCGGTGCTTAGTCGACTTGGCGTTCATGTACCAAGACTAAAGCCCGCACGAGAGTGGAGATTACCAAAAGCTTTAATTTGGTATTATTTTATAGGTATTATTCTACAACTTGTTGCAGATGGCTCGGGATCTAGCTTTATGACGATGATTGCTCTTAATTTCGTTCCGCTGATTAATTTCTGTTTTATGATTCAAGCCGTCGGCTTCTTCTTCTATGTTGCTCATACAAAAAAATGGCATCCTATACTGCCCTTCTTGCTTGCAGTAGCGACGGTTCTGATTGGACCCATGCGGATTATCGGGATTATTGACCTTGCTTTTCCACTCCGTGAAGCCATTTCCAGACCAAAACGATAGGATGAATTTTAATGCCTAAATTTCTTTTAAAACGCTGGCACGGATACCAGACCGTCTGGGCGTTTGCTCTATTACTCATTCTGGATGCATTTCTCGTTGCCTATAATTGGCCGCTTGGTCTTGTTTGTCTTGTCCTTGTGGCGATTCTTGGTTTCGTAATGGTCAAAGCTGAACTTGATTTCAGGAGAGAACTGAATCAATATATTGGCGGATTGAACTTACGCATTAAAAGGGTAGAAGGAGAAGTTGTCAGTAACTTGCCGCTTGGGATTGTACTATACAGCGAGGACCGCTCTATAGAGTGGAATAATCGCTTTGTCTCCCGTATGTTTGGCGAAAAAACGCTGATCGGCAATGATCTGATGACCCTTTTTCCACAGCTTCCCTTTAAGGTGAAAGAAAAGAAAGATCATCATAAGGATCATCCTCATGATATTCAATTTGAATATCGGATGAATGAACAAGTATATGATCTAAGACATTATCCAGAAGAGCGACTGATCTACATTTATGAGACAACTGAACTTGCAACACTTCGGGATAAATATGAGAAAGAAAAAATAGCGCTTGGTATTATCATGTTGGATAATCTGGATGAAGCGTCTCAAGGAATGGATGACCAGCAGCGCACTGCTTTAATCGCTCGTGCAGCAAGTGAGATTACTTCCTGGGCAAAGGACTTCAATATCTATCTGAGACGGTTATCATCAGAACGTTATTTAATGATCCTGAACCATAACTCCTTGCAGGATCTTGAGATGAGCCGTTTTATTATTCTCGATGATATTCGGGAGATGACAGCAGATTTAAAAGTTCCGATGACGCTCAGTATTGGCCTTGCCTACGGTTCGGACAGTATACGTGAACTTGGGGAACTCGCTCAATCGAGTCTGGATATGGCGCTTGGGCGGGGCGGGGATCAGGCAGCAGTTAAAGCGGGTCAGCGACTTTCTTTTTATGGCGGAAAAACGAATGCCGTAGAAAAAAGAACCCGTGTGAGAGCAAGGGTTATTGCTCATGCGCTGCGTGATCTCATGCAAGAAAGTGACCAGGTCTTCATTATGGGGCACAAAATCCCAGATATGGATGCGATCGGCGCTTCCATTGGGATATGGAAAGCTGCTAATCTATATCATGTGGATGCATACATTGTGCTCGATGAATCCAATCCTTCGATTGAACGCTTAATGGATCAGGTGTATAAGGACGAGGAGATCGGTGCTTCGTTTATTACATCGGAAGAAGCGCAGCAGATGATCACAGAGCACAGTTTGCTTGTCGTCGTCGATACACACAAAGCATCCATGACGATCGAACCTAGACTTGTACAAGAGGCTTCTCGTGTAGTGGTGGTCGACCATCACCGCAGAGGAGAAGAATTTATTAATGACGCAGTGTTGATCTATTTGGAGCCGTATGCCTCCTCAGCCGCTGAACTCGTCACAGAACTATTACAGTATATTCATGATAAATTACAGCTCAGACCACTTGAAGCCACGGCACTGCTGGCAGGTATCACGGTGGATACGAAACATTTTGCAATGCATACAGGTTCAAGAACGTTTGAGGCCGCAGGTTACTTAAGACGATCTGGTGCGGATTCCATTCTAGTGCAACGTTTGCTCAAAGAGGATCTCCAGGAATATATTGCGAAAGCAGAAATCATAAAACATGCTAAAATGATTCATGGGCATATTGCAGTAGCTGTTACGGAAGAAGGACAGATTATTTCACAGCTGCTCATTGCACAGGTGGCAGACTCATTACTTAATATGACCGATGTCGTTGCTTCTTTCGTTGTTAGTGAACGTCCGGATGGATTAATTGGCATCAGTGCCCGTTCTCTTGGTAAAATGAATGTTCAAGTTGTTATGGAACGACTTGGAGGCGGCGGTCATTTAACGAATGCAGCTGTTCAGCTAGACATGCCGATTAAAGAGGCAGAATCACGTTTGTTAGATGTACTTTCTGAAATCGAGAAGGAAGAGGGGTTGTTCGAATGAAAGTCATTTTTATAAAAGATGTAAAAGGTCAAGGGAAAAAAGGTCAAGTTAAAGAGGTGTCTGAAGGTTACGCATCAAACTTCTTGCTGCCAAGAGGACTTGCACGTCCGGCAACAGAAGGTAATGTAAAAGTTTTGGAAAACCAAAATGCTGCGGAAGAGAAACGTAAACAGCAAGAAAAAGAAGAAGCTGTAGCACTCGGTAAAAAGCTGGAGACTTTAACGGTGGAACTGAAAGCAAAAGCGGGTGAAGGCGGTAAATTGTTTGGTGCCATTACAAGCAAACAGATCGCGGAAGCACTGGGCAAGCAAGGTTATAAGATTGATAAACGGAAAATCGAGCTGGATGAACCGATTCGTACCCTTGGGGTTACAAAGATGAGTGTCAAACTCCATCCGGATGTCAAAGCCACGCTCAAGGTCCAAGTGACGGAGGAATAAGATGGGCGGCGAGATTTATTTCGACCGGGTTCCACCGCAAAACCTTGAAGCAGAGCAGGCCGTTCTAGGTGCTATTCTTTTACAAGCAGAGGCTTTGATTACCGCTATGGAGCGGGTATCGACTGAAGATTTCTACGACAAGTCTCATCAGTTAATCTATGAATCCATGATTCAGCTTAGTGAAGATAACCAGCCAATTGACCTTATTACGCTCACCTCGCTTATGCAGGATAAAGGGCAGCTTGAGGATATCGGCGGGGTAAGTTACCTTGCAAAATTGGCTCAAGCTGTTCCAACAGCGGCTAACGTGGATTATTATGCGCAGATTATTGAAGAAAAATCGATGCTCCGCAGACTGATTCGAACAGCGACTACCATTGTAAGTGAAGGGTATGCTGGCGGAGAAGATGTGTCAGGAATGCTTAGTGATGCCGAACGGAAAATCCTTGAGATTTCCAATCGCCGTTCTAGCAGCGGCTTTATCGCCATTAGAGATGTGCTCATGGAAGTGTTTGATAAAGTAGAGACCCTTTATCAGAACAAGGGGAATACAACAGGGATTCCTTCCGGCTTTGTGGATTTGGACAAAATGACGAGTGGTTTTCAGCGAAATGACCTCATCATCGTTGCGGCACGTCCTTCTGTAGGGAAGACGGCATTTGCCCTCAACATCGCACAGAACGTAGCGGTAAGAGCAAATGAGACGGTAGCTATCTTTAGTCTCGAGATGTCAGCCGCTCAGCTGGTACAGCGGATGATCTGTGCAGAAGCTAACCTCGATGCGAATGTCATGCGTAACGGGGAGTTTAAAGGTGACGACGATTGGTCCAAGCTGACAATGGGGATTGCTGCTTTATCAGAAGCAGAGATTTACATTGATGATACACCAGGAATCACCGTTGCGGATATTCGGGCTAAATGTCGCCGTCTTAAAAAGGAAAAGGGCCTCGGTATGATTGTGATCGATTACCTCCAGCTGATTCAGGGGCGCGGCAAGAGCGGCGAGAACCGTCAGCAGGAAGTATCCGAAATCTCTCGTACACTAAAGCAAATTGCTCGTGAACTAGACGTTCCTGTTATTGCGCTCTCGCAGCTTAGCCGTGGTGTAGAGCAGCGGCAGGATAAACGTCCGATGATGAGTGACCTTCGTGAATCAGGTTCCATCGAGCAAGATGCTGATATTGTTGCCTTTTTGTATCGTGATGATTACTATAATCAGGATACTGAGAAGAAAAATATTATCGAGATCATTATTGCTAAACAGCGTAATGGTCCGGTGGGAACCGTTGAACTCGTATTCTTGAAAAACTTTAATAAGTTCGTAAACTATGAGCGAGTTCATGCGGATGCCTTTGCTGGGTAATCCATTTGGATTTGTAAGATAGATGGATAAGAGATCCACTGACTAGTGTTATTTTGCACTGGACAGTGGATTTTTTTTGGACAACCACTCCTATTCCCGAACAATATATTTAAGTTATGTATAATTGTTCGTTTTTATGTTTGACTTTGCTTTGGGCGACTGGTAAACTTGAATTGCTGCTTTTAGCAGCAAGCGTACAGATTTAATGATCTGTAACGTGAAGAATGAAGTAACGCAGGTTTTTTACTACTCTGACGTTTTATGAATTGTTCATGGACAGCTACGAATACTATGAATGAAGACACCAATGCCAAGTGAATATAATAAACAAAGTTTGTAATTTACATTTACGGGGGAATGAATATGTCAACAGTAGTCGTTGTGGGGACACAATGGGGAGACGAAGGCAAAGGCAAAATTACCGATTATTTGGCGGAAAGTGCGGAAGTTGTAGCTCGCTACCAAGGAGGTAATAATGCAGGTCATACAATCCTGATTGACGATAAGAAATATAAGCTCAGCTTAATTCCATCCGGTGTTTTCTATGAAGATAAAACATGTGTCATTGGGAACGGTATGGTTGTAAACCCGGAGGCGCTAATTAAAGAAATTACGTATATACATGATAATGGATTCTCTACGAAGAACTTAGTTATTAGTGATCGTGCTCATGTCATCTTGCCATATCATATGGTTCTCGATGAACTTGAGGAAGAGCGTAAAGGTCCAAATAAAATTGGTACGACGCGTAAAGGGATCGGTCCGGCTTACATGGACAAAGCAGCTCGTAACGGGATCCGAATTGCGGACCTCATGGATGCAGAGGAATTTGAACTGAAACTGCGTCATATGGTCAAAGAGAAAAACCAAGTAATTCAGCAAGTGTACGGTGCAGAGCCGCTTGATGTAGAAGAAATTCTGAAGCAATACCTCGAGTATGCTGAATTTATTCGTCCTTATGTGACCGATACATCCGTTGTTCTTAACAATGCTATTGATGAGAATAAACGGGTATTGTTTGAAGGTGCACAAGGGGTAATGCTCGATATCGACCAAGGTACCTATCCATACGTAACCTCTTCTAACCCGTCTGCAGGCGGTGTATGTATTGGTTCAGGCGTTGGACCATCTAAGATTAAAGAGGTTATTGGTGTTGCTAAATCGTATACAACTCGTGTTGGCGATGGACCTTTCCCAACCGAACTTAATAACGAAGTCGGCGACTATATTCGTGAAAAAGGTCATGAGTATGGTACGGTAACAGGTCGTGCACGCCGTGTGGGCTGGTTCGATAGTGTTGTTGTACGTCATGCGCGCCGTGTCAGCGGAATCACTGGCTTATCCTTGAACTCTTTAGATGTGCTTACAGGTCTTGATACTGTAAAAATCTGCGTAGGATACAAATATCGCGGTGAATTCATTACTCATTATCCGGCTAGCCTGAAAATGTTGGCTGAATGTGAAGCCGTATATGAAGAGATGCCAGGCTGGAGCGAAGATATTACATCAGCTAAGAAATTAGAAGACCTTCCCGAAAATACACGCAATTATGTAACCCGTGTGTCTGAACTGACAGGAATTCCAATTGCTATTTTTTCCGTAGGTCGTAACCGTGAGCAAACCAATCAGATTCTGCCAATTTACGAATAATATAAAATAGAACATGGACTTGCCTCTAATTGGGGAGAGTCGATAATCTAAATAGATGCCCTTGTCTTCCATCTACCTTTAATTAGGTAGGTGTGAAGTCGAGGGCTTTTTTGTGCTCGAAGTAAAACTTATTCTTATCCCTAGTAAAATATAAAAAAATAAGGATAGAATAGAGCCACATGCGTCAATACTGATTTTATACACTTCTATGATTCCTACTTCTCTAAAGAGGGGCAGGGAGGAAAGTGAATTGATCAGTAGGAGGCCTTTAATCATGAGATGGCTGAAATGGTGCGGAAAAATAGTAATAACGGTCATGCTGGTAAGCACACTTACATTGCTGACAACAGGACTTATTGTGCAATCTTATGTAGAATCTCTGCTATCTAGTTTTAATATCGCATGGGAGGGACAACCGACAGGCCTAACTTCTATTTTTCAAGGTGCTTTAGGAATGAACTCTAGCAATACGAGTGAAAGTACAGAGGAGCAGAAAAAAACACTTGATGACACAGCGAAAAAACAGAGCAGTAACTCACCTGAAAGTTTGAGTGGTGGGAAGGATTCAGCCCCTGATTTAGCGGAAAGTCCTGATGAAGGTACGGAAAATCCAGAAGAAACAAAGGACCCTGTGGTTATGTCACAAGATGCTATGGCTGAATATAAGGACACCATTCCGAATGAAGAAAAGACAGAGGTTTTTGATTTGTTGATGAACAAAATACCAACCGATGAGATGCAATTGATAGCGAGTAATATGGAAAACGGCATTACAGAACAAGAACTGCAAGATATGGAACAGGTGATAGCGAAGTACCTTACGGAAGATGAGTATAAGCAGCTTATGGCCATATTGACGCCAGAACAATAGAGGAAAGTTCAGGAAACCCGCGATTGTCGCGGGTTTTTGGCATGTTTTCCCGTGTTGCTAGAGGAGGAAAACCTGTGGTAGAGTATACAAGTGTATAAAAGGTTAAAATTTTGACACTTTTACACAAATATGAAGTTCAGCTATGAAATTGAATGAAATGACTCATAAGTATGTCATAAATAACAAATAATACACCGGTGACAATAACCATCATACCTAAGGCGTGTAAGAATAAAGGAGAGAATCATGAGCAGTTCGAAAGACAACACGAATACATCGGTTTCCATAACTAAAAAGATTTTTATGAAACCGCGCAAATGGTTTTTGCTTACTGCAGCAGGTTTTTTTATGTTGATATCTGTAGGATTTGCAGGTCATCAGTTACTCACGACTCCGTATTACAACGTATATGTGAAGGATGAGCTGATTGGTACCTTATCCAGTGAAGAAGAGCTGCTCTCGCTATACGATCAGAAGAAACAGGAATATGAGAAGAAATATCCCGATGTTACTATGAAGCTGAATACAGAGGCGATCTCGCTTGAGAAGATCCGTACGAGTAAGCCGGCAAGCATCACCACAGAAGAAACGCTAGCTAGGCTAGATGGAATGATTACGGCTTATGCAGAAGGCGCTGAACTTAAAATAGGAGACAAAGTGATCGCGATTGTAAAAGATCAAGAAACAGCAGATCAGATTCTGGAGCGCGTAAAAGATATGTATATTCCGGCCGAGGCAAAGGCTGAGTCTTTAGATACGGGGTTAAAAGTGAAATCGGTCGCTGCTTTTACTTCGTCAGAAGAAGAGACATCGAAGGCCAAAGAAGAGCAGGTTACACTCGCTTCTATACAGCTTAAGGAAGAAGTAGCAGTTGAAGAAGTGACAGCTGACCCAAATAAAGTGTTAACAGAAGAGGAAGCAATAAAGCTTCTTACCGAAGGAGTGGAAGAAGAGTTTCCTTATCAGGTTAAGGAAGGCGACACCTTATCCTCCATAGCTAAGACTCACCAAATGACACTAGCTGAGATTCGTTCCCTTAACCCAGACATTAAAAATGACTTCATTAAGGTCGGACAACAGATCAATCTACTTGCACTGAGACCAGCACTTACGGTAACAACGGTAGAACATGTGGTTGAAGAAGTGATTACCGAACCACAGGTAGAGGTTCGCAAAAGCGACGAGCTTAAATCAGGAGTAACCAAAGTAGTCCGTGAAGGGAAAACAGGACGAAAACAAATGAGCTACCGGATTACCAAAGAGAATGGCGAAGTCGTTAAAGAAGAATGGCTTGGACAAGAAGTATTGGAAGCTTCGGTAACTGAGATTGTAATACAGGGAACGAAAGTTACCGGGGAAGGCAGTGGTGTGTTT
The DNA here is from genome assembly GCF_036577645.1 of Paenibacillus sp. GYB006. Taxonomy (NCBI): domain Bacteria; kingdom Bacillati; phylum Bacillota; class Bacilli; order Caryophanales; family Paenibacillaceae; genus Paenibacillus; species Paenibacillus sp. GYB006. The sequence goes on along the minus strand of NZ_JARBDA010000003.1, from coordinate 470,050 downwards.
ACCTGGCCCGTATCGAATGCGGTCATCAGCAGCAGTTTTGGACAACGATGGGGAAGACAGCATAAAGGAATTGACCTTGTCGGAGATCGTTCGATTAAAGCATCAGACGAGGGAGTCGTTACTTTTGCCGGACAGCAAAGCGGGTATGGAAACGTCATTATTATTAATCACCGTAATGGCTACGAAACGGTGTATGGACACTTAAACAGCATCGATGTGAAGGTAGGCCAGATTGTTGAGAAAGGTGAAGCCATCGGTGTGATGGGAAATACCGGTCGCTCGACAGGTACACACCTTCATTTTGAGATTAAAAAAGACAGTGTTGCACAGAATCCAATGAAATATCTGCCGTAAAATAGGAAAGCATGGTCTGTATAGAGACAGATCATGCTTTTTTATGTGAGAAAGGAGACCTTTTCACCTAGTGAATCTGCCGGTTTAGGTGTGTTAAAATAGATCGTATTAAGCAGATAAACGAGACCGAGGTCTTTTTCACAAAATAAACGTTGGAGCGGAGCGATTGTATGCAAGGGAAGATTCTCGTAGTGGATGATGAACAACCAATCGCAGATATCCTTAAATTTAACCTGGAGAAAGAGGGATATCAGGTTACATGTGCCTTTGACGGCATACAGGCTGTAGAACTTGCATTGTCTGAACAACCGGATTTAATTTTGCTGGATTTAATGCTCCCAGGTAAGGACGGAATGGATGTCTGCCGGGAGGTAAGAGCACAGCTTGAAACCCGCATTATTATGCTGACGGCTAAAGATTCGGAGATTGATAAAGTGTTAGGACTTGAACTGGGAGCGGACGATTATGTCACGAAACCATTTAGCACAAGAGAGCTGCTGGCCCGGGTAAAAGCGCAGATGCGCAGACAACAAAAACCACAAATTCAAGTGGATTCCTCATCTTCAGCAGAAGAACCGCAGGGGCTGAAGTTACATGACCTTTATTTTGATACAGATATGTATACGGCTTACAAAGGCGGAGCAGCGCTTGATCTGACCCACCGCGAATATGAACTGCTCTATTATATGGCCAAAAATGCAGGCAAAGTGATGACGAGGGAACATTTGCTGCAGGCGGTATGGGGGTTTGAATATTTTGGTGATGTGCGGACGGTGGATGTGACGATTCGGCGTCTGAGAGAGAAGATTGAAGAAAATCCAAGCAAACCGGAAACGATTGTGACACGCAGGGGACTTGGTTATTTGATTCGAGGTTCAAAGAGCGGAGTTTTGTAGATGAAGTGGACTTCTTTTTTTCGTACTGTTCAAGCCAAACTGATTATTGTTTATGTACTTCTCATTCTGGTAGCAATGCAGCTGATTGGTGTCTACTTTGTTAGTGCGATGAAAACGTCGCTGACCAGCAACTTTACAGAAGATTTGCACGCACGTGCAGAAATGCTGTCTGTACTTGTAGCGGAGACACTCGTTACCGGAGACGGTGATGCCGGTGAAGAACGAACCGAAAGTCTAGGGACACTGGTTAATAATCTTTTTAATATTAGCGGTGCAGAGATTCAAGTACTTGATGCAAGTGGTCGTGTACTGACGACAACCCTTAGCTCGCACAACAATTACATAGGCCGTAAAAATACACAAACCGTGGTCAGCCGTGCATTGCAAGGGATTCGGGATAATGAAGAAAATGTGATTGATGAAGATAATGTACGTAAAAAAGTAGTAGCCAAGCCTGTCTCCTCCGGAGGGAAAATCGTCGGTGCTGTCTATATTGCGGCTTCGATGAACGAATTATACACAACAATGGAGCGGATCAATAATATTTTTATATCCGGAGTCATGATCGCGCTTGGTCTGACCGCTGTGCTCGGTGTCATTCTATCACATACCATTACGGCCCCGATCAAGGAACTAACACGAAAGGCAAATGCTGTGGCGGAAGGAGATTTTCGCACTAAAATGCCGGTGCATGGAACCGATGAGATCGGGCAGCTCAGTAAAGCTTTTAATTATATGACAAGCCGTTTACGAACAGCACTATCTGAGAACGAAGAGGAAAAAGAAAAGCTGTCCTCGATCCTTGCTAATATGAGTGATGGCGTTGTCGCTACGGACGAACTTGGACGTATTATTCTCGTGAATAAACGTGCCAGTCTCATGCTGGGCGTTGAAGAATCTGCAATGACCGGAAGACATTTTGCTGTCCTGCTCGGACTTGATGTGGAGGAAGCGGAGACGATGCTGAGCGGTATTACAGCTTCTACACTTTTGCAAATTCACCCCCATGGTCAGGATGGATCACTCGTGATTCGAGTTACTTTCACTCCCGTCCATCGGCGAGGGCATGGCGGAACAGGCACCATTATTGTGCTTCAGGATGTGACGGAACAGGAAGAGCTGGAAGCATCACGGCGTGAGTTCGTGGCCAATGTGTCCCATGAGCTGAGAACTCCGCTGACAACGATTAAAAGCTATGCAGAAGCACTCGATAATGGAGCGATTGAAGATCCTGAACTAGGAGGACGTTTTGTTGGGGTAATCCAAAATGAAACGGAGCGGATGATCAGACTGGTTACCGATCTCCTTCATCTATCACGACTTGATTCTAATGAAGCGCCGCTGCGTAAGCAGTTAACTCCAATCATTGATGTACTGGAAGAGGTGGCGGATCGCTTCTCATTCCAGATGCAGCAGAAACAGATGAGTATTGCGGTCATTGTAGAGCGGGGAGTTCCGGAAGTACCCATGGATCGGGATCAGATCGATCAGCTTCTTGATAATTTGGTATCCAATGCTCTCAAATACTCAAATGAGGGAGGAAGTGTCACCTTGGCTGCTTCCCTTGTCGAAAAAGGGGTGGCCATATCGGTTGAAGATACCGGGATCGGCATTCCTAAAAAAGATATTGAACGGATCTTCGAAAGATTCTATCGTGTGGAAAAAGGAAGAGCCCGCAGTATGGGCGGTACGGGGCTCGGTTTATCGATTGCCCGGGAAATCGTCAAAGCACATGGCGGCGACATTGAACTTGAGTCTGAGTTTGGAAAAGGAACAAGAGTTACGTTCATTCTGCCTCTTGTACAGGAAGAGAGGGGCTATTCATGAAGGAAGGTCTGAAAAACACGGTATTAGTACTGCTGATCACAGCCAGTCTTGTTCAGAGTTATTTTCTTATTTACCGTCTGCCCGGAAGTTACTCCATCGTGAATAGTGAATCTAACTACATCAAGACCGAGAATATGGGTCAGGAAAAGCGAGTGGAGAATTTATTATTTCCTGATCAGATGATTATTCATATGGGAAAGGATAAGCATACGATTTTTTATCCGGAATCCACATTTTATCAGCTCATCTATTCACGGCTCCAAGGCCGTAATTTTGGAAATTTTGAAAGGCAGAGCGTAGATTCTGCGGATTGGGAGGAACTGAAGAAGAAGCATCCGGGCATTGAGCTGTCATTTGATGGCGGTATACCTGTATCCCTATTGCAGCGAGTTATGCAGCTTGATCCGGATTCTCTTTTTCAGGCGGAAACGATTCATAAGATTTGGATCTATACTACCGATAAGGACCCGAAGGTACACGCTCTGTTCTTCAGCGCGCGGGGGGATGTCGTTTATGAGGCGTCGGATGTGGATTTAACGGTACAGGATGTATTGCAGCATGTTGATTTTGGGACGGGCTGGACTCCTTATCAGCTAACTGAGGCCGGATACTATATTCCAGAAGAACCGCTCGAAGTACTCCAAGTAGAGATTCCAACAGGTCAGTATACGGTAGAACAAATGCAGCGCAGTCTATTCTTTGACCCAAGTATGACGCGAAATATTCAGGAGAAAGATGGATCGGAAATTTATACAGACAGCAAGCGAAGTTTGCAGGTGAAATATAACCAGCGCTGGATCAGTTATAATGACCCTGCGGCTGTGCTGACGAGTGAAGTAGACCGGACGAAGGACGTGCTTGCAGCGGTTGATTTTGTGAATCAGTATGGCGGTTTTAACGGGACTTACCGGCTTACAATGGATACGGAGAATCAAAGTACGGAGATCAATTTGCTTCCCTATTATGACAGCTACCAGATCCTGGATCTGCCGCAGTATGGATTTGAGCATATATATCTTGATGTGCAGAAAGAGTCTGTCGCTACTTACGAACGTTCCCTGCTCTATTTAAGAGAGGGAGAAGAGATCGATAAGCAGATGGTAGAGCTTTCTTATGGGGAAGAACTGGAACAGCAGATTAAAGAAGCCGCTAGAGATACGGATGTGGTCAGTGTATACCCAGCTTATCATCCACTGCCAACGGAGGCAGGAATGAAACTTGTCCCTGTGTGGACTGTTAAACTGAGTACAGGGGAAGTAAGGATGCTGGAGACAAAGTAAAAAGTGGTTAACCCTTGGACTGGCCTGCACAGGTGGTCTATAATGAAATGAGGTGAAAAGATGGACTTTGGCCGTGCCAAGAATGTATTAATATATGCTTTTCTGCTGCTGAACCTGGTTCTAGGTTATCAGTTGTGGGTGGATGCACGGGAATCGGCCGGCTCAAGTCTTGACTATACTTCTCTTGGTGACAGTACACAGCGACTGATGGAAGAGAAGGGAATTCAGATTCTTGCGCCCATTCCAAGCGACACACCTGTTATGCCAAAGCTGACCTATCGATATCTAAATGGGGACAAGGCAGCGGGAATCGTGCAGCTTGATCAGCCTATTGATAGTAAACTAGTGTTTTCTGAAAAAGAGATGGCGGCTGCGCTGAAAAAGACAATTCCAGATATTGACCAGTATAAACTGGACCCGCTTGCAAATCTGGATGCTTCAGACCGATTTATTTTACATCCGCTTGCGGAGCAAAAATGGCCTCTTTTTCACGTGAATTTAGAGTTATATTATTCAAATCAGAAAATAACAGCGTACCGGCAATCACCGATTGAGATGTCAACATTCGAAGAGGAACAACAAGTGCTTCCGGCTTCCAAGGCGCTTGGCACGCTGGTCGAGCTCTTTTTACCGAATGAAGCGGTCGTACAGGATATCACGCTTGGATATTATGGTGAGGAGTTTAACTCGGACAGCCAAGTGGCAGCCCCTGCGTGGAGATTTGTGCTCGAAGGCGGGCAGACCTATTATGTTCAGGGCATCAGCGGAGAGGTGATTAGTCCGAAGACAGAAAAACCGGAGGAGTAATGAGTTATGGGGATACGTTTTACCGTGTTGTCGAGTGGTTCGACAGGGAATGCGACAGTCGTTCGTAATGATGATACGGCTTTATTAATAGATGCAGGACTCAGTGCGAAGCGAATCGATGAACTCATGCTAGAGCGGGACATGCTGGGTTCACAACTGGACGGGATTTTAGTTACACATGAACATTCAGACCATATTCGGGGTCTTGGTGCGGTGGCACGGAAATATAATTTACCGATCTATGCGAACACGAACACATGGAAAGCAATGCACAAATCGATTGGTAAAATCGCTGAGGAGAACATTCGAATTTTGGAGAGCGGAGAGGTAACAGAGTTTAAATCACTTCGCGTGGAGTCGTTTGGGATTTCTCATGATGCAGCAGAGCCTGTAGGCTATTCTTTCTATGATGGTAAAGAGAAACTTAGTGTGGCAACGGATCTTGGCTATATGAGTGATAAAGTCCGCGATGCGATCTCAGATGCAGATGTCATGGTACTAGAAGCCAATCATGATATTGATATGCTGCGAATGGGACGATACCCATGGAACACCAAAAGACGAATTATGGGCGACCTTGGTCATCTGTCTAATGAAGCAGCAGGTGCTGCCCTTAGCGAACTGATGAATGGAATTACGAAACGTGTATATTTGGCTCATTTGAGCCGTGATCATAATATGATGGAACTCGCCAAACTTACGGTACGAAATGCAATGGAAGAACGAGGATGTTTCTATAAGGATAGCGAATTCCAACTTTGTGAGACGTATTATGACCGGCCTACACCGTGGGATAAGGTGAGTTCTCCATAAAGCTGTCGAGATCGGCAGCTTTTTTTTCTACCTCTTCCCGGGTAAGGATGTTTTTTTCGATAAGCAGCTCAATGATGGTACTTAACGCAAGCGTGTTGCGGTAATGCTCTTCTTTGAGATCCGCTAATTTGGCGGCAAGACCGACCTCTTCCATAGCTGTGTATATACGATTCATCATGAAACCTCCTTCTGATTTGGGCAGCGAATTATATCAAACTTTCAGCGAGTCTAGTAAGCTCTTAATTGTATTGTAGTCAGACAGGGGCAAAAACATTCCTGTTTTTTCCTGTTTCTTGAGAAGTAAGGGTCATGCTATGCTAGAAAAGCTTTTTTATGGAGTTTCATTTTGGTATAAAAATGGGAATAAAGACCTTGTTTTTTCGCTTTGTGTGGACAAAAAATGAGGTTTATAATCCATTTACGTTGCCGCGCTTAAAGCGGTAAAATGATGGTGATATATGTAATAGAGACTGATTTCTTACCCTTTTTTCGAAACTTTTTCGTTTCATATGTGTTAACTATAGTAGAGAAGATATGAGACCTGTAGCAATTTTTATAGATAATAATTCATGTGAACAGAGAAATAAGCACGTATTAAGGCAGTAAACGGTCTTGATGCAAGTGATACGAGGGGAGAGAATCCAATGGGATTGTTTGACGATGAGTTTTATTCCACCAAAGTATCAAAACGGACCGGAAATCTTCCAAACCGAATTAGAGTCAGCCGCAAAAGATGGTGGCCGAAAACAGTAAAGAATACGGAATCTTCCACTTTTTCAACGATTCAGGTTGCTGTAATCAGCTCGGTGATTAGCGCCATTGTATCTGTGACTTTATTTGCGTGGATTGTATATCCAGGAGATACACAAATGGCTTTTGCCGGACAAAGTTCTTATGCAAGCGGAGGGACTGACTCTTACGAGACACAAATCATGCAAGCGGGAGATAAGGTTCGTCCAGCTGTAGTAAGTATTGTGAGTCATAAAGAGGTTGAAGGTTCTAAAATTTCGGATTCGGCTTTAGGGTCGGGCGTTATTTTTAAAATTGAAGGTAAAAAAGCATTTATCATGACCAATCATCATGTTGTCGATCGTGGTGAGAACCTAGAAGCTGTAACCGTAGATGGTGTATCCAAAGAGGCAGAACTGATCGGTAAGGACCGAATCAGTGATATTGCTGTGCTATCCATTGATAGCAGCGGAATTAATACAGCAGTGGAGCTCGGAGATTCTACCAAACTGCGCCGAGGTCAGACTGTACTTGCCATCGGAAACCCATTAGGACTTGGCGGCACGATGACAAGAGGGATTGTAAGCTATATTGATCGTCAGATTCCGGTCTCTATTAACCAGGATGGAGTATATGACTGGGAACAGTCGGTCATTCAGACGGATGCTGCCATTAATGAAGGGAACAGCGGTGGTGCTCTGGTTGATTTAGAGGGGAATTTGGTTGGTATTAATACGATGAAGATTGCGGATACTGGTGTAGAAGGGCTTGGATTTGCAATTCCAACGCATGATGTGATGACGATTGTCGATGATCTGATGGTGGATGGAAAAGTATCTCGTCCTTATCTCGGTGTCTACACCGTAGATTTAACCAGCCCCTACGCTCCGCTCGATAAAGAACAGCGGGAAGAGATGAAGCTGCCTGATTCCGTTGAGGAAGGCGTGATCGTGCTCGAATCATCCGGTCCAGCGGACGAAGCGGGACTTAAGATGAATGACGTCATTGTGGAGTTCGATGGAAAGAAAATTAAATCAACACTCGATCTGCGTAAACACCTGTATGAGAAGAAGAAAATTGGCGAGGAACTCAAAATAAAGTTTTATCGTGATGGGAAGCTGACGGAAGTTTCCACTAAGCTTACAGATAAACCTAATGAATAGCACCAAAGCGAAAAACGGTTTTCCCCAGGCAGGTGGAAGCCGTTTTTTATTTGCTCATCATGCATGGCGGGTTACTCGATCTGGGAAGCCTAAACACAGGCAGCAGCAAAGGTCACGATGAAAAGTCCTATTCTACCCAATTGTTAGGGGAGAAAAAGGATAAAGGGTTTCTTTTCACGCGCAGGTATGGTAGAACAAGAGAAGGAGCATGTCCATATGTGAGGGCGTTTGCCTCGAAGCATAAGGACACAGCCGTAAGAAGGGTAAAGACAGAAAGGATGCTTGAGTGAATGTACACCGTATGTAAAGATCATGTGGAGCATGCCATTGACCAGTTTGTTGATGAATTCGAGGATGCACCCGATATTGTAGATTTGAAAGAAACCGAATTCTCCGACTGGGACCCGCCGGTTAAGTGCTCAGAATGTGATAACAACGCGGAGTTCCTAGTGGTCTAAGAGGTTCATGCTTCGCACGGATATAGTCGAATAGTAAACATGGGGAGAGCGTGAAGTTTGCGCTCTTTTTGCTTGTATATATAACGTAGATGGTAAGTGGATTAAGAAGATGTGCAAAGGTATAAATTAAGCGTGGATGTTAGTACATAACGGTGAATAGCCGTGTTATATAGGAGGTATGTAGAATATGTTTATTCAAATTATTAGTGTAGGGAAATTAAAAGAAAAGTATCTAGTGCAGGGCATCCAGGAGTATGCAAAACGTCTTGCTCCTTATATCAAGTTCCAGGTGATTGAAGTTCCGGATGAAAAAGCACCCGAAAACATGAGTGATGCTGAAATTCAGAATGTGAAGGACCGTGAGGGGGAGAAGATCCTTGGTCATATTAAAGGTGATGCTCATGTGATTGCCTTAGCACTGGATGGTCAGCTGTGGAGTTCGGAAGATTTGGCTGCCGAGATCGATAAGCTTGCTACTTATGGAACAAGCCATATCGTCTTTGTGATTGGCGGTAGTAACGGTCTGTCGAATGTGGTACTTCGGCGTGCACAGCAGCGCCTGAGCTTCGGGCGAATGACTTTACCGCATCAGCTGATGCGTCTTGTGCTCGTGGAGCAGATTTACCGTTCGGTGAAGATTAACCGGGGGGAACCTTATCATAAGTAGGGTCTAATTGTTGGTTTTAGCCTATTCCCTGTCCTTGTAGCGAAAAAAAGCTGGATCAGGAAATGTCCTGATCCAGCTTTTTGCATGTTATAGATTTTTTAGTGTACTAAACTATCCAAATCGGGTTGCAATTTGTTCCGCAAAATATACATCATGATGGCACCAACAAGGAATGCGACAGTATCCGCAATGACAAGCGACCAGACCACCCCGTGGAAGCCATTCATATGATTGGCGATATAGAGCACAGGAATCAGAGTAATTCCTTGAATAACTGACATAATAAATGCAGCAGTTCCTTGCGCTGTTGCCTGGAAGATCCCCATAAATAACGTGGTCATTCCTGAAACAAATAAGGATAAGAATGTCACATGCAGAATGTAGCTGCCCATTTCAATTAATTGCGGGTCATTCGTAAATAAACCAATTAGGTTATCGGAAATGAAATAGACGATGATGCCGAACACGACGGCTAACCCCATAATGGCTTTGAACGTGAATCCAATCGTCTGCTTCATGCGTAATTTATTCGCTGTAAAAGAAAAGGCAATAAGCGGCACGACTCCCTCGCATAATCCCATCAGTATAAACTCAGGCAATTGCAATAAACGAGATGAAATTCCGTATGCTGCTACGGCCATATCACCATATTCGACAAGAAAATGGTTAAAGATGAGCGACATTGCACCCATGAAGATACTCATAATAAAGACAGGAGTACCAATTTTGAAAACATTCCCTAGAATGTCCTTAGTAGCCTTGAACCATTTTGCGGATACGGTTAGGAATTGACTTTTGTATCCCATATGGAAGGCGTAGAATACACTCGCAACCAAGTTGGAGACTACCGTAGCAGATGCAACACCGATTACGCCCCAATGGAAAACAAAAACAACCATTGCATCGAGGATAATATTTACGACAACGCTAAGAATCATACCAATCATTGATGTGATCGCTGCACCTTCTGAGCGTACGATGTTTTCTAATGTGAAGAACAATACGACGAATGGTGAGCCGATAAGCATAACCGTGACATAGTCTTTCGTAAATCCGAAGGATTCAGACGTTGCCCCTAATCCTTGAACGATGGAATCAATTAACGGGAGGCCGACGGCCATCAGAATAAGACCGAGCACTAAGCTGCTGTAAAAGGCAAAGGAAGATACATATTTTACATCCTCATATTTTTTCTCTCCTAGCAAACGGGAGATAAACGTACCGCTGCCCACCCCAATCAGGTTGCCCAGCGCCATAATGATCGCGAATAACGGCAAGGTTAATGCGAGCGCGGTTAACACGGCAGTATTGTGGAGCGTACCAAGGAAGTAGGCATTCAAGATGGAATAGATGACACTCATTGACGTGCCTAGCATCATCGGTACTGCAAAGTGAGCTACCGCTTTTGCAACCGGTGCTTTTTCGAAATAATGGAGGTTTTCTGCATCCATGCGGATCACTTCTTTCTTTTTCATGATTATCTAACAGTGTTAGTTTGAGTCTAACAGTGTTAGATGGTATCATGAACTTATGAATATGTAAAGCAGAAACTTACACTGTTAGATAAAAGGGCGGATATTAATGAAAAAAAAGCAGCAGCCTCAAATTTCGGAAGATAAGATTTTGGAAGCCTCGTGGGAGCTCTTAGGAGAGGAGGGCATTGAGAAATTCAGCATGAGACGTTTAGCCGACAGGCTAGGAATTCAGGCTCCCTCTCTGTACTGGTATTTCAAGGGCAAACAGGATCTCTATCAGCGTTTAGCTAACCAGGTATCTAAAATAATTCTGGAGGAGTTTCACTCTGAAGGGGATTGGAAGGAACAGCTGACTGCGCTTGCAGTAACAGTACGGAGCGTGCTTAGCCGCTATCCATGCTCTACGCAGCTCATGATGATGACACTGCCTCATGAACCGGACATCATTCGTTACACGAACCGCATGCTTCTTTGTGTAGAATCGACACCGCTTGAGCAAGAGCAGAAAATACAAGTGGTTACTACGCTTGCGAACTATGTTTACTACTTCGTTCTAGATGATTACCAGCATGAGCGTAATGTCACCGCCATTCTTAAGGAACAGAAGTCACTACCGGGTGAGGAGATGATGCGTCTTCTGGACTCCATGAGCGAAGCGGAAGCAGGACTGTTCCGGAGTATGTTCACAAACGGGCTGTTTAAAGTGATGGGGACGGATCGTGCGTTTGATTTTGGGATGAAGCTGATTCTGCTCGGAATTGAGCAGGTGATAAAAGAGCAGGAGAAGTAGAATGTAAAACCGCTCATCCGGTTACTGGATAGCGGTTTTCAGTTAAGATTTACCTTGATATTATCAAGAAGTTTAAAAATGATCGGAAAGAAAGGTGAAGTGTTATGAAAATTATTGTTTTCGGAGCAACGGGTGGTGTAGGCCAATCTGTCGTGAAGCAGGCAGTAGACAATGGTTTCGAGGTAACAGCATTTGTACGAACACCAACAAAGCTGGAAGTTACACACGACAATTTGAGAATTATAAAAGGAGATGCCTTCAATCAAGCAGAAGTTGCAGCTGCAATTGCTGGTCATGATGCGGTCGTGTCATGCTTAGGTTCTAGTCAAGGAATGAAAAAATCAACGGACCTCCAAGAGATGGCGAAAAATATGGTCACTGGCATGCAGGAACATGATGTGAAACGAATTGTCTACACTGCATCTGCAGGAATTCATAAAGAACTACCAGGCATAAGTGGAAAACTAATCATGAGAATGCTTAAGAATACTCTAGCAGATCACAGGGCTGCTACGGATTATATTGAAGCACATGGACTGAACTACACCATTGTTAGACCCTTGGGCTTAACCAATCGTCCCCTTTCAGGAAAGTACAGAGAATCTACGACAAGTGTACCCAAAAACTCAAGGTCAATACCGCGTGCAGATGTCGCACATTTTATTCTCAAAGCATTAAATAATGCAGAATATGAAAATACATCGATTGGAATTGCTACTTAGAAAGCAACAAAATTCTACTGACTTCGAGAAGTACCGGAAGACCCGTATGGCTCAGGACGAAAAGGTCCTGCTGGGACACCCAGAGCTGACTGCAAATGCTGATTGCCATCCCAAGTCGGTTACGCCGCGGTGACCGCATCTAAGTAAACCAAAAATTTATTCTGTATAAATACGTGCTGCAGTTAATATAATGGTCTAGTCGAACCCATTACCTGCAATTACAATAACTTGGGCTGGATTCTGCTGTATTGTTGTCGAAATTATACTCGGCTTTCAGACCGATGGCAGTTCCGCAATAAAGTCAGGATGTTACATATTTTTACTAAAGACCCATTTTTGTGATTCGAAAATCAATAACAGGTTTAAGAGTAACTTATTATACATAAGGAAGAGGAGAGAACAAATTGAGAAAACAAAGTAAACGAAGTACCGGCAAGGTACTCATTATTTTGCTGTTATCTGTTCTTTTTATTTCAGCCTGTAATTCAAGTAACAACGGAAGTAATACATCCGATGGTGGCAAAGAGGAAAAAACATTTACTTCTAAAGACGGGCAGGTCCAGTTAACTTTGGATAAGGTATGGGTAGAGGACCCAGCTCTTAATGAACAGGCCATTCTGGCAGTTTCCGAAAGAAAAAATGAAAAGTATGCAATAGTAAATTCTCTTCTAAAATCGAATATGGCGGACGGTGCTACATTAGATGATTTCAAAGCTATATTTATGAATAACATTGACTTGTCTATAACAAATGCGGAGGAATCTAACAACAAAACAATAAATGTGGATTCTACTGAAGCTCAGCTATTTGAAATTACCGGTGAGGCACAGAAGGTGAAAGTGCATTATTTAGTAGCTTTACTTGAAAAGGGCGGCTCTTTCTATCAAATTATTACATGGTCTACACAATCTAAATTTGAAGCTAACAAAGAAGAGCTTTTACAGGCGATTGAATCATTTAAGGTATTAAAGGAAACACCAACAACTCCAGCATCTACATCTACTTCGCCCCCCGAATCTACAGATCCTAACAACACAGACGTGACCACCATGGCGAGCGATGACAAGAAGGCAGAAATTACGATTCCAGCTTCTATGTCTTACGAACTTGAGCTGTCTCCTGATGCTGACATTCAAGCCTCACGTATGCAGCAAGAAGAATATTTGATGGTTCTCCGTGAGGGTAAGGATACTTTTGCCGATAACTTCACTTTGACCGATTATTATACAGCGGTTACTGACTCCATGTCTCAAGCATTATTGAATGCCACTCTAACAGAACCTAAGGAAATTGAGGTCAATGGACAGCCAGCTGTACAATTCGAGCTAAGTGGGGAAATCGACAAAATTAAAATTAGCTACCTGATCACACTTGTAGAAACCGACGGTAACTTTACTCAATTGTTATTTTGGACTCTTCAAAATCGGATGGATGAAAAACGCGACATGTTCATCAATGCTGCTAGTACGTTTAAAGAGGTTCAATAATCCATACTATTTATGCAGACGAAATAAGACTCTGACTCCAAAGAACTGGAGCCCAGAGTCTTACCTTTTTTTATTTTTATTTCAGTTATAGGCTACCAAATGGTAGGTCGTATTATTACGATACAAAATAGAGAGAAAGGTGTCCGAGCTAAACTGCAAGAGGGAAGGACACCTTCATGACGTGTATTGAGGTAAGAAGATCTTATTACCAGTTTTGTAATGCATGTTAAATGTCTTATTACTGTACTAAACTATCGAAATCGGCGCTGTTGCCTTCTTAAGATTCCTCACCCAGGTCATCTAGCAAATCGGCTCGGGATTCGTTTGATGAAGAAATAATGGATAGCTTCCCATTGCTTTCAAGAACAACGAAGCTTACCTCATCCATAGTTTGAATACCTTGGTTCCTGGCAGCTTGGTAAATATCCTCTCTGTTGATTCTTGCTTTTTTCATAGCGCTTCTGATATAAACGCCTTTGTAACACAGTAATTGAGGGTCTGATGTCAGCATTTCACGAAACCAAGGCTTTCTTAAAGAAAGCTGTGATAACAGAAACTGCATTCCAATCAGCAGAGCCAAGGCGGTTAAACCTTCACTCAAGGATATTTGCTTATTTAAGACTACCGAAGAGAGAATGGAACCGAGCGCAACCGAAACGGTAAAATCAAAAGCGTTCATTTGAGAAAGCGCTCGTTTGCCAGACAATCTTACCATAAGAATAAGCGAGATATAACTTATAATACCGATAATAACAACTCGAAACAGATCCATCCAAGTATTAAAAAACATTACAATCTCCTTTATAGATGAGTATTATTTAAGTTATTACCCTGGATCCCATGTGATGGAACAATGTATTATAGAATAGTAATTCATCGACATTAATAACAATATATGGTATGGTTGGTGAAACCCATAGGCATTCCACTCACCCAGAGCGGAGTGCTTTCGTCTATATTTGTGGGTTTTTTACATTAATGTATTACTATCTACCCGAAAAAGGATGGAGGTCGTGATGCTGTGTTTCTCTATTGGTCCCCACTCAGGGGCGGTTCGACGGCTGCTATTAATGCGCGCTAAGATCACTCATTGAAAAGGAGAGGTAGAGCATGGCTACATACATTCATACAGAAAGACGTCCGCAATTGAATCCTTCTGGACTACGTAATTTACGTCGGGAGGGGCGTTTGCCAGGGGTTGTATTCGGGAAAAACGCAGACAATCAAATTATTCATATATGCACCAAACAATTTGAAAAGTGGATAAAGAAGGGGGCTTCTGGATTTATTGAACTGAAGATCGAAGGCGATCATTCGTTTATCGTTCTGTTGGAAGATCTTCAACGGAACCCAGTAACCCGTGCACCTTTGCATGTCGATTTTCAGCTTGTTCAAACCGATGAGATCATTCGGACGAAGCTAGGGGTCAAGATCATAGGTATTCCTGCCGGAGCGAAGTGGGGTGGAGTTGTGCAAATCCAAGACCCGTATGTGGAAGTGGAGGCACTACCGAAAGACCTGCCGTCTATAGTTGAGCTGGACATCAGCGCGATGGAAATCGGAGAAACGCTC
Organism: Paenibacillus sp. GYB006; assembly: GCF_036577645.1. Taxonomy (NCBI): domain Bacteria; kingdom Bacillati; phylum Bacillota; class Bacilli; order Caryophanales; family Paenibacillaceae; genus Paenibacillus; species Paenibacillus sp. GYB006. The sequence goes on along the minus strand of NZ_JARBDA010000003.1, from coordinate 455,010 downwards.
TTCGTGAAAGACCTGGTCCTACCGCCGGAAGTGACAGTTATCTCCGGTGATAACGAACTCCTTGTTTCGGTGTCGAAGCCTTAATGCCTATGAAGCTGTTTTCATCTGTGAAGTGTCTTTAAATAGCTAGATATAATATGTATCAAGCAGTTTGATGAAATGAGTCCGGTAATTATACCGGGCTCATTTTTATTTATGTCTTCAAGTGGTCTATAGTGTTTAATATAGTCTTTTGATTCCGGAGTTCTATATTGCATGAAATCGAAAAAAGAGGTGATAAGATGAAAGTGACGACCGATATGATCGATAAGCAACTGCGATTCAGAGGAAAGTTGTTCGATTCACTGATGAAATCAAAGAATGAACAGAAATGGCAGAAGGCGATGTATAAATTGAAGAAGCGATCGGATCGATCAGCCGGGAAGAACATCGAGGGTCTTCATTGCAGTGAAGAGTGGATAACACGAAGAGACGGCTCGAAGCTGCGAATTCGGATCTATAAGCCGCTTGGAGACACTAGCCAAATACCTGGCGTTCTTTGGATCCACGGCGGTGGCTATGCAATGGGCATCCCGGAGATGTTTGGCGAAGCGTACAAACGATTAATCCATGCGAGCCCGTGTGTTGTGGTTGCACCCGATTACCGTCTATCCATCGAAGCACCATATCCTGCTGCACTGGATGACTGTTACGACACGCTTTTGTGGATGAAAAGTCATGCCAAGGAGCTCGGTATAAGAGAAGACCAGCTGATGGTTGGGGGCGAAAGCGCAGGAGGCGGACTTACGGCCGCTCTTACGTTGTACGCAAGAGACCGGGAAGAGGTCAGTATCGCTTTTCAAATGCCGATCTATCCGATGATCGATGACCGAATGGATACCGATTCTGCCAAGTCTAATCATGCGCCAATCTGGAATTCTGACTATAATCTGTGGGCATGGAAGCTGTACCTTGGGGAGTTATACGGTGGAGATGTGCCTCCATATGCAGCTGCCGCAAGGGCAACGGATTACAGCAATTTGCCGCCAACCGTTACTTTTGTTGGAGACATCGAACCGTTCAGGGATGAAACTATTCAATATGTAGAAAACCTGCGGAGTGCTGGAGTACCGGTCGAATTTAAAATGTTCCAAGGCTGTTATCATGGCTTTGATATCATCCATCCGAAAGCGCAAGTGAGCAGGGAGGCTCATTCCTTTTACATCAACGCATTCAAATATGCGGTGAAGCATTATTTTGCGAAGCAGCCAACGGACAGAGTCTGAATGGAACATATACAATCATATAAACCTTTAAAAAAGGAAGTGCGGACAATGGATCTAGAAATGGTCATGCAAGAGCTTGAAGCTCTCGGCAAGGAACGAACCAAGAAAATATATCAGTCGAATGGTGCGCACGAACCGCTTTTTGGTGTGGCGACAGGAGCGATGAAGCCGCTCTTTAGAAAAATAAAACGTAACCAGCCATTGGCTGAGGAACTTTATGCTACAGGAAATTACGATGCTATGTATTTTGCAGGGATGATTGCTGATCCTAAAGTGATGACGGAGAAGGACTTTGAGCGTTGGATAGATCGAGCTTATTTTTATATGTTATCGGATTATGTAGTCGCTGTAACTTTGGCAGAAACGGATGTTGCACAAGAAGTTGCTGATAGGTGGATAGCAAGTGATATAGAGCTAAAAATGTCGGCAGGATGGAGCTGCTACTGTTGGCTGCTCGGCAATCGTCCAGATGGTGAATTTTCGGAAGAGAAAATAGCTGCTATGTTGGATCTTGTGGCAAGCACCATTCATGATGCACCTGAACGTACAAAATATGCGATGAACAATTTCATTTATACTGTGGGAGTATCCTATCTGCCTCTTCATGAGAAGGCGGTCACAATCGCAAAGGAAGTAGGACCGGTGGAGGTTAATGATAACAACAATAAAACCAAGTTTTTGAATGCTTCTGTTAATCTGCAAAAGGCAATAGATAAGGAGCAACTCGGTTTTAAACGAAAATATGTAAGGTGCTAGTGTTCTCATAAAAAGACAGCCCTCATTACGTTTGAGGACTGTCTTCTCACATATTATTGGGCAGAGTATCCGCCACCGGTAATTAACGTAATTTAATAGATCCGCCATCGACCATAATAGTCTGACCTGTAATATAAGCAGAATCCTCACTTGCTAGGAATACGGCTACTCGTCCGATATCATTTTCGAGTTCGCCAAGTCTTCTCATCGGGATCTTAGCAAGCATGCCTTGATAGTACTCTGGGTTCTCTTCTGCCCACTCAATCAATCCAGGCGATTTTGCGATCGGTGCAATGATGTTCACATTGATACCGAATGGACCAAATTCATTTGCCGCTACGCGAGTAGCTGCACGAATGGCTTCTTTTGCAACTGCGTATGACACTTGATTAACGTCCCCATTAATGCCAGCACCGGAAGCAAAGTTGATGATATTTCCTTTTGTTTCTTTTAAATAAGGAAGTGCGGCTTGCATCAAGTAGAATGTTGGGTAGAAACCGGTTCCAAAAGATAAATCGAAATCTTGCTGTGTTGTATCTGCAATCGAATTCATTCGGGAGGCGTGTGCATTATTGACTAAGATATCAATTTTTCCGAATTTGTCAGCTATCGTTTTAACGATATCAGCTAATTTATCATGTTCTGTTAGATTCGCTTCAATAAAGATAGATTCAGGAGCATATTCTTGCAATTCTTTAATTGTTTGCTCCCCAGCTTCCGCGTTCAAATCGATAATGACTACGGTTGCTCCTTCTTTAACGTAAGCGGTTGCTATTCCTTTACCAATACCACCGGCTGCTCCTGTAATGATGGCGATTTTTCCTTCCAGTTTTCTCATCGTTGTCGTCTCCTTTTGTAGAAATAAGGTCTTCATTTAAAAAAGATGCCTTATCTCTCAACATAAAATGATATCCACTTTATTCGAAATCTTAAAATACACTTACTTTTATAAAGTTGTATATTCCACAACAATAACGCTGCCCATACGCTTATGTCAAATATTGTGAGAGTAATCCTTTGTTTCTCTGTTGGTATGCCTAAAAAGCATAAGAGTTTATTTTATATAGGCATTGGATAATTAGTTCTTATCATCCTATGATTTTATTGAAAACGGTTAAATGGATGAGGGAGGAATTATAGATGGCTATACAAGACAAAGTGATTATTATCATGGGGGCGTCTAGCGGGATTGGAGAAGCAACCGCAAAAATATTGGCGAATAAAGGAGCTAAATTAGTATTAGCAGCACGTAGAGAGGAAAATCTAAAGAGAATCAAAGAATCTCTTCCTGATGCATCCATTGTCTATAAAAAGGCGGATGTCACAAATTATGATGACGTACAGCGGGTTATTGATTTAGCCCTTACCGAATTCGGCAGAATCGATGTGCTTTTTAATAATGCGGGGATCATGCCGACGGCACCACTAATTGAGACAAAACGCGATGAGTGGAAAAAGATGCTCGATATCAATGTAATGGGCGTACTAAATGGGATTGCCGCTGCCCTTCCTCAAATGGTTGAACAAGGATCAGGACATATTATCTCAACTGATTCAGTAGCTGGCCATGTTGTCTATCCGGATTCTGCCGTATACTGCGGTACGAAATTTGCTGTAAGAGCAATTATGGAAGGACTAAGACAAGAGCAACGGGAAAACAATATCAAATCGACCATTATTTCACCAGGAGCCGTCGAGACAGAGCTTTACAAGACAATAAGCGATAAAAAAGTGGGAGAAGAGTTACATAAAGCCCAAAAGGAATGGGGGCTATCTGCAGAGGATATTGCGCAAGCAGTCGCTTATGTTATTGATACACCGGAGAGAGTATCGGTTAGTGATATGATTATTCGTCCTACAAAACAAGAAGTATAATAAAGGTCAGGTGGGTTCAGCTATGGATATGAAAGCTTTCATCGAATTTTGTAAGGAAGGCAACCCCATTTTAGGCAGCGATAAAGAATTGCATGGGCTATTAATAGAGTGCAGCTACGAAGCCCAAAGGGTAACCATGAAGTTGAATACGTCCTACCACTCGAAAGAAGAAATTGTAGAGATTTTTAGTGAACTGACAGGTACGGAAGTAGATTCATCTTTTACGTGTTTTCCACCGTTTTATACAGACTTCGGCAAAAATATCACCATTGGAAAAAACGTGTTTTTTAACACGGGATGTTCGTTTCAAGATCGAGGCGGGATTAGAATAGGGGATGGTTCACTGATCGGTATGAACGTCACCATTGCTACCCTGAATCATGGATTATCTATAGAAACAAGAAATGGAACGTATCCTTCTCCTGTTGTGATTGGAGAAAATGTATGGATTGGGTCGAGCGCAACGATATTACCCGGGGTAACGATTGGGGACAATGCTGTGGTTGCCGCGGGAGCCGTTGTTACTAAGGATGTGCCCAAAAACACGGTTGTTGCAGGAGTGCCGGCAAAAGTAATTAAGAAAATAGATACAAATCTAAATTAATTTCATCATACTTTTTGTTGCTTTAATCGGAACGATATATGAAATTGATTTACCCAGACAATTTTCAATAATCTCAACCAGTAAAAATACTGCTGATATAAGGATATCAGCAGTATTTTTGTGTATATTTTACATCGAATTTCACATCGTTTTTCATTTGCATTCTCTATTCTTGACGACATTTATTGATGATGCTATCTTAACTACTAGTTATAAAGGATTGGTAGTTTACACCGGTCTATTGTTAATTAATTTTTATTGTTTGGAGTTGTGATTGATGAAAGATGCGTTATATGAACTTTTGTATGGTAGTACCGCTGATGTTACGACTACGCAGCTACTCGGGAATACGTTAGTCGCATTAGCACTGAGTTTAATCGTATTTATTACATATCGGTTCACTTATGGAAGCATTCTGTATAGTAAGAAATTTAATATTTCTCTCATTATGCTAACATTAATTACAACCGTAATTATGAGCATTATTGGCGGAAATATCGCTCTATCCTTAGGGATGGTCGGGGCGCTTTCTATTGTTCGTTTTCGTACGGCGGTTAAAGATCCACGTGATACAGCGTATATCTTCTGGACCATTGCTATCGGATTAGGAGCAGGTTCAGGCAGTTTAGCGATTACTATTATCGGGACAGTTATCATCTCCTTAGTATGCTTTGTTTTTAACTATGGTATTGGAAGTGATGAACGTTATTTAATTATTATCCGCTCTGAAAATATAGACGAATCTTTAGAAAATATAAGAGCGCATATGTTTAAAGTGTGCAGAGGTTATAAATTACGTTCAGAAACGGTAAATGACCAATTTGTTGAACTTGTTTATCAAATCAAGCTAAAAGGCAATGCTTCAACAAAGGAATATGAATATATGAAAAAGATTAAAGGTGTTATTTCAATTAACGTCGTTTCTCAAAATGGAGAAACACTAGAATAGGTGTATGACATATGAACAAAAGAAATAATGGAAGAAAAACGTTGTTGTTCATTATGGTCATATTATTGATTGCTAGTTTTATTGTTGCAATTCCTCGATTGACCTACACTTCTGAATATGGAAACGAAAATTCCGAGAAAAAGGCAACCTCAAATCCTGATGTACATTCATGTGAAGGAGATCACAATTTACCGGTTGTTATTATTGATACCGATGGTCAAAATATTGAAACCATATCTGACTCTTCAATTAATGAAAAGACGGATAGGTATAATGTGGATTTTTCCTTATATGATGTTAATTCTGATGGAACCACCTGTATGGATCCGCAAACAAAACCAGCAATTAAAGAAAAGGTGGAGATTGGTATCAGAGGACAATCTTCACGCATTAATCCCAAAAAACAGTTCTCTCTAAAATTTATGAATGAGACCGGGGGAGAAAAAGATGTCTCCCTATTAAATATGCCCAAAGATAATGAGTGGGTATTAAATGGGGTTTCCGCAGACAGTTCCCTGATTCGAAATCATTTAGCTTACCAAGTTTCGGGTGAAATCATGGCATTTGCACCCGAAACACGGTTTGTTGAAGTGTATATCCTTGATGATCAAACAAATGAGATCAACGATGTAAGCTACCGTGGTGTATATATGCTGATGGAGAAAATCACACGTAGTTCTGATCGGGTAAATATAACAAAAACCGATGAGCGTTACACAGATACGAGCTTTATCATTGCTAGGGACAAGATTAAAGTAGGAGAGCCTGTTATAGACAGCTTATGGAGTAGTGTCTTAACAGACCAAATTGTAAGTGCAGATGGTACAGTCAAGAAAAGAAGTAGACTTACGTATGTGTATCCAGGCAAGGCACGAATTACGGACAACCAAAAACAAATCATAGATGACTATATTAATGATTTTGAATTGACCTTATATTCTCGTGACTTTACCAACAAAAGAAGCGGATATCGAAAATACATTGATGTGAAGTCCTTTGTAGATTATGCGATCATTAACGACTTTTTTAATAATGTGGATGGTGGTGATGTAAGTACATATTTTTACAGAGATATAGGTGGTCGTCTACATGCAGGACCCGTTTGGGATTTTGATTTGACCCTCGGTTTACCTGAAAATTCCCCATATTCTAGTGCAGAAGGATTTAAAATGTTCAACACCACTTGGTTTGATCAGCTTTTTAAAGATCCTTATTTTGTTGATACGTATATAGAAAGATATCAGTTCCTTCGAAAGAATGTATTATCAGAAGAATACTTATATGATTTGATAGATCGTGCGGTTGAAGAACTGGGAGATGCGATCCAGCGAAATCATGCGAAATGGAACGGTACTACTTCGCAAGCAGAAGAGTATGAAAAAGAGATTCAACAAATGAAAGACTATATTGCGAAACGGGCAAGCTGGATTGATCAAAATACAGCTATCTTATACAGAATGAACGAGAGTGATTTGTAAGGGATTGATGTAACTTGCGTAAATTTATGCTAATTGTCTCTAGTATGATATTGATCATCATGTTATTGATATATTTGTTTTTTTCAGGTGGTTTGCATTATAAAAAGAGTACTTTTAAAAACTCGACTGAAGAAAATGGTGTTCATTATGCAGTAAGGGTCGGGGAAGATCAGATTGAACATTATGATGGTGAAAAATGGAATGCCTTCTTAATAAAAGGGATATCTTTAAGTGACAGTCTACCTAATAAAGATCAACTAAGTTCAGACGAACTGGAAGAGAAAATGAGTGCTTGGCTAGATCAAATCAGTAAGATGAATGTCAACACCATTCGAATTCCTTCTATTCAGTCACCCGCTTTCTATAATGCAGTTTACGAATTTAATAAGAATAATCAAAATCCTATATATATCATTCATGATATTCCTATAGATGAAGATGTAATTGATGGTGAATATAAACAAACGAGTGAAGAAATATCGAAACAGTTACAAGCTAATATTGAGAATACCATTGATGTTGTCCATGGCAGAAAGATGATGTGGAATCAAGATATTTTTACAAGTAAATGGTATGCAAATGATGTTTCTCCTTATGTATTAGGCTACGTTATCGGTAACTCGTGGGATCCTACGTTAATAAAAATTATTAATAAAAGGGATCAAGAGCATTCAACTTATGCGGGGAGATATGTTACGGCCGATTCTCTAAATGGGTTTGAATATATAATGGCTGAGGCATTAGATTATACTGTCCAATATGAAACTGAAAAATATAATCAACAGCGATTGGTTTCCTTCTTAAACACCACGGAGCTTGACCCTATTATACATTCGGCACAATCCAGTGTATTTCGTAATACGGAATTAAATATTGAGAAACTCAAGGTAACAAATGATTTTCATACTGGAATTTTTGCTAGTTATCAGGCATCACCAAACGATACCGACTTTCTAAACATTAGCTTAGAAAATTCTCTCCCTTCAGAAAAGGAAGGATCCTTTGAAGGTTATTTACAACAATTAAAAAGCATTCACCAGAAACCGATTGTAATTACGAGTATTGGATTATCTACTTCTAGGGCCATGTCCAAAGAAGATGAATATAATCATTACAGTCGTGGAGGAATGACCGAAGAGGAACAGGGGAAGTATCTTACAGAGTTGCTCGATGATATTTATCAAAATCAATATGCAGGGGCCATTATATATAATTGGCAGGATGAGTGGCAGCGAAGCAGAACCTGGAATACACGTCATATAAAAAACATAGATAATACAGAAAAATGGTTAGACGTGCAATCGAGTGAACAACATTTTGGAATTATGCAGTTTGTTCCAAGCGATGAGCAGGCTGTTAAAGTGGATGGGATCACCACGGATTGGAGTAAAGAAAACTTACTATACGATAATGAAAATGGACAATTGTACGCCAAATATGACTCCAGCTATTTATATCTGATGATTCAAAAGGACAAATTTCATTTTACGAAGGATCATCTGCGTATAGCTATTGATGTTAACCCATCGATGGGAACTGAGAACTATGAAGGATATGATGGGATGTTTGATATGAATGCTGATTTCGTTGCAAGAATACAAGGGAAAAACGATTCAGATATTCAGGTTCATTCTCGGTACAATATTTTTGATTTTCGTTATAAGTACTACTCTAATATCGTGGATAAAATGACAACGATCCCTAACGAAAATACAGATATATTTGATCCAATCTATCTGTTAACACGGAATGTATTTCAGAATGACGGAACTATGGAGAAAGTACCGCCAAAATATATGGAAACAGGCACACTTGTATTTGGAAACTCAGATTATGATTCTGATCAATATAATTCACTAGCCGATTTTTATGTAAAAGAAGATGTGATAGAACTTCGAATTCCGTGGCTGTTAATTAATGTGATTGACCCGATTGGTGGGACAGCATTAGGAGATTTTTATAAGGATGGAATCAATGCCAAAGTAAAAATAGATCAAATCGGGGTACAGGTTGTAACGGAGAACGATGGGCAAATAACAAAAGTTACTTCTCCTAGCTATATACGTCTAAAAAATAATGACATTTACTATCAGGAAAGAACTAAAAAATCTTATGAAGTGCTTCAAGCCTATTTTGAAAATGTAGAAGACTCTTAAGAAAGGACGAATATGGATCTGATATACTTCTCTATTATTTTTTTCTTCGTTATTTTACTTCTTGTTATTTTATATATTGTTTTTTCAAAAGTGAAACAAGGAATTGACCATAGAAAAGTCAGCCAATTGGAAAATGAAATGCAGCCGATTGTTGACAAGTATTTGGAATCAGAAAGTGGATCTATCATTTCAGAAAATGAACTTATAGATCTGCGGAAAAAGGTTCAAACCAAGACAGGCCTTCAGGCATTTAATTCTATTTATTTTGCCAGAGTGAAACAGGACGGTTTAACTGAGAAGCTGCATAAGTTGGTCACTCTTATTATTGATTTCCAAATGTTAAACAACAATCGCATCGTGCACAATAAGTATCGAAAGAGCTATATCTTATATTTGTGTGCTGAATATTATATGAATTCGGAAGAGGTTATCAAATTTGCACTAGAAAGTCTAGATGATCCTTCGCTATATGTGAGGAATAATGCCCTTCGAGTCCTTAGAAATACAGGAAATGTGGATGCCATTATTGAGGCATATCGCAAAATCTCAAAAGGGAAATTGTACTTTAATAATAAAGTGATTGTCGATTTTATGGGTAGTTTTCGCGGGGATATGCAAGAGTTAAATAAATCTTTAGCTAGTCATATGGCCGAATTCTGCCCAAAAATAAAGCGGGGTATCTTGGACCATTTTACAAACCGTATAATCAGTGAATATACTGATGAGATTCTACAATTCATTGAGGCATCTAGCGATAAAGAAATAATCATTGCTGGAATCCGCTATTTTGGAGTCGTTCATAAACAAGAGGCATACCCATTTATTGTTGAAAAATTCAAAAGTAAACACTACGAAATTAGAGCCGTGTGTGCTAGGGCTATTGGTTTTTATCCATGTGAAGAAACGATCACACTGCTCCATGAATATATAAAAGATGCGAACTGGTTCGTACGGTACAATTGTGCTTTTACCCTCTTTCGCTTGGAAGAAGAGGACATTTTTAATAAGGATAGTTCCATTAGGAAAGTCATTTGTGAAAAGGACACTTTTGCTAGAGATATCATGATTTACACTCTCTATTCCAAAGGTCTAATCAACTCTGATAATGATCAAGTTAAATTAGCCTGCTTCCAGATCGAGAACGTGGAAAAGGAGGAGAGAAGAGATGGATTTAAAACAAATCATCTTGTTCATTAATTTCTTTTTCTTGGTCTATATGTTTCTATATGCGACTTATGTGTTTTTAAATACCATGGTGGCTTCCTTTCATCTTGATGACTTTTTTATAAAGAAAAGCCATATGGGTTACTCGGAGCTTAATAATAGGGAGAATTATATCCCTATTTCTATTATTGTTCCTGCCTACAATGAAGAGGTAACGATTATAAGTTCTATCACCTCTTTATTACACTTAAGGTATCCAAAAGTTGAGATTATCATTGTTAATGATGGCTCGAAAGACTCGACCATGCAAAAAGTGCTGGACCACTTTGAGTTAAAAGAAGTGAAACGCCCTATTCATAAACAAATAGACTGCAAAGATATCAATCGTATTTACGAAGGTGATTTTGAAGGAAAGCGACTTGTACTTGTAGATAAACAAAATGGGGGAAAGAGCGATGCTCTTAATACTGGAATTAATGTAAGTAAATATCCCCTGTTTATTTGTATGGATGCTGATTCTATTTTACAGTACGATTCTTTGGAGAAAATTGTGGTACCATTCCTGGAAAGTGATGATGTCGTTGCAGTTGGAGGTAATATTAAAGTTGCAAATCAGGCCACGATTAAAGATGGTAGAATTGTAAAGATTGATCCACCCAAAAAATGGCTTGTTATGTTCCAAATGATTGAATACTTCCGTGTGTTTCTGATGTCACGTGTAGCAATGAATGGACTGAATTCAAATTTAATTATTTCTGGAGCATTCGGTCTATATAATAAAAAAGCAGTAATCAAAGTGGGGGGATATACCACAGATGTAATGGGCGAAGATATGGATTTGATTGTAAAGCTGCACTGTTATTATCGAAAAAATAACCTCCCTTATCATATTGAATATGTACCCGATGCGATCTGTTGGACGCAAGTCCCTGAGAAAATATCAGTGCTGAAATCGCAAAGGAGACGCTGGCATATAGGCATGGGACAAGCGCTCTTTTCTCACTCCTTTATGTTCTTTCGTCCGATGTATGGAACGGTGGGTATGATTTCTTATCCGTATTTCGTTTTATTCGAGTATATAACCCCTATATTAGAGATTCTCGGGATATTGACGGTTACTTTATCCTTTTTCTTTCATATGATTAATCTGGAATTCCTTATTTTCTTTTTGATTTTTTATATGGTGTTTAATATCGTCGCATCCTGGATTTCTATTATTTTCTGTCATTATTTATTTAGTGATTCTCTGTCTCTAAAAGCGGTATTTAAACTTCTTGCTGTATCGGTATTTGAATGTATCGGTTATAGACAAATGTGTTCCCTATTTCGAATTGGTGCTTTTGTGGGTACACGAAAAGGAAAGCACAAGTGGGGAAATATGGAGCGTGTTTCAATGGAATAAGGGAACGAAAGGATTTCTTACTAATGAGTGAAACAACTTTGAATGTATCAAGAAAAGAAATGAAGTATGTGATCAATTCTTTTCAGTATGCTGAGTTATCAAGCGTGTTGAATGATGTTCTTATCCCTGATAAAAACAATAAAGCTTTTGGATACCTCATTCGTTCTTTATATTTTGATACCCCTTATAATAAGGATTTCTATGAACGAGTAGATGGAATAGAAAATCGCAAAAAAATTAGAATAAGAACGTATGATGTGAATCATCCAAAGGTAAAGTTAGAGATTAAACGGAAATTTGGCACGGCGCAAAGAAAAGATAGTGTCGTTATTGATCGCGAAGATGCCCAAAGATTAATAGAATGTGATTACGATGTTTTATTAAAATATAATAGTAAGGCAGCGAATACTATTTATAATATTATGAAAATTGATCATTATCGTCCTGCAGTTATCATTGAATATCGAAGAAAAGCATTTATACATCCGACCAATGATATTCGGATCACGCTCGATTCAGAGATCCGCAGCAATGAGATTGATTTAGATTTTTTTAACCCAGATACGATTCTGTATCCGCTATTTGATTTCGACACAAAAGTTCTAGAAGTGAAATATAATAAATTTTTATATCGGTGGCTTAGTGACATCCTAGGAAGATGTGATGTTAAGCAGCAATCCGTTAGTAAATATAGTTTATCACGGGGCTTTTTTGAGAGTTACATGTCATAAGAATCAGAGTATAAAAATGGTGTCTTAAGAAGGAGTTGTTCTTTCTTTTAGACACCGTTTTTTTATATTCCTCAGATACGTAGGTTAGGGATTTATTGCGATCGCTTTTTCATACTCTCGAAGGAATGAATAGCGATTCCCGCTATACGGCCCTTGTAATGGTCCTGTACATGTTTAATCTCGGAATCAAGGGTGTGTTTATTTTTATTATAAAACGAGATATGTTCTTCAGGAGTTTTTTCAGTTTCAAGGGCAATTGTTATTTTCTTATTTTCTTGCTCGGCCCAGTCCACTTCCTGTGTGCTGATGTCGATAATCCCGTTTTTGCCTTCTGCAAAATTTCGATATGCCATGATCGTAGTTTCATCTGTATTTTGTATCAGCCACTGTGATAGGTAACCTTGTCCGTATTTATTATCAAAGGGTATCTCATCAAACCAAAAAGGGATATCCACTCCTAAGCTTGTGTTCCTATTTTCAGCGAAATTCTTTAGTTGCAAGAGGAGGGTTTGAAACTGGTAGATGATTTCCTCCTGGTTTGCTTCCCAGTTTTCTAACAAGTAAGGCTCGATATCCAGATGTATACCTTTAAATTGCTCATGAAGAGGCGCATCTGCTTGGTAGTTATGAAACCAATCTAGAAACTGATCTTTACTTTCATGGTCTGTAATACCCCAGTCAGGTGCACCATCTAATGCATATACATCTACTCCTTCTTTTTGCAATGAAGAAATAAAGTTTCTATAGGTTTCGTTAGTAACCTTTGAAGAGTATTGTAAATAAACAGAATCAATGTTCATGTTATGAATGGACTCCACCGTACGCTCCATATCTGTCTCTATAACAGAGGTATCCCAAAGCCATGTTGAATAGGATGTAGTATCCCTGTTTAAAAGCCATTTACCTAGTGCTGCAATAAAGAATATGATCAAAACAACAGACAGAATGTAAATTTTAGATTTAAAAGAACTAATAAAAAACACCTTCTTTAATAATGATGAGTATATGGAAATGTCCATTGACTATTATCCCGGAAAATAGTTTTTCTGTGTCGGTAAAATTTTGTGAATAAATAATATAGGTAAGATAAGGTATGATAAGGCTTTTGTGTGCACCTAATGGAAGAGGTAGGGTGCAAACATAGGCCTTTTTTTATATCTCTATTTATAATTTAAAAGTATTTGTCTTAGCTTATTTCACATCTTGTTTTAGTAAAACAGATCGATAAATTAACTAATTTTACTGAAAAAATATAAGATAAATCATAATATATCCGCTTTTTTTAGAGATTATGAATAAAAAAAGTCTTCTATTGTAGTTTTCTAACTTTTTTGCTACACTAAATTTACTAAAACAACATTAAGATAACTAGTTATTTATGTAATCGCTTTATGTAATCGTTTTACTGCTTTCTTGAAAAAAGATGAAAGAAGGATTGGAATGAAGACGCTTAATAAGAACTATTGGCTATTTGGATGTTTCTTTTTACTGTATTTCTTTGTTTGGGCCGCATGTAATATGTTTTTATCTTTGTGGTTGTCACAAGTAGGGGGATTAAGCTCTACAAGTACAGGAATTGTCTTTTCTGCAATCTCCATCGCAGCCATTTGCTATCAACCGTTTTTTGGAATTATTTCGGATCGATTGGGACTAAAGAAAAATTTATTATGGGTTTTCGTAGGACTGTTAGTTCTGATTGGTCCTTTCTTCGTCTATCTATTCCCTGCTTTGCTCAAAACCAATATCATTCTTGCTGCCATCGTTGGAGGCGCTTACCTTGGTGCTATTTTTAATGGCGGGGTAGGAGTAATCGAAGCCTACATTGAAAAAGTCAGCCATGTAAATAATTTTGAGTATGGTCGCGTCAGAGTGTTTGGTAATATCGGTGCTGCAATTAGTACCTTTGTAACCGGCCATTTATTTGCTACCAATCCAAATATCATTTTTTGGATTTGTTCCATTGCAGCGATTTTATTAGCACTCGTATTAAGCTTTGCAAAAATGAGCGGAAACAATTCTGAAGCGCTCTATAACGAGAATCAGCCCTCAGCTCCTAAAGTTTCAACGGTTTCCCTGTTTAAAAATAAAAAGTTCTGGTTTTTTGTAATCTATGTCCTTGGTGTTGGCTGTATTTATGATGTGTATGATCAGCAATTTCCAGTCTACTTTACCCATTTCTTCTCATCAGAAGGTCAGGGTACGGAGGTGTTTGGAAACCTTGTCACCCTCCAAGTATTCCTTGAAGCGATCGTCATGGTTCTCGCACCATTTATCATCAATAAGTTTGGTGCAAAACAAGCACTAATCTATGCTGGATTTATTATGTCATTCAGAATACTGGGTTCCAGTATTGCAGACGGCCCTGTTGCGATCAGTTTATTAAAATTAATGCATGCCGCAGAGGTACCTATTTTACTTGTTGGTGTATTTAAATACATTTCAGCTAATTTTGATATGAGATTATCGGCAACCATTTATTTAATTGGCTTCCAGTTTTCAAAGCAAGTAGGAGCCATCTTCTTATCAACCATCGCTGGTAATATGTACGATACTGTCGGGTTTAAAAGCGCTTACCTGCTCTTAGGTACGGTTGCACTCGTCTTTACTCTTATATCTATATTTACGCTGTCTGGAGAGAAGAGAGCGAAACTGGGTGAAGTAAGTCTTTCCTAGTCTCTTACGTTCATATTCATGGTATGATATTTAAGTAAAATTAACTTAAAAAGTATAGGTGATACCATGGTAACTATTAAAGATATAGCAAGACATTCCCAAGTTTCTACTGCTACCGTTTCAAGAATATTGAATAACGATCCGTCCCTTTCCGTATCTGATGAAACGAGAAAAAGGGTTTTGGCTATCGTTGATGAGTTAGATTATAAACCGTTACGAAAAAAAAGTGTGAAGGTGAAAAAACAGGAAGAAGCCTACAACATTGGCGTCATTATGTTGAATGATGAAACGATTGATCCCTATTTTCAGTCCATTCGACTTGGGGCAGAAGATGCCTGTAATCAGTATCCCTTGCGTATCGTTTCCACGATGATTGTTGGGAAAAGTCAAATCACAGCTGATAGTGTAAGCGGGTTAGATGGATTAATTGTCATCGGAGATGTAGATATCGCGGATTTAAAAGAAGTTTATGCTCATAACAACAATATAATCGCTGTTGACTATTTACCAAAAGATTCAAACGTGGATGTTGTGATCTCTGATTTTGAAGGCGCTACAGAGCTCGTTATTTCTTACTTGCTCGAACTTGGGCATACCGATATTGCTTATATCGGCGGAAAAGGAGAAATTTTTGGCGTCAGCAAGTTTAAGACGAGCGATAAAGAAGATACCAGACAGAGTACTTTTGAAAAAGCGATGAAGGAAAAAGGATTATATAATCCGGAGAAAGTTCTGATCGGTGAGTGGAGTACAGCGAGCGGATATACGTTAACGAAACAGCTAATTGAAATGAAGGATCTGCCAAGTGCGATTGTTGTCGGAAGTGATCCTACCGCAGTGGGAGTGCTTCGAGCGCTCCATGAAGCAGATATCAGGGTTCCAGAAGATGTATCTATATTTAGTTATGACGATATCGAAGCTGCGGCTTATATGAATCCTCCGTTATCCACCGTAAAAGTGTACGGTGATGAAATGGGAAAAACAGCAGTGAAACTCCTCTATGATCGTTTGAAAGGAAGAACCATTCCACTAAAGGTAATCCTTCCTGCGGAGTTGGTCATTCGAGATAGTGTTAAACCAAAAACATGCTAGAAAGATCAATTGACCTATTATAGGCACGGTTATAAAGGAGCAATCAAATTGAGATAGGAGTTGTTTTATTAAAATGGGAATTCATTATAATTCTGAAAATAAGACCTTCCATTTGAGGGCTAAAGATACCAGCTATGTAATGGGTGTATTACGTGATGGATACCTTGCACATTATTACTGGGGCAGAGGTGTTAGCGACTACCGGCATTCTAATGCTATTCAATATGTAGACCGGGGATTCTCGGGAAATCCTTATGATCATAGACATGATCGTACGTTTTCTCTGGATACATTGCCGCAGGAATATCCGCAGTACGGGAATACAGATTTTAGAAAGCCTGCTTACCAAGTTCAACTGGGTAATGGCTCAACCATTACAGACTTACGGTATGTTGATCATAAAATTAGTAAAGGAAAAACGCCGCTAGAGGGGCTTCCTTCCACCTATGTTGAAAAAGAGGATGAGGCAGAAACTCTTGAGATCCTCATGGAGGATTCGTTGATTGGTCTGAAGGTGTTTTTAACTTATACCGTCTTTGAACAATTCAATGTGATAACTCGGTCTGTCCGTTTTGTGAATGAAGGAGCTCATTCTATCAAATTACTCAGTGCACTAAGCACATCCGTTGATTTTCGAGATGCCGAATTCGACTTTTTACACCTGCATGGCGCTCACGTAAAAGAAAGACATATTGCACGTCAGCCGCTGCGTCATGGAATCCAGTCTGTGGAAAGTACAAGAGGGGCAAGCAGTCATCAACATAATCCGTTTATGGCGCTTCTCAGAAAAGATGCAACTGAAGATCATGGAGAAGTATATGGATTTAACTTTGTCTATAGCGGGAACTTTCTAGCTCAGGCTGAGGTGGATCAATTTAGAAATACGCGTGTAACGATGGGGATTAATCCATTTGATTTTAGTTGGAAACTGGAGAACGGCGAGAGCTTCCAAACACCTGAGGTTGTTATGGTGTATTCATCCGAAGGACTTGGCGGAATGTCTCGAACATTCCATGAGTTATATCGTACCCGTCTAGTTAGGGGAACTTACCGGGACAAAGAACGTCCGATATTAGTGAATAACTGGGAAGCTACTTATTTTGATTTCAATGCAGAGAAGATTATGGATATTGCTAAAGTAGGTCAAGACTTAGGGATTGAATTATTCGTTCTTGATGACGGCTGGTTTGGCAAACGCGATGATGATACTACCTCGCTGGGAGACTGGTTTGTTGATCGTAACAAGCTCCCTGAGGGTCTTGATCATCTTGCAGAGAGTGTAAACAACATAGGTATGCAGTTTGGGCTGTGGTTTGAACCGGAGATGATCTCTGTTGACAGTGACCTGTATCGTGATCACCCTGATTGGTGTCTTCATGTACCTAATCGCAGCCGTTCCGAAAGCCGCAGACAGCTTGTACTCGATTTTTCGAGAGAGGATGTGTGTGAAGAAATTACGAAACGGGTTTGCAACATCTTGGCGAGTGCTCCCATTTCGTATGTGAAATGGGATATGAACCGACACATGACGGAAATTGGTTCGGCTCTTCTTCCGGCAGATCGGCAAAGAGAGACTGCACACCGTTATATGCTGGGTCTATATAAAGTAATGGATGCCATCACGTCTTCCTTCCCGAACATCTTATTTGAAAGTTGCTCCGGCGGCGGTGGAAGATTTGATCCAGGAATCCTGTATTATATGCCGCAGACGTGGACTTCCGATAATACAGACGCGATATCCAGACTGAAAATTCAATACGGTACAAGTCTTGTATATCCGATCATTTCAATGGGGGCTCATGTTTCGGCTGTTCCTAATCATCAAGTGCACCGAATCACTTCCCTGAAAATGCGAGGAGATGTAGCTATATCCGGTAATTTGGGATATGAGCTTGATTTGACTCAAATGACGGATGAGGAGAAGGAGATTGTCAAAGAGCAAGTGTCCAATTACAAAGAAATCCGTGGATTAATTCAATTTGGAGACTTCTATCGACTGGAAAGTCCTTTTGAAGGCAATATTACGTCTTGGCTGTTCACGAATAAAGATAAGTCAGAAGTCATTGTATTCTATTTCCGTGTTTTAGATGAGGCAGCAGCACCTAGCACCTTCTTAAGACTAAAAGGAATCGATCCTGCAAAACAGTATGCACTAGCTGGAGATGGTGAAGTATTCGGCGGGGATGAATTAATGTATGCTGGTTTGCATATTCCCGTTGAGATAAAAGGGGACTTCCAAAGCTTAGTTTGGCATTTAAAAGCTGTATAGTTCTTTATGGAGAAGGAGGCAAGAGATAGAATCTCTTGCCTCCTTTTTTTGATTAACGATCGATGTACGGGTTTTACAGTTGTGTGAATGTCATTGACAAAATATTTGACTGTGATTAATATTGTGAACATATTTAAAGAGTGAACACACGAAAAAATTAAATAACTAGCAGGCTATGATTGCTATGGATCACACTATAGCAGGAGCAGCTTCTGGAGAGACCATGAAATCATTCATGGCGCCGAAGGGTTCACAATCTCAGGCAAAAGGACAGAAGAGTACTAAATAACTTATTTGTTATACATGTTTATTTATGTATATACAAAGCTTATTTATTACTTATATGACCTTGAGAGATTGGAGAATATCCAATCTCTTTTTTTATTTTCTTTTTACTGTTCAGAAGGATGTAGACAATTTTAGTATGATAAGGGAGAGATACGTATGGCACAACAAGAGTTACAGAGGGGTTTAGAGAATCGTCATGTACAGCTCATCGCAATCGGCGGAACGATTGGTACTGGATTATTTTTAGGATCTGGTAAAGCGATACAGCTGGCAGGCCCCTCGATCATCATTGCTTATCTAATCATAGGTATCGCCATTTTCTTTGTAATGAGGGCCCTTGGAGAACTGCTGTTATCAAAAGCGGGTTATCAGTCTTTTACCGATATTGCTGAAGATTATCTTGGCCCGCGGGCAGCATTTGTAACAGGATGGACTTATTGGTTCTGCTGGATCATGACCGCTATGGCGGATGTAATTGCCGTTGGGGTGTATGTACAATACTGGTTTGATATTCCTCAGTGGGTACCCGAAATGATCTGCTTAATCATCTTATTAGGGCTCAATCTTTTAACGGTGAAGAACTTTGGGGAACTCGAATTTTGGTTTGCACTAATTAAGGTAGTCACGATTCTTGCTTTAATTGGTATTGGCGTTATCTTGCTCGTGACTCAATTTAAAACAGATACAGGAATGGTTACGGTAAAAAATATTTGGGAGCATGGCGGAATCTTCCCACACGGAATATCTGGGTTCTTACTTTCGTTTCAAATGGTTGTGTTTGCCTTTGTCGGCGTGGAGCTAGTCGGTGTATCGGCTGCGGAAACATCGAATCCAGAAAAAAATATTCCATCGGCTATTAATAAAATTCCTTTACGAATTTTGTTTTTCTACGTTGGTGCGATTATCGCCCTATTATGCATTAGTCCTTGGACAGAGCTTAGCGCAGCTGAAAGCCCTTTTGTTAAAACATTTAGTTTAGTTGGGATTCCCATTGCCGCAGGAGTGATTAACTTTGTCGTATTAACTTCAGCTGCTTCTGCTTGTAATAGCGGGATGTTCTCAACCAGCCGAATTTTATATAGTTTAGGAGGCAATAAGCAGGCACCTTCCTTTTTCTCTAAACTAAATAAACATCATGTACCCAGAAACGGATTATTGGTATCAACGCTTGTCCTATCTGTGGGAGCTTTGCTTAGCAAACTGATTCCAGAACAAGCTTTTGGGGTCGTCACCACAATTAGCGCCATCTGTTTTATTTGGGTCTGGGGTGTACTTCTCATATGTCATATCAAATATAAGAAAACACAGCCTGAGTTACATGCAAAATCAAAGTTTAAAGCACCTTTCACACCTTTTGTGAATTATGTTGTCTTAGCACTCTTTGCATTTATTCTCGTTATTATGCTGTTTGCGGATGAAACACGTCCGGCATTACTATTAACTCCTCTATGGTTTGTTTTGTTATATATTCTGTACACTTTGAAAAAGAAGGGGACTGCGGACTAATATGCTGACATGGGAAGAGGTATTCACCGTACAAGTTAAGATTGATAAGTCAGCCGAGCTTCAGAATAATGATGGAGATACCGTAATCATGATTTCTTTTACAGGCCAAGTAAAAGGGGATCTGTTTCAAGGGAAAGTATTAGACGGAGGAGTGGATACTCAGATCATCAGTAAGTCCGGCAGCCACAGTCTATCTGCTAGATACATGCTTCACGGCCAGGATTATACGGGAGAAACCTGTCAGATTTATATTGAGAATAATGGAAACTTTCATAAAAATGAGAAGGAATCTTTGTTTCAAACCTATCCTAAATTAATAACGAACAGTAAAGCACTGTCTTATTTGAATAATGAAGTATTTGTAGCAGAAGGTTTTCCAACCGAAATCGGGGTAGATATTAAGATATACAGGTGGGTCTAAACTGAAAATCCCCATAGTAAGACCTCTTTTTTGTTGAATGAAGTCAGCGAAGTGCATGACTGAGTCGCAGAAAAGAGGTCTTTTCTATAAGGTCTTTTTATAAGCTTATTGCGTGATGTTAATGCACCTTGTCTGTTTTTACGTGTTTAGTCATTAAATAGAGGGAAGTAACGCCAGCACCAACCGTTCCGCAGATGATATCCCACATCGTATCCGTCAAACTGCCATTTTGAGAATTGAGCCTGAATAGATGATCCACGGAAAACTCATAGATCTCCCACATTCCAGCCATGGCAACAGCAAAGAATAAAGAGAACCAAATGATAATGTTGGTGGGCAAGCTATTCATCCCTTTACGCTTTACCATCTTATTCACGATGAACTGGCCAACGAAGAATAGAATAACGCCAGACAGCAGATGTTCAATTTTGTCCAAATAAGGAATGACGCCATACATACCGAAGAGATTGGCAAGCATCATCGTAATGGTGATAAAGATCAGCACTGACAAGTACAGTGCAGGAGGCAACTTCGTTTTGGTCCACTTCATTATTCCTCTTAAAAATAACAGAACAAAAATAATAAGACCCGCTTGAAAGGTCTTGTCATAAGCGCCAACCATAGCAAAGTAGATAACCGATACTCCACATATAACGAACAACACCAATTCAAAAATGTAATGAAACTTATGAGTTCTAGAACGATCTCGCATTTCTCGCATCGAAGTTCCTTTCTGACTTATATGATAGTAAGTAACTATCTTAACAAATGTATTATCACCAGATCAAAGTTGCCTCATACACAGTCATTATTCTTCACATATTTTATAGAAGCTATGGAGAATATAAGCTATTTTACTAACTAACTTTACAAACTAACAAAGGGATGTCACCTATTCATCCATGGACATAGGATGCCGATATAAAATGTATTGAGAAATTGAAATGTTTAGAACAAATTGGACAAGTAGGAGGGCTTCATATTTTACATAGCAATAAATTCAGCTGAAAAATGAAAAAGGTCCTATTCAACCATCTCGTGTAGTTAAATGAGTGGCTTTTTTGCTGTTAAAAAGATAGGTGAATTCATAAAGGAGTGTAATGATATGGGATTTGTGAGTAGGTTTAGAAACAAGTTTAAATTTAGAATGACCCTTAGCAGAAAGTTAATTAGTTGTTTTTTAGTTGTAGCTCTATTATTGGGTGTTACTGGATTTATATCGACTTTATATCTAACGACACTTGATAGTAAATATACAGATTTAATAGATAGAAGAGCAGTTATATTATCAAATATCTTAAAAGTTCAAGTGCAAATTTCGAAGGAAAATAGTTTGATCAGAGCTTATATTGTTACGAAGGACACTGAGTTTTTAGAAAAATTAACAAATGAATACAATACAGCAACCCAACTGATTGCAGATACCATAAATTTAACTCATATCCCAGAGTTTAAAGCAACATTACAGCAGCTCCAAGAAGGAAATGATGAATTTAAAGAAAAGAATGACCAATTGATTCAGATGATAGGGGAGAATGCATCTTCAGAACAAATAACGGAGTACTTCATGAGTGATGTATTTCCATTAGGAACTAACCTTGACCCTGTAGTCGATCAACTGGCAAGTGACCAAATGAAATCGATGAATGAAGCAAGCGAAAAAAGCTCCGTGTTAGTCAGAAAAGCCGTAACCAATGTTAGGAACGTTAGTGTTTTTGCATTTATTGTATCTATCCTTATTGGATATTTCTGTTCACGTTCTATATCGAGGCCTGTAGTGGCAATCACCTCAGCTGCTGAGCAGATTGCGCTTGGAAATCTAGCAATCGAAGATGTCAAAGTGAAAAGTAAAGATGAGATCCGAACTTTGGCGAGTTCCTTTCATCAAATGAGAGATAATCTACAGGATTTAGTCCGCCAAATCAGTATTAGTTCAGAGCATGTAGCATCCTCGTCTGAAGAGTTAACGGCAAGTTCAGAGCAGTCGAGTCAAGCATCCGAATCGATTACAATAACGATCCAAGAAGTATCGAGCAATGCTCAAATGCAATCCCGTAGTGTAGATGAAAGTCTTCAGGCGATTCATGAAATGTCATCTGGTGTTCAGCAAATTGCTTCTAATGCACAAATGACCTCCTCGCTCACGATGGAGACGGCAAGCAAGGCTATTGAAGGTAACCAGTCCATACAATTGACCGTATCGCAGATGGAGTCCATCCAGCTTACCATGAACAATTTAGTGGATGCCGTGACGGACATGGAAGAACAATCAGAAAAAATAGAAATGATCATTGAAGTGATATCAGAAATTGCTGCTCAGACGAATCTGTTATCCCTAAACGCAGCGATCGAAGCGGCTAGGGCAGGTGAACATGGGCGAGGTTTCGCAGTGGTTGCTGATGAAGTAAGAAAATTAGCGGAACAATCATCGCAGTCGGCAGGACAAATAACAGAGCTCGTAACAACAATTAAAGAGCGGACACATCATGTAGTGGAAACCACAGAAGCAGGTGTGAAGGAAGTCAGCGATGGAATTGGGGTTGTTCATAAGACGGGCGATTTATTTGAGGTGATTAAGCAAAATATAGAAGAGGTTTCTAATCAAGTCCAGGAAATCTCGGCAGCTTCTCAGCAAATATCAGTAAGTACAGAGCAGGTCGTTCACTCCATAGGACTTATATCTGATGGCTCGAAGACAGTGGCTGCTGAATCGCAGAATCTTGCTGCATCCACGGAAGAGCAGTTAGCTTCCATGGAAGAGATAACAGCATCTGCTGCTTCACTGTCTACGATGGCGGAGGACTTGCAAGAACTCGTAGGAAAATTCAAAGTATAATGGATAAGCGTCAGAATACGGTCTCTCCGTATCTGGCGTTTTTCGTGTTTTTCGGGATATATACATGATCATTTTCAAGATTTACAACATCTCATTCTATGTTATAAACAGGAAAATACTTGTAATATGAATGAAGCAAGTATAAAGGAGGTGTTCCTGTTGGCTATTGAACAGCTGGTTTTAAGCTCTGTCTTCATTGCAGGTTTATTGTCCTTTTTCTCTCCGTGTATAGTACCGTTACTTCCTGTATATATCTCCATTTTATCTACGAATGAACAGGGACAAACAACAAATAGTATGGGCTCGCTGTCTAAGGGAAAGCTGAACCTTCATTTGTTGCTAAAAACGTTTATTTTTGTAGCCGGCTTATCCACCAGTTTTATTATACTCGGCTTTGGAGCGGGCTTTCTGGGCGCTGTACTGAATACAAGCTGGTTTATCGTTGTCTGTGGTGCCATTGTGGTATTGCTTGGATTACATCAAGTGGGTTTGTTTCAGGTTAATATTTTAAATCGTGAGAAAAAAGTACAGATGAATCGAAGTGAAAAGCGTGATCTCGTTGGTACTTATTTATTAGGATTTACGTTTAGTATCGGTTGGACTCCATGTATTGGACCTATTTTAGGTGCCGTACTAGGCTTATCTGCAAATGAAGGTCAGGCATTATACGGAGCATTCCTTATGTTCATCTATGCACTTGGCTTACTTATTCCGTTTTTAGTTCTAGCTTTATTTTCCGATGTTTTGCTGCGTAAGGTAAAAAAAATAAATAAGCATATGAACAAAATGAAGATTGCTGGCGGTGTCATCATTATTATTATGGGTCTGTTCCTTATGACCAATAATCTAAACTGGTTTACTACACTGATCCCGCAGTAAGAGGAGTGAAAACAATGAAAAAGATGATACTTATTCTGCTCGCAGTAACCATGATCTCCTTGCTTGCTGCATGTTCATCTGGAACGAAGGCAACAGAAGCAGGGGGGACTGCAAGTGCAGAAGCACCCAATTTTACTTTAACTGACATTGACGGCAAGGCACACAGCTTATCCGACTATGCAGGAAAAAAAGTATATGTGAAGTTCTGGGCATCCTGGTGTTCGATCTGCTTAGCAGGTCTTGAAGAGGTAGACGCGCTTACAAAAAGTGATGAAGATTTTGTTGTCTTAACCATTGTTTCTCCAGGCTATAAGAATGAAAAAGAAACAGGGGCTTTTAAAAAATGGTTCAGTGGTGTGGAAGAAGCAGCGAATACAACGGTGTTGCTTGATGAAGGCGGTAAAGTAGCCGATGAATTTGGGGTTCGTGGATATCCAACGTCTGCGTATATTGACTCGGATGGAAAGCTCATTCAAACCCTGCCCGGTCATGCAGGTAACGAACAAATCATCGAAAAATTCGCATCAATAAAGTAAAGGAAAGGCTGTGAAGACGAATGAAGAAGATGGGATGGTTTCTGCTTTTGGGACTGGTTATTGTAATCGCAGGATGCGGAACAGTAAAAGCAACGAGCGGATCGGGTTTATCTCTGAAGGCAGACTCAAAGTACCCGGAGAATCCAAATGTAAATTTAGCTTTTGATGAGAATAATCTAGAGGAGATTTGGCTGGCTGGCGGCTGCTTCTGGGGAGTCGAAGCTTATATGGCCCGTGTGTACGGCGTTTATGATGTGACATCTGGTTATGCCAATGGTCATACGGAGAATCCCACTTATGAGCAGGTGATTCGCGGTAATACAGGATATGCGGAAACCGTTCATGTTACGTATGATCCAGAGCGCGTTGATTTAGAGAAGCTGCTAACTTATTATTTTAAAATCATTGATCCAACGATTCTAAATCAGCAAGGAAACGATCGCGGAGAGCAATACCGTACAGGTATTTATTATATAAATGAGGAAGATAGAAAAGTGATAGATAAAGTCATGGCAGCGGAACAAGAACGTTATGATGATCCCATTGTTACGGAAGTTGAGAAGCTGACCAGTTATACACTTGCAGAAGAATATCACCAAGATTATCTAGAGAAGAATCCAGACGGATACTGCCACGTTGAGTTTGATTCATTAGAAAATCAGGAGATTCCTTCTCTGATCGACCCGGCTCTATATCCAAAGCCAAGTGAGGAAGAGATTAAAGCAAAACTCACGGATGAACAGTATGAAGTTACGCAAGGGAAAGGAACAGAACGAGCATTCTCAAATGTTTATTGGGATAACTACGAACCAGGGATTTACGTGGATGTAGTAACAGGCGAGCCTTTATTCTCATCTGCAGATAAGTATGACTCGATGTGCGGATGGCCGAGCTTTACGAAACCGATCGATCCGGCAGTTGTGCTTGAATATGAAGACACCAGTTATAACATGATTCGCACCGAAGTAAGAAGCCGTACGGGAAACAGCCATTTAGGTCATGTATTTGAAGACGGACCAGAGGACCGTGGGGGCCTGCGTTATTGTATTAACAGTGCCTCCATTACTTTTATCCCGCAAGCAGATATGGAAGCGGCCGGTTATGGATATTTGGAACATCTTACAAAATAGATACAGTATTGTACAATATATATAAGGTGAACAAGGGAGATGGTGAAAGCCATCTTCTTTGCGATGGACATATGGTCCAAGCCTTAAGAAGGAGGAGACAATGTATAAACTACTTCTAGTTGATGATGAACCCATCATCATTCGAGGAATTCGTTCCTTTGTTGATTTTGAAGCATTGTCCATCTCTGAGGTATTTGAAGCCTCAAACGGGGAAGCTGCGCTAGATATTTTCAAACAACACGAACCTGATTTTATCTTAGCTGATATTAATATGCCGAAGATGAATGGGCTTGATTTTGCCATTGCGGTTAAGAGTCTAAAACCAGACGTAAAAATTGCCCTGGTGACAGGCTATGATTATTTTGATTACGCAGTTTCTGCTTTAAAAGCAGGTGTGGATGATTATGTACTAAAGCCCGTTTCTAAAAAAGATATTGAGCAAATGCTAAAGAAACTCATTGAAAAAAGACAACAAGCGGACAAATACATAGAGGTATCGCGACTTGTACAAGATTTGAAGAAGAATACAGATACAGCAGACGATACGGGTTATAAAGTGAAAATACAAAAAGAGATTGAAGACAATATTGCGAATAAGGATTTTTCCTTAACATATCTAGCAAAACAGCTGGCTCTCAGCACTTCCTACCTCAGCAGTCTTTTTAAACGTCTGTACGGTCAAACCTTTCAAGAGTACATGGTAACCATGCGCCTAGAACGCGCCAAGATTCTGCTGCTTAGCACTCATATGCGGGTTTATGAAATTGCAGATGCGGTTGGTTTTGAAGATCCGAACTATCTGAGTGCCTCATTCAAACGAAAGTTTATGCTATCCCCTAACCAATTCCGGGAAAAGGCACGGGAATGAGGATGTCACGCTTCTATGTTTTTAAGAAACTGCGCGTTCAAATTGCTCTCCACTATATTGTTGCAAGTGTGCTGACCCTGCTGTTTATCGGAATTATTTTATACTTTAGTATTGCATCCATTGTTCAGAAAGAAGCAACAACGAATACGGAGAATGCAGTGGAACAGAGCGGAATGTACATTGATTTGTATATTGACCGGCTAAAAGCTCTCTCGCGGTTGCTTGCGGAGAATCCGCAGCTTGTCGATTATTTTTCAAGTACAGATCGGCAGCAAGCAGATAAAGAAAAGATTCTTAGCATGATTGATACCTCCATAGCTACAGATCCGTTCATTGAGTCGATTGTCATGGTCAGTAAGGACGGGCAAATTATCTCGAATGAATCGGGTTTATCGATGAGTATGTCGAGCAACATGATGAAAGAAGCGTGGTATGTATCTGCCATTGATAATGGGAACGTTCCTGTTCTCACTTCGGCGCGCATGCAGGATTTTAGTATGGATAAAGATAACTGGGTCATCTCGCTCAGCCGTGAAATTAAAAATGAACAGGGCAGAAATATCGGTGTTCTTCTCATTGATGTTCAGTATAAAGTAATCGAAGACTACCTGGAGAATTTAGATTTAGGACATGCGGGCTTTTCCTTTATTTTAAATGCCAACCATGAGGTCGTATATCATGAAGATCCTGCTTATTTTCAAAATGAAATCAAACAGCAGGAACTGTATGAAATTGCTCTAGATCCAGCAGCATATGATCAGACCGAGCAGACCTTTACACATTTGTATTCTTTACGGAACGCAGACTGGATTTTTGCAGGGGTATCATCCCAAGATGAACTGACAGCAATTAAAAACAAACTATTTAACATTTTCGTCCTCTTCGGCTTTGGATTTCTCATCATCGCCACCGTCAGTGTGGTTCTTTTTACAGGCAGGATCACCACACCTTTTCGTAAATTAGAGCGAGCCATGCAAGATATTGAAAAAGGACTTACAGAGATAAAGGTTGATAGCAGAGGATGTTATGAAGCGCAGAGCCTTTCTCGGCACTTTAACGGTATGATGATGGAGATCAGAAAACTAATGCAGGAGATTACGGACAAAGAAAAGGATTTACGGCGCTTGGAAATCAGTACTCTGCATAGTCAGATTAATCCCCATTTTCTCTATAATACGCTTGATACCATCGTGTGGATGGCTGAGTTTAATGATAGTGAGAAGGTCATTGAAATGACGAAAGCGTTGGCACAATTTTTCCGTTTATCTTTAAGCGGAGGCAATGAGCTGACTACAGTAGAGAATGAACTTGATCATGTAAGGCAGTATCTATTTATTCAAAAAGAACGTTACGGCGATGGGCTTGTATATACCATTGATTGTGACCCATCCTTATTAAGAGTGCAGATGCCTAAGATTATCTTACAGCCGATTGTTGAAAATGCACTGTATCACGGGATACGGGGGCTGGATCGCCAAGGTGTAATCGAGGTTCGTGCAGAAACGGATGGGGACCAGGTTATTTTTACAGTTCGGGATAATGGAGAGGGATTTGATAAAGACCTACTTGTGCAAAATCGAGTGAATCAATCGACAAAACTTGGGGGTGTCGGAATTAAAAACGTGGATGAGCGTATTCAGTTGTATTACGGCCCGAAGTATGGAGTAAACATCCATTCAGATCATAATGGGACAACTGTACGTATCGTAATATCAAAGACACTGGATTGAAATGAACTTATATATTCATTGCGAAAGGTCGTTCTCTTTAAAAAGGGAACGGCTTTTTGCCGTTTGTCAGGAGTGGCTCATGTGAGACGAATGCTTGCATAAGGATACAAAATATTTCATTTACATACGTTACCCGCCATATGTTCTCTTGTATATTTAGATGTAAGTGCTTACAAGAGGAGAAAGTCGCTTTTGTAGTGAAAAAAAGGGTTAAAGGGTGGTCTAAACATGAGAAGAAAAGAAAAACAGATATCTTTATTCATGGTATTGATCTTGGTGTTAAGCACGTTTTCGTTCAACATGGGGACAGCGAAGGCGGAAGATGTAAACAGTACATATATCAAGAACGGGGGATTTGAATCTGATTTTTGGAAGGACAAGTCTTGGACGGTGGAAACGGAATTGTGGGATCAAGTGGTTATCGAACGTTTCGCGTATGCCGATGATTCCTCGATCACAGCTGAAGAAGGGGAGTATGCATTTAAATACTGGATTGATAATACAAAGGCTACTAATACCCAACTTGTCACGTTAAAACAGTCAATTAAGTCCCTTCCAGCAGGAACTTATGAGCTGTCATTGAAGTCGATGGGCGGAGCTGATAAGGCGGCGGGAAGCGTTGAACTATTTGCGGGAAATGATAAGTCAGCAGCAGTTTCTACCACGGGATTTGATACTTGGGGAACAGCTAGCCTGAAATTTGTCCTAGAACAAGATACTTCTGATTTTGTCATTGGGGCCAATATAAGCGGCGCTCCAGGTGCATGGGGATATGTAGACCATTTTGAACTGAAGCAAGTAAGTACCGATATAACCCGGCCGGTAGATGCAAATATTTTTGTGAAAAAGGTGGAAGGACTCTCACCTGATTTTATTAAGGGTGTTGATATCTCCAGCATTATTTCTTTAGAAAAAAGCGGAGTAAAGTTCTATAGTGAGAAGGGCATTGAACAGGACATATTTACAACGTTAAAAGAAGCAGGAGTCAATTATATTCGGGTACGTGTATGGAACAATCCATTTGATTCCGCGGGTAAAGGTTATGGCGGCGGTAATAATGATCTGGACACTGCGATTAAAATCGGTAAAAGGGCTACTGAAAATGAGATGAAGCTACTGGTGGACTTCCATTATTCTGACTTTTGGGCCGATCCTGCCAAACAGCATACACCTAAGGCATGGGCAAATTTAAGTTTTGAAGAGAAGAAGACTAAACTGTATGAATATACAAAGGATAGCTTGCAAGAAATGATCAAACAAGGCATTGATATTGGCATGGTACAGATCGGGAATGAAACCAATGGGCAGTTCGTCGGCGAATCCGATTGGACAAAGATGAGCGAGCTATTTAATGCAGGAAGCAGAGCTGTTCGAGAGATTGATAAGAATATTCTGGTCGCTCTGCATTTTACGAATCCAGAGGCATCAGGCAGGTATGATTCATATGCAAAAGAATTACAGCAAAATAAAGTGGACTATGACGTGTTTGCGAGCTCATACTATCCATTCTGGCACGGCACACTGAGTAATTTAACTTCGGTTTTAAAACAAGTTGCCGATACCTATGGAAAAAAAGTCATGGTTGCAGAAACTTCTTATGCATATACGAAAGAAGATGGTGACGGACATGGAAATACGGCGCCGGGATCTGGTCAAACATTAAACTATTCCATTACTCCACAAGGTCAGGCCAATTCCGTTAGAGACGTTATCCAAGCAGTGGCGGATGTTGGTGAGGCAGGAATCGGTGTTTTCTACTGGGAACCTGCGTGGCTTCCGGTAGGTCCGAAAGAAAGCTTGGAGCAGAATAAAATCAAATGGGAAGAGCATGGATCGGGCTGGGCATCCAGCTATTCAAAAGAATATGATCCTGATGATGCAGGAAAATGGTACGGCGGAAGTGCCGTCGATAACCAGGCACTATTTGATTTTGATGGACATCCGCTTCCTTCACTGAATGTGTTCAAATATGTCGATACAGGGGCTGTTGCTCCCGTTGCCATTGATGAAGTTAAGGATGTAGCTGTGACGGCGATTGCAGGAGAGAAGATCACTTTGCCGACCGTTGTAAATGTTACTTACAATGATGGAAGTACAAGGACGTTATCGGTTGTGTGGAATCAAAGTGAGCTGGAACAAGCCGAAAGTAAAGGTGCAGGCAGTTATGTGATCAGTGGAACGGCAGAAGGTGGAATGACAGTAAAAGCTATTCTTGAAATTAAGAAAGAGAATCACGCCAGTAATGGAAGCTTTGAGAGTGATGACCGGAGTATGTGGACAATCACATATGGTGAAGGAAGAGAGCCGCATACGAAATATCAGGATAAAGTTACAGATGCAAAATCGGGCAGCTATTCTCTGCATTTCTACTCAGAAGAAGCAGTGGATTTCAGAGTGGAGCAGACGATATCGGGACTGAAATCTGGCTATTATAATCTCTCTATGTTTATACAAGGGGGCGACGCGACGAGTTCCGATATGAATCTTTTTGCTGTATCCGGCGGTAAAGAAGTGAAAGTGGCTACAGAAGTAGATGGATGGACGCAGTGGAGAAATCCAGAGATTCAGAACATTTTAGTTACCGATGGAACCATTACAATCGGAGCGAATATCAAAGCAGGCGGCGGTGCTTGGGGAACCATTGATGATTTTTATCTGGGCTATGTAAAAGAGGTGGGATCCGTTCCTGATTCAGGGACGGGAACAACGCCGGAGAGTCCTGGAGGAGGGCAGTCTCAGCCGGAGACTCCTGAGAATCCTGCTCCACCTGCAGAATCACAGCCAGATGTTCATCAACCGTATATGACAGGTTATCCGGATGGAACCTTTAAACCTGATCAAGCGATGACTAGAGCGGAAATGGCTACAGTTTTATCAAGGCTTCAAGCAGGACAAGGGGTAACCGCTCAGACGATAAATTATACGGATGATCTGGGCTGGGCAGCAAATGAGATACGTGAAGTGACTTCAGCAGGTTTAATGACAGGATATAGAAACGGAACCTTTGGACCGAATAAGATGATAACTAGAGCAGAGATGGCTGCAGTTGTGGTGCGCTGGATGGATTTGAGTGGAGATTCCTCTTCACCATTCATGGATACCAAAGGTCATTGGTCAGAACAAAATATAGCCTTGGTACAAAAGGCAGGTTATATGAAAGGAATGCCTGATGGAAGTTTTGGACCGAATCAGTATCTAAGCCGAGCAGAGGCGGTAACTCTAATCAATAGAGTATTAAAAAGAGGACCGCTATCCGGCATCACTGCTTCATCGTGGTCTGATGTGTCACTAGATCACTGGGCCTCGCAAGATATTGAAGAAGCCACAGTGAGTCATAATTCTACTCAGGATATGATAAAGAAGTAAAAGAATAGAGGTAGAACGTTCACCTTCGGTGTACGTTAAGATACGGTACAGGGATGACATCCACTGTGCCGTATTCTTTATATTCTTAATGGAATTATAATCCTAACAACCAGTAAAATTTACACAGTTTTCTATTATTTAAAAGTAGATAAAATAGTGATATGCTAGGTGTAGGTTTAATTCATCTAGAAAAGGTGTGCAAAAAGGCTGTATTATCCCGTGCATGATAGCGCATACATCTTTTCTTCAAATACTAGCGTATAAGGACGGTAATTATGAGCAACAGACAAACCGAAACAGACGTAATCTTAATTGGTGCTGGAATCATGAGTGCGACTTTAGGGACATTGCTAAAAGAATTAGTACCGAACTGGAACATTAAAGTATTTGAAAAGTTAGCAAGTGCAGGTGAGGAAAGCTCTAACGAGTGGAACAATGCAGGAACGGGTCATGCCGCACTCTGTGAGCTTAACTACACAACTGAAAAAGCAGACGGCTCGATCGATATTAATAAAGCAGTAAATGTGAATGAACAGTTTCAAGTCTCTATGCAGTTTTGGTCTTATCTAGTAAAAAGTAATTTGATTCGCAATCCGCATGATTTTATTATGCCATTACCCCATATCAGTCTAGTACATGGCGAAAAAGATGTAGCATTTTTGAAAAAACGTTATGATACAATGATAGGCAATCCTCTGTTTCAAGGTATGGAATTTTCCAGTGATCCGAAGAAATTAGTGGAATGGATTCCGCTTATTATGAAAGATCGCAAAACAAATGAGCCTATTGCTGCCACAAAGATGGAAACGGGTACGGATGTGAACTTTGGCGCTTTAACGCGCATGTTATTTGGCCACTTAAAGAACAAAAACGTTGATATCAAATATAAACATAGTGTCGAAGATATAAAACGAAACAGTAACGGATCGTGGGAACTAAAAGTACGAAATGGCAGCGGTCAGGTCGAGCGCCATACAGCTAAGTTTGTTTTTGTTGGCGGCGGCGGCGGCAGTCTTCCATTACTACAAAAGTCAGGGATTCCCGAAGGCAAACATATTGGCGGCTTCCCAATCAGCGGACTATTCATGGTATGTAACAACCCAGAAGTTATCGCAAAACATCATGCTAAAGTGTATGGCAAAGCGAAAGTGGGTGCACCACCCATGTCAGTTCCGCATCTGGATACAAGATTTATCGATAATAAAAAATCATTACTTTTTGGGCCTTTTGCCGGCTTCTCGCCAAAATTTTTAAAAACTGGATCTATGTTCGATTTGATCGGTTCAGTAAAACCAAACAATGTACTCACGATGCTCGCAGCTGGAGCTAAAAATATGTCTTTAACAAAATACCTCATTCAACAAGTGATGTTATCCAAAGAAAAACGGATGGAAGAGCTCCGAGAATTCATTCCGGATGCCAAAAGCGAAGATTGGGATTTGCTTGTATCGGGGCAACGCGTCCAGGTCATTAAAGATACCGAGGCTGGAGGCAAAGGAACACTGCAATTTGGTACCGAAGTGGTAAGTGCCTCCGATGGCTCAATTGCCGCTTTACTGGGTGCTTCTCCAGGGGCTTCTACCGCTGTTCCTGTTATGCTTGAAGTTATTGAGAAATGTTTCCCTGAGCATCTGAACAATTGGAAACCGAAATTAAAAGAAATGATTCCTTCCTACGGAATGTCTTTAATGAAAAACCCTGATCTCATCCGTCAAATTCACACTTCCACTGCACGGACGCTTGGTCTAAACAATGGTGAATTGCAATCGTCGATCAAGTAGTGTCTGCTTCATGTTAAGGCTCTACAGAGTAAATAAATCGGTTCGATCAAATCATGCACAGGCATCGTTCCCGCTAAGAAGCGGAGAACGATGCCTGTTGTTATATATTAAGGTCTTATTTGGTTAGCGGGTCTTTGGTTATAATTCAGCCGCACAGCGAAATTCGATATTTCCACAATACACAAATAAGGAGTATATCTGGGGGATAAAATCGATATGCACCGTTCTTGATAGAATAAGCTTCATATAAATACCTATAAAAAAACACCTTTTATTAAAGGATCGGCATGGTGCCCATCTTTTAACTAAAGGTGTTTATTATGAAACAATGATAAGGAATGCCTACTCTGGGAGTACCTCATAAGCTAACTTCATGATGATTTCTTTATGCTCAGGGTATGTAGCCAAGAGCTGATCTTGTGTAAACATTTCAAAATCTCGGAATTCAAATCCAGGTGAAACCATGCATCCAACGAGAGAGAAGGTATCTTCGTCCATCACAGAGGAACCGAAGATTGAATTTTTAGGAACGAGAATTTGAGGAACTTCGCCTTGCTCCAAATTAATTCCTAATTTGTGCGCTTTATATTCACCATTCTCATCAATGACATGAATCGTAAGCGGACTTCCTGCATGATAGTACCATAGCTCATCTGATTTCAAACGATGGAAATGAGAGATATCATTGGAACCGAGTAGAAAGTAGATACTAGTATAAAGCTTTCTAGTTCCTTCAAAATTTACACTCAGTTCTTGATCTGAAGTCTGTTCTTGAGATTCAAAAGTTCTTTTATAATATCCGCCCTCTGGATGTGGTTCGAGTCCCAGCTTGGATACATAATACTGCGCATCTTGTCCTTGCATAGCTGTATACCTCCTATAAGATCTGTACTATTTTTCATTTTACCAAACAAACAGCCCAACAACCATTGCTGTTAAACTGGATACGAGCATACCGCTTGCTAACAGCAGCCATGTATATTTGGATATAAATTTTGCTCTTACATCTCCGAAAAGGGCCTGCATACTCCCAAGAATAATACCAATCGTTGTAAAGTTACAGAAAGATACAAGAAACGTAGAAATGACTGCTTCCGTATGCGGAGTTAAGCTGGACATAAATTCACTTAAACTCGTCATAGCAACAAATTCATTCAAAACAATTTTCTCGCCCATTAATTGACCTACAGTGAAGATCTGTGAGAAATCTACACCCATTAAGAAGCTAATTGGTGAGAAGATGACACCAAAGATATTTTGAAGCGTGAGCTGATCATGAAATAATCCCAAAATCGTGTTGATTGCGGTAATCAGGGAGACAAAACCAATAAGCATGACCGCAATAATCAATGCGAGTTTACCGCCTGTCATCATACTTTTTGAGATCATATCGAAGAAATTACCTTTTTCCTCTTTGGA
Organism: Paenibacillus sp. GYB006; assembly: GCF_036577645.1. Classification (NCBI taxonomy): domain Bacteria; kingdom Bacillati; phylum Bacillota; class Bacilli; order Caryophanales; family Paenibacillaceae; genus Paenibacillus; species Paenibacillus sp. GYB006. Next base: position 419,836 of record NZ_JARBDA010000003.1, on the reverse strand, counting down.
TGGAGTATATACAATATCCTCTTCAGCCGTAACACGATACGGATTAATGATAGAGGTGATGATAAGTGCGCCAATTGCATTCAGTGGAATGGCAGTCAGTACATATTTAGCGTCTAGCAGCTGCAAGTAGGAACTTAGCATCGGTGCACTAACACAGGACATACTTATCATTGCAACGGTTAGCAGCCGTTTGTCACTCATTTTATTGAGCTGAGTACGTGTTACGGCCAAAGCCTCATTATTCCCAAGAAACATAACTTGTATCGAATAGAAACTTTCGAAACGCGGCGTTTTTGCTATTTTAGAGAATGCCCAACCGACCGCATTAATCAGAGCTGGTAAAATACCAAAATGGGTTAAGATATCAAAAAATACAACAACAAAGATAATCGGCATGAGTACATTCATAAAGAACGTATAGGCAGAGCCGTCAAGAGGAGCAAAATCTCCGAACACAAAATTTACCCCAGACATGGAACTATCAATTAACCATAAGAAGAAGTCAGAGATCCAGGTGATCACCTGTCCGCCAATATCGGTCGATAACATAAACCAAGTTGTAGCTAATTGCAGAATGAACAGGATGATAATGGGCTTTAAGGCGATTTCCTTTTTATTGAACGACAAAAGATAGCTTAGCCCTAATAAGACAATAATTCCAACGAGGTTTATCAATAAATACATTTTGGTTTTGCTCCTTCTGATGATCTAAGATTGTAACATTAAAATATTTTTCTCTGAAAATAAAAGGGAGAAATTAACGCCTGGTATTATCTTTATTTGTATAATAAAACAAATAAACCCAGAAACTACCATACTCTTCCACGAGTAGATAATAGTTCCTGGGTTTCTGCACAAAATCAGACTCCTACAATATATATAAGAGAATGAAACACCAATACATATCACTGCTCATAGTCGAAACCTTTATGGGGCTCGGTAGAAACTTGCAGGCCATATCCCTGCGATTATATGAGAGAAAATTATTAATTTATAATTTTAATGTCTGGGTGAATTATAGCAAAATATTAAAAATTAATAAACAAGTTTAATTAATTATAGTGACATTCTGCATTGTATCCCCTTACATTCCCCATTGATTTCTCTCAGATTCTCTGGTAAAGTTTAGATAGTTAATATTTAGACGTCTAAATATTGAATATAAAGATAAATATTTGGGTTATAGGAGGCTTTTAAAATGGGTAAATTAGATAATAAAGTAGCGATTATCACGGGTGGTGCTTCCGGTATTGGAGAGTCCATGGTGGATCTTTTCGTACAAGAAGGTGCAATCGTCATTGCTGCAGATATCAATGAGGCAGCGCTGGAAAAAGCAAGCCAAAAAGAAAATGTATATGGATTAAAATTAAATGTTGCTTCTGATGAAAGTTGGAAAGAACTTGCTAAGGAAGTAAATGATCGCTTTGGCAAAATTGATATCCTTGTTAACAATGCAGGTATCTCTTCTGAGAAACCTTTCGCAGAGATCAACGAAGAAGATTGGCAAAAAATGCTTTCCATTAATGGATTTGGACCATTTGCAGGTATGAAACATGTAACTCCTTACATGGCTGCTCAAAAGAAAGGTTCGATCATTAATATTTCTTCTTACACGGCACTCATCGGTCAAGGATTTAACCATTACTCTGCATCCAAAGGTTCCGTACGTGCTTTATCTAAAGCAGCAGCTACGACTTTTGGACGTCAAGGTATTCGCGTAAACGCTTTGTTCCCAGGAATCATTGAAACGCCAATGACTAAAAACTTGAGTACTTCAAAAGATTTGTTAGATCGTTTGGTACAAGCAACTCCGCTGCAACGTTTGGGTCAACCTAGCGATATTGCACAAGCTGCTCTGTTCCTGGCTTCTGATGATTCTTCTTATATCTCAGGTGCTGAGTTAGTTATTGATGGTGGATTCTCTGCTCAATAATATAGTAACCAGTGTGACAGCTCTTACATCTTTATTTAAGAGCTGTCATGTATAACCAAGGAGGATTTTATGGAAAGACAACCCTTTTTTGAACTTATACATAGTATGGATAAGGTCACCAATCAATTAATTATCGAGTGGAATAAAACATTTAACGAAGACCTCGGTATTTCGCAGATTATAGTGCTCGGTCATTTAAAAATGAATGGAAAAAGCCGGCCGTCGGACATTGCAAAAACATTGGGACTTACTCCTCCTACGCTCAGTTATTTATCAGATAAATTGGTAAAGAGGAAGTTCGCTAATCGATTGACGCATGAAAGCGATCGTCGAGTGATTTATTTGGACATTACAGACGATGGTATAGATGTCTTGAATAGAGCAACCCAAGCAGGTGAGAAACTGCGTATGAATCTATTTAAGAAGTTAACAGAGCAAGAACGGGAGCAATTAATTAGTCTATATCGAAAGCTAAATAGTGAAGAGTAATGCTAGAACCTCATTTACCCCTCAGTAATATACTGTAAACCTTTGTATTTTCTTGTATTTCAATTCCTCTGAAAGTAAAAACTCCCTAAATAATTAAATGACAGCGCTTTCCAACAAGATCCTTCTACTATTATAAAAACCAATCTATTTCATATATCGGAAATGGCAGGCATCTTTTTTACACACTTTTTTATCATTTCTCTTAATTGAATGCTATATAAAATCCTCTTTATTTACCGGCAATACCCTAATTCCAACACCTATCTGCAGATCATCGGCAAGTCGTTTAATAAACTTTCTCCCTTTTTTGATATCACCGGGCAGCCCTATTTCTAAGATCATAAAGAAGGTCTATTTAACTCAATTCATGCAAAAAGTGCGGTGTAAAGCGAAGCCGGTGGGTAAAGAACAGTAGATTATTTGTGTGATAAGCAAGAAATGGGTGGAAAGGGTATACTACAAAACAAGAAGTGTTCTACAGGCCAAAAGAGGGAGATGTAATCATGAATAAAAAAGAAACCTCAGACGCAGGCTGGAATTATGACAACAGTTACTCTCGTCTGCCTCAAATATTCTATACCCGCCAAGACCCTGAACCGGTACGTGCACCACATTTGGTTGTATTTAATACTGAACTAGCGAAGACACTTGGGCTAAATGAACAGGTGCTGAATAGTGATCAAGGTGCAAACCTACTTGTAGGTAACGAAATCCCAGAGGGGGCTTATCCGCTCGCTCAAGCTTATGCAGGTCACCAGTTTGGGTATTTCAACATGCTTGGGGATGGACGAGCTGTGCTCATCGGGGAACAGGTTACACCATCAGGTGAGAGATTTGATATCCAGCTGAAGGGATCAGGCAGAACGCCATATTCAAGGCAGGGAGACGGCCGTGCATCGCTTGGACCTATGCTGCGTGAGTATATCATTAGTGAAGCGATGCATGGTCTTGGAATCCCGACAACCCGTAGTCTTGCTGTGGTGAAGACAGGCGAGCTGATTATTCGTGAAACCTATCTGCCGGGCGCTATTCTAACCAGAATAGCAGCAAGCCATCTGCGTGTAGGAACATTTCAGTATGCTGCGAACTGGGGGACCAAAGAGGATCTAAAATCCTTGGCCGACTACGCTTTACAAAGACATTTTCCAGATTCGGCAGATGCAGAGAACCCGTATCTCCGTCTGCTTCAGGAAGTAATTCAACGACAGGCCCTTCTTATAAGTAAATGGCAGTTAGTTGGCTTTATTCATGGAGTGATGAATACCGATAATATGACGATCAGCGGAGAGACCATTGATTATGGTCCTTGTGCATTCTTGGATGATTATGACCCGGCAACCGTATTTAGTTCCATTGATCGGGAGGGACGGTATGCATATGGAAATCAACCAAGTATTGCGGGATGGAATCTCACAAGATTAGCAGAAGCCTTATTACCTTTGCTGCATGAGGATACGGAGCAGGCGGTGAGTCTAGCCCAGGATGTACTAGCTGAATTTCCTAAGTTATATCGTCAGCACTGGCTGGCGGGAATGAGAGCAAAACTAGGGCTATATACGGAAGAGCAGAAGGATGAAACCCTGATCGAAGATCTGCTTACGATGATGTACAAGCAAAATGCCGATTACACCAACACGTTCTGTTCTCTAACTTTGCAGAAACCTGAAGATGTGGCCATGTACGGAAGTGACGAATTCAATTCTTGGTTTGAGCAGTGGCAGGCAAGATTAGACAGACAACCAGAAGAAAAGGCTGAAGCCTATGAGCTGATGCGCCGCAGTAATCCTGCCGTGATTCCTCGTAACCACCGGGTAGAAGCTGCATTAGAGGCAGCAGTAAATCAAGCAGACTACAGCGTTATGGAGCAGCTGCTAGATGTTCTTAAAGACCCTTATGCTTATACAACTGAACAAGCTGAATTTGCTGCACTTCCGCCGAAATCAGCTGTACCGTACCGGACCTATTGCGGGACCTGACGGTAAACACCAAGACAGTACGATCATCATATGAAGCTTAAGGAAACAGGATATGTGACCCGCATGTTAGATGGGAATGTATCCTGTTTTGCTGTAGAATTCGTGACAGAAGGAAAAAAAGAGTATGATAGAGTAAGAAGAAAGATGCATGATACAAAGCAATAAATAACGGGTAGAGAGCAGGATATAATGGAAATGATAGAGAACAAAAAACAACGTTACCGCTTTAGCGAAGCACCAATATGGGACTTATCGCGAGCTTATTATGAGGAAAAGGGAATGAAGGCATGGAATAATGACCAGGTCCCTCAATATATAACGAGTAATCCGATGATTGCTACTGCTTATGCAGAAATGATATTTGGCTTTCTCCAAGATCGGGCCACTCAAGGTCATATCACAGAACCGGTTACGATCGTAGAGCTGGGAGCTGGAGCAGGACGTCTTGCTTACCATGTACTTCTCGAGTTATATAAACTCAGGGACTATGCAGGGATATCACTGCCGCCATTCCGCTATGTAATGACGGATCTTGCCATGAGTAATGTACTCGCTTGGAAAGAGCATCCGGCACTGCAATCTTTTATTCAGGATGGTGTACTTGATTTTGCAAAATTTGATGCTGTTCAGGACACGGAACTGAACCTAGTAATGGCAGGCATCACCATTAGTAAAGGAGATGTTAAACAACCTTTACTGGTTGTGGCTAACTACTTCTTCTGCGGAATTCCTCAGGAATTACTTTATATTCAGGATGGAAAAATATATGAAGCTGATGTTTTTGTGGAATATCCTGAACATATGGATACACTGAAACCGTCTGAAGTATTAGATCAAATATCTTTGCGTTATGAACATAGAAGAGCACCTGAGTATGAGCAGGAAGCTTATCCTTATCGTGATGTCATTGCTGTTTATCAAGAAGAATTAGAAGAATCGCATATTTTATTTCCTGCTGCGGGACTCACTTGTTTAGAACGTTTGAATCAGTTGTCACAGGAAGGTTTTGTATTAATTACGGCGGATAAAGGGGAGCATTTACTCGACTACTGGAGATTCTCAGAACCGCCGGAACTCATAATGCACGGAAGTTTTTCATTAACGGCTAATTATCATGCACTTCAGCAAGTTTTTGAACAGAGAGGAGCCGAGGCATTATTCTCTCCGCACCACTATCGTAATATTAATGTGGGATGTATTCTTAAGCTGGATCATCCAAAGGAATATTCAAATACAAGGCTGGCTTATCGCCGGTTTATTGAGCGGTTTGGTCCAGATGAATTTTACAGTATGAAAGAATGGGTCGATCAAAGAATAGACAGCATGGGAATGCAGCAAATTTTAAGCTTCTGGCGTCTCGGTGGATACGATGCAGAATTCTTCATTCAGAGTGCAAAACAGATTAGCAGTCTGCTGCCGGAGGCAAGAGATGAAGAACTGCTGGATATCAATAGAGGTATAGAGATCATGTGGTCATCGTACTATGTGATGGAACAGCGCTACGACTTAGCGCTGGATGCAGGATTAGTATTGTTCGAGATGGAGATGTATGAAGAGTCCAAACATTACTTAGAAATATCGATCGAGTTAAGCGAAGATGAGGAAGAGATCGTATCTACCGTCTTCTATTGTTTAGCCATTTGCTGCTTTGAGTTAGAAATGATTGAAGAAGCACTTCATTACCTCAGAAAACTGTTAGAGCTTGAACCAGATCATGAAGAAGCTTTAGCCTTATTGCAAGGGTTTGATCAATAGATTTTTTGAAAAGACAGGTCCTTTTTGGATCTGTCTTTTGCTATTTAAAAGGGTATATTTTACATCCGGCGAAATGTATATAAATAAAGAGGAATGTTTAGGAGGATATATACATGGAGACGCTAGCTAAACTAGAATTACATCCCTTATCTGAAATCGGAAATTTGAAAGTTCACGGGAGAACGACAGGACGGCTTTCTCCGCTCACGTTATTCTGGACAGGAAGTGCAGTTGAATTCAATGTCAGAGGATCAGAATTATGGGTAGAAGTAGAGGCAGATTACGATACATATGAGCCTTGGATCAGTATTCTGATTAACTCGGTTCCTGTAAGCAGACAAATGATAACAGCGGGAAGAAGCTTTATTTGTGTATTTAGAGGGATGAATAAAGATGTTGTGAAAAATGTGCGCATTGTGAGAGATATGCAAGCGATGAGTGGAGATCCCGGTAATTCATTGCAGATTCACGCCGTGAAGTCTGACGGCGATTTTCTGCCTGTGGAAGAGAAACCGTACAAAATTGAATTTATTGGGGACAGCATTACATCGGGAGAAGGAGCCATTGGTGCGAGAACCGAAGAGGACTGGATCCCGATGTGGTGCAGTGCAATTCACAATTACAGCACGATGACGGCAAGTAAGTTACAAGCGGATTACCGGATTCTCTCTCAAAGCGGATGGGGTGTTCTTACAAGTTGGGATAATAATCCGCGTGCAAATATGCCCGATTATTATGAGAAAGTATGCGGCATTCTCACGGGGAAGAAAAATGAAGCTTTAGGAGCTTTTGAGGAAAATGATTTTGAATCATGGCAACCGGATGTTGTAGTGGTGAATCTCGGCACGAACGATGGTGGAGCATTCTATTCTCCTGAATGGAAGGATGAAGTAACGGGAGAGATCCATAAACAACGATTGCATGAGGATGGTTCCTTTCATGAGGAAGATTTACAATCCTTTGAGGATGCCTCGGTGCGTTTTCTCATGAAGATTAGAAAGTATAACAAACAGGCAAAGATCGTATGGGCTTACGGAATGTTAGGGATACCGATGATGCCAGCCATATACCGAGCGGTTGATGCATTTAAGCAGAAAACAGGAGATCAGAACGTCTCTATTTTCCAACTGCCAAATATGACAGAAGAAACAATGGGCGCTCGAAGCCACCCAGGAGCAACTGCTCATGAAAAAGCCGCTGAAGAGTTATCCGCTTATATCCGAAATCTCCTATAAAGATTTTAACTAAAAAGCATCCTCACGGATGCTTTTCTCAATTGTATAAAATTGGATGGGTGAAATGGCGTGCATTATATAGTCAGCAGATTCGAATTTACTTATAATAATAAATTAGTGCATGTGCTAAATTAATCCAAAAATATTACAACTAATATCTTTTATAGTAAAGGTTAGAAGAGGAGGTAACGCTTGTTTCAAATCTTGCTGCTTAATTTCTTGTTTTTACTCTTTCCCGTCCTCTTATTTTTGATCTTTTTTGAAAACAGGCCCTTTTGTAACAATCGTTACGTTTTTGTGGCTCTCTCGGCAGTAACCATGAGTCTTTGTATCATCATGCCGATTCGCTTAGAAACCGGCTTTATTTTTGATCTGCGATATATTCCTTTTATTATTGTTGCTTTATTTGGAGGGTACAAGAATGTCTTTCCTTTGTATGTTCTGCTAAATATTTTTCGACTCTATGTGGGAGGAGAAGGTATGCTTCATTCCTTTCTTTTTTCTACTGGTGTGCTGATTCTGATTCCGCTATTCAGTAAGACGTTTAATCGATTGGAATCGAGAGGCCGCATAATAGCTGCAACTCTTTTTTCTTTCTTAACGATGGGATGCTATCTTATTATCTTAGGCTGTATTATCGGAGATTTAGATCATATGTTCTGGGTGCTGGTTATCAATGCATTAGGGACACATATTGTGATGATGCTGATCATTATGATTCTTATCGAGAAAATAATTACGAATATTAAGGGACGTGACCGAATCCTTTACTCAGAAAAATTAAATGTTGCCAGTGAGCTGGCGGCTAGCGTGTCTCATGAAATAAGAAATCCGCTTACGGTAACCAATGGGTTCTTGCAATTATTAGCGAAATCCAAAACTATAACCGAGCAAGAAAAAAGATATATTAATTTATCTTTGCTGGAACTGAAGCGGGCAGAGAAGATTGTAAGTGATTATCTCTCTTTTGCTAAACCACAATCGGAGAATATGGTTTATTCCAACATGAGAGAAGAGGTAGATTACACCCACGAAATGATTATGCCCTATGCCTTGTTACATAAGGTCGATGTGAGGCTTACATTTAATAACACGTTAAAGGCACATTATGATCGGAATCAAATCACGCAATGCCTTATTAATCTATACAAAAACGGGATTGAAGCCATGACAGAAAAGGGCGGCGGAACACTTTCCATCGACATTTCGGAAAAAAAGCAGAATATTATGGTCCGAATTGAAGACACGGGAATTGGCATGACTAATGAAGAAATTACGCGCCTGTATAAGCCTAGTTATTCGACGAAAGAAGAAGGAACCGGTCTTGGAATGCTGATGGTTTACAGTACCTTGAATAAGGTGAAGGGTAACATTGAAGTACATAGTGAAAAGGGCAAGGGAACTACCTTTCTATTAACGATACCCGCATCAACCGGAGAGACTTTTGAAATGGATAAGCAATAGAAAAAGACGAAAGGAACGCATACAGCTGCGCGTTTTCTCTCGTCTTTTTATATGGCTAAAGCTCTATTTGTTTCCTTTACGGACTTTCAATTGCTTTCCTTTTATGGTTGTATCCTTCATCATCTCAAGCACCAGCGGTCCTTTGCCATTCAGAATTTCCACATCCGTTACATGATCATGAATGGTAATAATACCAATATCGTCCGCAGTGATTCCATCTAGTTTCGCAATGGTTCCCACGAAGTCTACCGCTCTGAACTTTTTCTTCTTGCCGCCATTGAAGTTGAGCTTCATGATCTGTTCATTTAACAGCTCACGCTTATTCTTCTTAAGTTCGGTACGAACATGTAATTTTCGTTCGAATTCTTCTCTGCGAAGATTGGCGGCCTCTTCGGAAGGAGCTTTGATCTTAGGAATCTCAAACCCAATATAATCCTCAATATCCGCTAACCGTCTGCCGTCTCTAGGAGTAACGAAGGTAATCGCTTTTCCTGTCTTGCCTGCACGCCCTGTACGCCCTGTACGGTGAACATAACTCTCTTTTTCCAGCGGAATATCATAGTTAATAACATGTGTAATATTCGAAATATCAATCCCTCTAGCTGCTACATCCGTAGCAATCAGGTAACGGAATTGTCCTCTTCTAAAAGCGTTCATCACTTCAAACCGTTCTTCTTGTTCCATACCGCCGTGAATCCGATCGCATGGATATTCGAGCTCAGCAAGTTCTCTGAACAAGGAATCGACATGCTCTTGAGTACGGCAGAAAATAATACAGCTGTCCGGGTTCTCGTTTATGAGTACATTTTCCAGCAGAGCGAGTTTGTCCCCCTCTTGTACCTGAATAAGAGCATGTTCAATCGTTGATGTTGTAATCCCTGTTGCTTTAATTTCAATTTCGGTGGGACTGTTCATATACTTACGAGATAGCTTGGCTACATCTTCTGGGAAAGTAGCGGAGAATAACATCGTAACTCGATCCTTCGGCAGTGCCTGAATGATGGACTGAACTTGTTCAATAAAGCCCATGTTCAGCATTTCATCGGCTTCATCAATAACGAGATAAGCGATTCTTTCTAGCGCAAGTGTTCCTCGTTCAATATGATCAAGTACGCGTCCAGGTGTACCGACCACCATGTGAGTCCGTTGTTTTAATTCAGCTTTCTGCATATGAAACGGATGTTTCCCATAAAGCGGGGTAGCTTTGATCCGTTTGAAGCGGCCAATATTCGTGATATCTTCCGTCACCTGCAGGGCAAGTTCGCGAGTTGGTGTTAGAATGAGAGCCTGCGGCTTATTTTCGTTCCATTCTACTTGCTCGCAAAGGGGAATACCGTAGGATGCGGTTTTACCGCTGCCTGTTTGTGATTTGGCTACCAAATCTTTATTTTGAAGTACGACAGGAATGACTTCCGATTGTACTTCTGTTGGCGTTTCATAACCTAAGCTATGAAGTGCTCTTATAATTTCTTCACCTAAAGGGTAATCTGTAAATTGCTTCTGACTCATTCTCAACCTCTTCTGCACTATATTTCAATTCATATACATATAGAATTTTGTCTCTAATCTAACCTGTACTTATCCAGTATACTCTATTGTTTGATTTCTCTCTAATTTCACGCAAATGTCAGTCTTGCATAAGAAACAGAACTAGAGTCATATAAACTTTTGATCGTCATAGTCCATAAGAATGAAAAGTTACAGGGATAACATACAAATACCCTGCATATTTCAAAAAAATTTAATGTTAATGACCTATATGGAAATCATACGATCCGTTCCGATAATAAAAGAGAACCGTACATATTTTCTTTTGTAAGACCAAAACTTAATAGGCAAACCTATGGAAACATAGGGACGCAAAGCTATAGGGACTACGGCCAAAACTATTGTCAGCCAGCTGCCAAAGAGTGTGTTTCGCTTTTTGATATAAGAATGTATAAGAATGCAGAGTTTATTTCTTATGCTTTTTTAGATGCGTATAAGTTGCTCTTTAAGGGTAGCTTTTTTTGTGTAAGTTTTAAGGGTTGGAGAAGTACGCACATCACATCAGGAGGTAGAGAGTATGAAGAAAATGATAGCAATCGCTGCATCAGCGGCAATGCTTCTCAGCGTGTTAAGTGAGACGAGTTATGTTATGGCAAGTGAAGTGCAAAATTCTAAACTAGCAAAAAGCGCAGCACAAAGTGAGGTTGGTTCAGTAAGCAAAGCAGCGGTAGTTCCTTTTGATTTATATGGGCAAGATTTACTACATACGTACAATCGTGTTTATAAAATGGACAACGCGAACATTGCCTCCATCACAAGTAATGGCGGAAACTACCCTAATTCTCAAATCAATAAAGCAATAGATGGAGATATGAGTACTCAATGGGAAACCGGAAAACCAAATAGTGCAACGTTTACGAATGAGGTTGTTTTTCGGCTGGGTGAAATAACTACGTTAGATCGGATCGTATATGCAGCTAGACAGGACGGCGCTAAAGGTAAAGGGTTTGCGCAAGAATTTGAGATTTATGGATCGACTACAGATGAAGGAAGCAATTTCACATTAGTAACTACAGGGGAATACATAGGTTCCACGGGGAACATCGTAGAAATTAAATTTGCCCCAACCGCGTTTAAGAGAATGAAATTTGTATACAAAAAAGCAAATCAAAACTGGGCAAGTGCAGCTGAATTTTCTTTTTATAAAGAAGATAAGGTTAGAGATGCCATGGGTAACCTTTTTACCGATGGTACGATGAGTAGGGTTGCACCCGAATATAATCAAATAGACAAATTGAATCAACTTGAGCAAGAAGCAAATGGGCACCCATTATACGCTGCTTTTAAAGATCAGCTCGGCTTAGCTAGAAAGCTAGTTAGTGGAGAAGTGGATTTGCAGAGTGCACTAATAAAGGCTGAACAGCGCGGCGATATGAGAAAGCATGCACAGCAAAACTTACGAATGAGCTTTGGTACTAACAACCAGCCAACCGGATTCACAGCTACACCTGGGGATACGATCCATGTCTATTTGGAGGTAGAGTCAGCTGCCAAAGTCCCTTCCTTAGTCTTCACACAGCAAGAAGGTTCCTGGTCGAGTTGGGCCAAAGGTGTACAGCTTAAGCCAGGGAAAAATACAATAACCGTACCCGAAATTGCGACAAGCTCCTATTCCCGCAGTGTTACGAAAGGCGGCACAATCTATATTGTTAATCCCTATACACCTGAAGAGCAGGGAGAAGCTCCAGTACTTCGTTTTGAAGGTGTAGAAAAGATTCCGATGATGACTTCGGATACAGATCCAGAACAGTTTAAAGGCGAGCTGATCGCTTATAAAGAAAGACTCGATGAGGATAAAGCAGCACATCCTAATGTGGCTGATCGCCAAGTAGTCGATGTTGTGGAGATGGTCAGCGACCATGTAATTTTTACAGGGACGGCTGCTGAGGCTTATAACCAGTTTATTACTAAAGGCAATAACCCAATGGATACAGTAACTGGTTATGACGTATGGATGAGTCAGATTTTTAATACTTATGGTCTCGATGGAAGCAGTGAGACGAACGATCCAAAATTGATGCGTGAAAATATCCGTCTGATGCAGCCTTATGGCGCGATGTATGCAGCCGGTGATCATACGGGAATTCAAAATGGAACTGTCGCATTAATGCTGTCTGATTTCAGTAAGGTGGCTCCAGGGTGGGGACTTAACCATGAAATCGGACACCGTCTTGCAATAGGAGAACGTGAGTATGGGGAAGTGACCAACAATATGGTATCCATGTTGATGTCAGTAGAAGCCCACAACATGAATCCTAGTTATGCAATTGATAATCGGATTCCTTTTGAAACGATCTATAGCTACGTAATTGAAGAAAATAAAGTGGTGATGAGTGAGCAAGGGCTTGCTGCACAGCTCGGTGCTTACTGGCAATTGGAGCTTGCTCATCCAGGATACTGGAGCGAACTGTCCAAGATGTACCGTGAACGGAAGGTTTCTCTTACAAACGGAGATATTTCTAAACAGCAGTATTATGTGGAATTTTCTTCTGAACTACTGGGCTATGACGTTAGCAGTCATTTTGCTAGACATGGTTTCACTGTTACAGATGAGACTAGAGTAAAGACAGCTAAGTATCCAGAACCTAAGAAACTTTGGTACTTAAACAATTCGGTCCTTCAATATGAAGGAACAGGAATTGAAAATAAAGATGCATCGGATTCAGTGCAGGTCAGTATTGCTGTAAATGCTTCAGCTAAGACGAACACCTTAAACATGGGTATAGATGAGAAATATCAGAATGATATCTTGGGTTATGAAATTTATAGAGATGATATCCTGGTTGGTTTCACAAGCACAAGTCAATTCATTGATTCAAATGTAGATACAAGCGTCAACCATACCTATCAGATTATTGTATATGATAAAAAGCTGAACTCATTAAACCCGATTGAATGTAATGCATTTCAGCCTAAACTATCAGTAGAAGAGCATGTAACCCTGAAATTAAACCAAACGTTTGATCCAATGGGTTATGTAAAAGCCGTAAATTATCAAGGAAAAGAGATTACAAGTGAAGTCGTTATTAAATCAAGCAATGTTGATGTTACGAAAAAAGGAAGCTATGAAGTTGTGTACGAAGTTCAGAGCGAAGGAACGACTTTGACGAAAGCAGCGAATGTTATCGTAACGAGTAACTTGGAGTATGTTTCTGATCTGACTGCCGAATCGACTAAAGTAGGTTATGGTCAGTTCAAAAAAGATACAGCGCCAGGCGGTAATGCAATTACTCTTCTCAGACAGGGGCTTGCAGCGACATACGCAAAAGGCATCGGAGTACATGCTAACTCTGAGGTAGTATACGATTTGGAAGGTAAAGGGTATGATTTCTTCGAAAGTTATATCGGCCTTGATTACGCAATGGATAGAACAAGGGCATCAGCAATATTTGAGGTTTACGTAGATGGTGAGAAGAAATTTTCCAGTGATGTAATGAAAGCAAGCACAGAGCATAAATTCATAAAAATACCGGTTACAGGAGCGAAAAAGGTGAAACTTGTAACATCGGATGCAGGTGATGGTAATGCACAAGACCATACCGTATGGGCTGATGCTAAATTTACAACGGATTCAAGTGCACCTGAGCTTTCCATACCTAAATCGGTATCTACTATAGTAGGTCAAGAAATTGCAATTCGTGCCGAGTATTCAGCTGTTGACGCAGAAGATGGTGATATAACTTCTGAGGTCATCGTTACAGGAGAAGATAAAGTTAACTTTCATAGAGCGGGAGAATATCCGATTACTTACACGGTAACCGATCGTGATGGCAATACGGCGATGAAGACAAGAACCATAGCTGTTGTGGACATGGAAGATTATACGTATCTAACCGATTACGACTGGAGTTCCACGCAGAATAGTTATACAGCACCGTTGAAAGATATCTCTATTAGTGCGAAGGCGTTACGATTGACGGATGAGAATAGCAGCGAAGTTTCCTACACAAGAGGCATTGGTGCACACTCTAATTCCACTATTGTGTATGATCTAACGGATAAGAATTTTGATTACTTCACCTCTTTTGTCGGGGTGGATCGTCAGATGTATGGCTCAGTAGGTTCCATCAGCTTCGAGGTGTTTGTAGATGGAGAGAAGAAATTTGACAGCGGGATCATGAATTCAAAAGCTCCACAGAAATTCGCTCAAGTTGATATTAATGGAGCAAAAGAACTTAGGTTAGTCGTTACTGACGGTGGAAATGGAAATGGGTCTGACCATGCAACTTGGGGAGATACGAAGCTGCATTTTGCTAATGCCAATCGCTTGTTTACGGATGAGCTTGAACAAGCAATCCAAGAAGCAAAAGCGGTTTCTTTAGAAGGGTATACTCCAGAGAGCACCCAGGTATTTGCATCCAGTTTGACTAGAGCAGAAGAGGTCCTCGCTAATCAGGGAGCTACTCAAAATGAAGTTGAAGCAGCGATAGCAGCTTTGAAGAGCGCAAAAGAAGGTTTAACACGAATAGACCTCACTCAAGTCATAACGGTAAAAGACAGCTATTTAAGTGACACGATTAAGAAAATGTTAGGCGTTACCGGGGAATTAACACTAGGTGATATGTATCATCTTACTTCATTAACCTGTGTGCCTGGGGGAAGAGATCGAGTTCGTTCTCTTGAAGGATTAGAGTATGCCATAAATCTGGAGACCCTTAATATCAGTGGAAATGAAGTCACAGATTACTCTCCGCTCGGCGGCTTGGTGAAACTCAATAACTTCACTCTGGATCCTCAATACGTGGAAGTAGCACAATTAAATGGACCTGTTGTTGAAGTGGATAATCTCGTTACAGGGATAGATGGTAATAAAGTAATCCCTGAAACAGCAGTAATTCGAAACAATAAAACATTCAAAGAGACAGCGCTTGATGTTAGTGAATGGTCGCAATCCCCTGAAAAATTCACCTTTGATTTAACGAATGAAGAGAAGGGATACTATACGTTTGTAGTGGCCTACAAAGTAGAAGGCAGCCTGGTACAATTATTGTATATCATCGATAATAGTAAGTAAGGTAATTCAAAAATAGGAGCACCCCGCAGGTGCTCTTATTTTTTGTAGTATTTATGAATTGAACTCTACAGCTTTATTGAGCTCTAATGGTAAAAAGGCATATACGCCTTCTTTACGAATCGCACATTTTCGCACAGGAATAGGATGCTTGAATATAGGGCCGTCAATTACCGTGGTGTGAAACTCTCCACCTTCCCCGCATGGGTCAATACCGCGGGCCTCCAGTTCTTTTATATAGTCATGAGTTAAGGTTCTTCCTAAATCCTCTTCTCGCATGCCTAAAGATAAATTGACCGTAACTACAATGGTAGTAAAGCCAAGGTCGATGAATTCTTTCACCGCCTCCTTGTGGTCCATCTCCCATAACGGCATCCCAAGCCCTAAACCCGCATTTTGCGTCACTTTCTCATGCCAACAACCATGAGCAGGCACATCTAAATCTCCTGTGACCAGCACTTCTGCTCCTTGATTCTTAGCTTGTGTAAGGAGTCCCATAAATGCAGATTCGTACCCTTCCCAGCTTGCAGCAGCCGTAAATACCGGTAGTCCAATCGATTCAGCTTGAGCTTGAATAAGCGTGGGAGGCATGCCGTGAGATCGGGATCGTTTTCCCTCCTCTTCTAACATGACAATGAGCCCAATAGCTCTGCCTGTTTTCATGCCTTTATACAGAGCTAGAACGCTGTCTTTGCCGCCGCTAAACGAGGCAATAAAGGGGCGACCGACTGCACCGTTTTTCCAATCTTTTATTTCCTCCACCGTGCTCGTCCTCTCTTGATTTCTATTCTATGTGTTTGATTCTATCACGTTATAGCAAGCGGGCTTGAGAATAAGCTTGTCTATGCTAGAATTTCCTTATAATACAATATAAGATATGAATTGTAACTTTGATGTCTCATATCATCTAATATGCTGTCATATACGAATTTATTATGATGAAGCAAAAGGGGGTGAAGAATCATGATTAGAAGGGCGGCTCCTTATATCTTGTTCATTGGACTCACCTGTATCGTTGTGGATGGTCTCTGGATTGTGGAGCATTACGATACGTATGTTACGTATCCGGCAGAAGCGTTCATCTACCTTATTCTCGGACTTAGCTTAACTTTGGCTGCTCATCTGATCATTCTGTTTGGACAGCGGCAGGTGACTCCGAATGGAATAAACAGCAAAGCAGAAGGAGGTAAGAATCACCGAGTTTTTCTCCAAAAAGTATGGGCAGATGGTGAGAAATTAGCAAATAGAGCATTTTTGATTTTGCTTGTCTTCTTTATCCTCCTTGCTATTTATGATTTTGGGTTGGCAATACGCCTGCTGAATCCTGTTATTTTCATAGGGATGACCGGTTATTGGTTTTTGGAGATTGTGCAAGAGGAAACGGAAGATCAAGTAACGGCAGATCTTGAACCGAAAAGTCGTAGAGTTCAAGATCTACTGAAACGAATTGATTACCGAACACATCCCTTTAGTATACCGCTGATTCTGTTCACTCTGATTGTGTTCACCTTTTTATTATCTAAGCAATTTGGATTTACCTTGGGCTTAGAGACAAGCGGGAATCCCTACTATGTGATGAGTTTACCTTCAGGGATATTTATAACGGGTGGTTTCGTTTTTGCTTGTGGTTTTATTTATATTTTTCAGCATGGTGACTTCTTAGGGATTCGCCAAGCCAAACAGAGTGATTATAAAGTAATGCGACTTCATTTTTTTGAAATCATCATATGTGGCTCGACCTTTTTTATCTGGTTACTCATTCTGGTTGTTGCTTTGTTCACTAGTTACTAAACCATAGATGGAGCCTACAATATCATTTCGGAAAGTGAAAATAGACTTACATAAAGTCAAAGAAATATCGAATGAAATGAAATAAGACCGGTGAGGTATAGGTTAAACTATCGACCCGGCTAAGGTAGCTCTTCTTGAGCGCTTGAAACTTGTTATCATCTCCGATGAGCAAATCTCTTTTGAGCACGGAAACGGTCAAACTGCCGAAGAACCCGCTGAGGCTGATTAGCATACCTGAAATCACACCAAACGTGACACCGAGCGGTGTGAGGTAAGGATGGATGAAGTATGATACCAGAGTAGTTACGACAAACGCGAAGGCAAACCCTTCCCAGGTTAAATAAGGGTTCGCGGTAGGAACCACTTTCCGTTTACCAAAATAAATCGATGCTAAATAGTGGACGACATCATTCAGCTGGGTGAGTACAACAAGAAATAACACCAGTCCTGCTCCATATTCGGGAGTAGCAAACTGGAAGTAAGCGAGGTGGCTCAGTCCGAACACCATTAACATGAGTCCCCACTGGGTCGAACTAACACTGCGTAAGAAACCAACGGTTCCTTTGTTAATGAGGCGTGGCAGCGGAATGAACAAGAACACATAGATCGGTATAAAGACAATGAACATGCCGTACCACCCGATATAGATCCAGTAGAACTGTACCGGGATGGACAAGTAAGCCCATAGAAACAGCCGGCGGTCTGCTTTTCTTGTGCGGATCATGGAAAAGTATTCTTTTAGTGTGAAGAAGCAGAGGGCCATCAGAGATAGGAGAGACACCACCGGGTTAAAAAGGGTAGCTAAACAGAAGATAAAAAACATACCCCACCACGTTTTAAGACGTGTGCCAATAGCGGTATAATCTTTGCTTTTCTCATATTTGTCGACCAAATAATAGACGAGTTGTATGGCCAGTAAGGCTGCAAAGATAAGGACAATGGTAAGAAACGAACGGTTCACGAACATCACCAACTTAACTTGAAGTAAAATTCCATTAAAAGAATCATATGTTATTATGAGGGAAACCTTCACATTTGATAAGGGGAAATTTCGTAATGGCATCGAATCCATCTATCTTTATCTTACTTACCAATACAGGAACATTGTTTACGCAGATCATTCAAACGTACACAAGAGCACCTTACAATCATGCCTCCATCTCTTTTAACCGAGAGCTTTCGGAGATGTATAGTTTTGGGAGGAAGAACCCGAATAATCCCTTGAATGGCGGCTTTGTAAAAGAGAATCTGAAGACAGGCACATTCAGTAAATATCCGAATACGACATGTGTTATCTATGAGCTAAAGGTGACGGAACGTGAAGTGGAGAAGATGAAGCGGGTCCTGCAAGTATTTATCCAGAAACGCGAGAAGTATTTATATAACATTCTTGGAGTGATCGGCATTGCGCTCAAAGAGCCCGTGGAATTCAGTAACTCTTACTTTTGTTCACAGTTTGTGGCAGAGATCCTGCAGCGATCCGGGATAAAAATATGGGATAAGCTGCCCGCACTCGTCACCCCCGATGATTTCCGGCAAAGTGATCGAATGAAACTGATCTACGAAGGAAAGCTCAGTGAGTATGAACCTGAGTATGAAGTGTGAGAGCGAAGAAATGATCTGAAAATACAGCAGCGAAAGGGATCTCTTAGAAGAGGTCTCTTTTATTTATGTCTTTATCATCTTGAAAATATTGTAAATAAATTAGAGTAGTGATATGATTAAATTATACATATGATTTAAGTTACTTAATTCAATTTTTAGGAGGAATAGATTTGACCGATGACAATATTAAAGTAGGCGTTTCAAATAAAGAAGGTCAGTTGGGATTTCTTTTTACCAAAGGCGGGCTTCGTGAAGGTGCAGGACGAAAAAGTATAGGTGTAACGAAAAAGGTATCGCTGACCTTAACGGAGGAAATGTGGGAACAGTTCGAAAAACATTGTGCAGAATTAGAATTATCTAAATCAGAAGCGATACGCACCATGATGGAGCAGTATTTTTTATCTAAATAACATAGTTTAGAGAGGCTGAGGTGATGAATGTGCTTCTGGTAGTAGAACGGGAGGAATTGTACCAAGCACTTCGGCTTGTCATGAGAGCGGTATCTCAAGATACGATGCTGGGAATCCCAGGTGTACATATTCAGGCTAATAAGGATCGACTTACATTTACAGCAAGCAACTCCACTTTCATCCTTGAACATACGGTTATTACTGGAGACCGTGAGGATCGCATCTGTTCCATAGAGCAGACAGGAAGCATAATGGTTCCAGCGATGTACTTATACGAAGTCATACGGAAGCTAGGCACAGGGCTCGTTACGTTAAAGGCGAGAGATAAATCGACTCTTATCATCTCTTCAAATAAAGCCCATTTTCGTATAAGGGGGACAGAATCGGCAGATTGTATTCCTTTACTACGGCGTAGTGCAGGTGACGATAAAACTAGGTTCTTTGTATCTAACAAAGCTCTTCTATTAGCGATAAAACAAACCTTGTCAGCAACAGTAGATACATTGTCACGGCCACTCTTAACAGGTGTGCTCTTTGAGTACAAGGACAAGAAGCTGACTTTGACGGCAACAGATAGTATAAAACTAGCAACAATGACTATAGAAGTACTAGAGGCCAAGCATGATATAGGCCAGCGAGTGGTTGTTCCTAGAAAAAGTATCAAAGAACTGCTTAAAGTAATGAAAACGATGGAAGGTACAACAGAAATTCAAATCAACACAAATAACATTAGATTCATATCTGGCCAGTTAAAGCTCCAATCCGCTCTTCTTCAAGGAGATTATCCTCACACCGAACATCTCATTCCCAAATCGACCGGGTCGGAGGTGACTCTCCATACCCAAAGCCTTCTGCAATCGATAGAACGTGCCTCTGTACTCGCAAGCGAAAATATCATTCATTTTTCCATAATCGGTAACAAAATAAAGCTTCATTCTAATCACTCCGAAGTAGGGGATATGAATGACGAACTCTCCACCTCGATGAAGATCGGCATGGATTTTCAAGTTTCATTAAACAGCAAATTCGTATATGATGCAGTGCGCCACTTTGACACGGAAAACACTACAATTCGGTACGCGGGACAGTTACAACCGGTTGTCTTTCAGCCCGCTGATGTAGATCGGACTTGCTGTTGTCTTATTCCCCCTGTTCGAACTTCTCAGAGGTAACGACTTTAAAAGAGCCGTAGGCTGGTTACTAAAAATATAGCCTCTGTTCCGAAAAACAGAGGCTGGCTGATTAATAATAGTTTATTAACTACAATGCTTTATGGAAGTACGTTCCCGGCTGCGCGGTAAATTTCATACCATTCCTCACGAGTCATACGAATATCAGCTGCTTTACAGCAGTCTTTTAGACGCTCCAGATTCATGGTTCCAATGACAGGCTGCATTTGTGCAGGATGGCGAAGTAACCAGGCGATTGCAATCGTCGTGTTGCTTACCGAATATCTCTCAGCCATCTGGTCAATGGCTTGATTTAGTTCAGGGAATTTATCGCTTCCGAGGAACACCCCTTCGAAGAATCCATATTGAAATGGAGACCATGGCTGAATGGTAATATCATGTAATCTGCAATAATCAAGGATACTTCCGTCTCGATTGACCGCAGCTTCATTTTCCATATTTACATTAATGCCGCTTGAAATCATGGTTGTGTTCGTGATACTAAGCTGCAGCTGATTTGCAATTAAAGGCTGTTTCACATATTTCTTCAGCAGTTCAATTTGCATCGGGTTCTGGTTGGACACCCCAAAGTGACGAACTTTACCTGAACTCTCTAGAAGATCAAACGCTTCAGCCACCTCTTCTGGTTCAACCAGAGCATCTGGGCGATGAAGCAGCAAGGTATCTAAATAATCGGTTTTGAGACGAGCCAAAATACGGTCAACTGAATCCAAAATATGCTCTTTGGAAAAATCAAACATGCCATTTCGAATGCCGCATTTGGATTGGAGGATGATCTTTTCTCGGATGTCATCGTTCATTTGAATGGCGTCTGCAAAAATTTCTTCACATTCTCCACCGCCGTAAATATCCGCGTGATCAAAGAAGTTTGCTCCCTCTTCAAGAGCCGTTTGAACAAAATGTTCAGCACCTGCTTTATCCAGAGAGTTTATACGCATACAGCCTACCGCTATAACGGGTACTTCAAGTGAACTGCTTCCAAGTTTCATCGTTCTCATTAGTGTTCCTCCTTTTTATGTAGACAATCTATGCTCTACACTGATTTTGACATACAATTGTTACCGTTTACAAGACCTAATCTATTTTCATATTTCTTAATATCTGAAAGTTATGATATTATATAACGGACCAAGGGCCGAAAGGTCTGGCTACGACAAACAAATATCTAATGAATTGAGGAATGAAGATGTCTGATTTGCCTAACTGTCCGAAATGTAATTCTGAATATACGTATGAAGATGGGACTTCGCTAGTATGTCCGGAGTGTTTTCATGAGTGGAACCCCGCTGATATGGAAAGCAATGAAGATACAAGAGTAATTAAAGATTCGAATGGTAACGTGCTAAACGATGGTGATACGGTAACTGTAATTAAGGATTTGAAAGTAAAAGGAAGCTCATCTGTTATCAAGATCGGTACGAAAGTGAAAAATATCCGCCTGATTGACGGAGATCACGATATCGATTGTAAGATTGATGGATTTGGAGCGATGAAATTAAAGTCGGAGTTTGTTAAAAAGGTATAGAAAAAAGCCAAAAGTAGATAAGAGCAATATGAGAAAAAAGTCATTCCCGTACAGGAATGGCTTTTTTATGATTCAGAGACAAGAGATGACCAAGGAAAAGAAACTTCTTGCCAAAACAAAGGTAAACCTTCAATATATAGTTATTATAATAAAGTTATTTACTTACGTTTTTAAATACATATATTTGGAGGGGTTAGGATGGAGATCGGCATTAGTACGTTTGCAGAAACTTCTCCGGATGTGCACACAGGTGAAGTCATGAGCCACGCACAGCGTTTGCGTGAAGTAGTCGAGGAGATCGTGCTTGCAGATCAGGTGGGCCTTGATGTATATGGAGTAGGGGAGCATCATCGGAAAGATTATGCGGCTTCGAGTCCCGCTATGGTACTGGCTGCAGCCGCAGCTCATACGAGTCGTATTCGCTTAACAAGTGCGGTAACGGTATTATCTTCGGCTGATCCGGTACGAGTATTTCAGGATTTTGCTACACTAGATGGTATTTCAAATGGCCGGGCTAAGATTATGGCAGGACGGGGTTCTTTTATTGAATCCTTTCCCTTGTTTGGATATGATCTGAATGATTATGATACGTTGTTTGATGAGAAACTGGATCTGTTACTAAAGTTACGTGAATCCGAAAAAGTAACCTGGAGCGGTACGCATCGTCCGGCGATTCACAATCTAGGCGTATATCCTCATCCGGTCCAAGATCTGCTGCCGGTATGGATTGGGAGCGGCGGGAATCAGGAGTCCGTCATTCGTGCGGGACTACTTGGTTTACCGCTTGTACTAGCGATCATCGGGGGCAGACCGACTCAGTTTGCGCCGTTGGTTCAGTTATATAAAAAGGCTGCTGCCCATGCCGGTCATGATGCTTCCAAGCTTCCGGTTGCCTCTCATTCTCATGGTTTTGTAGGCGATGATTTAGAGTCCGCAGTAGATACCTTCTTCCTGCCGACACAGCAGAGCATGAACGTCATTGGCAAGGAACGTGGATGGCCTTCTTATACTCGTTCAAGTTATGATGCGGCTCGTAGTCTCGAAGGTGCACTATATGTAGGGGACCCGCAGACGGTGGCGGAGAAGATCATTCATTTGCGCAAAAATGTGGGCATCACCCGGTTTATGCTGCATGTTCCTCTGGGTACGATGCCGCACGCGGACGTAATGCGGGCGATTGAACTGCTTGGTACCAAAGTTGCCCCTATTGTCCGAGAAGAAATTGCAAAATGGGAAGCCGCTGGCGGCATCTAAGGCTTATATAGTATGGATAAACCTCGATTTCTCTGTAAGGGAGAACTTCGAGGTTTTTTGAATTTGTCGATTTTTGTAATTTACTGCTGTTTTTATGGAAGTTTCTGCTATATAATAAGACATTAGATTTAAAATCGGGGCTGGTGAAGATGAGAATATGAGTATGACAGAAGAGTTGCTGGCTCCTATTATTATCATTCTATTTGGAGGGACACTCAGTGTCTTTTTATGCATTTACGGTACGCTAACATTTAAGAATTCTCCGGGAGGCCGTTATTACATTGTTTTATCTCTATTAGCCTCCCTTTATTCTTTTGCTTATATTTTTGAACTGGTGAGCACATCCATAGAGAGGATTATGTTCTGGATTAAAATCGAGTATATCCCACTGGCGCTGATCCCAGTATTTACGTTACTCATGTGCATAGAATACGTAGGACTTCAACTAAAACGGTCTATTTTCTATAGTCTATTTCTCATTCCTGCCATGACCCTGTTACTGCAAGCGACAAACGACTTTCATCATCTGTATTACACATCAATGAAACTGCGTAGCGATAGTCCTTTTCCTATGGCGGATTTAGAATACGGGTTATGGTTTGGCGTGCATACGGCTTTCTTATACGGCTGTATGATTGCGGGAATTACTGTTTTATTTCGAGGACTTCGCAGCGCGCACAGGCCCAAGTTTCGGTTTCAAATTCTCGTGATGGTCACGGGGCTGATCGTTCCATTAATTGGCGGATTTCTTTATTTGATGGAGCTGAGTCCGTATGGGATTGACCTAGGGCCGGTTTTTACAAGTATTTCTTATATATTTCATGGTGTTGCACTGCTGAGATTTAAAATGTTTGATGTCATTCCCATTGCGAGGGATACCGTGTTTACGAATATGGAAGATGGCATTGTAGTGCTTAACGAGAAAGAAATGGTCGTTGATTATAACCAGGCTATGCTAGATATCGTACCTACACTTCATAAAAAAGCGATCGGAATGCAGATTAGTAAAGTGTTTAGCGGCTATCCTGAACTGATTCCGATTATTGAGGCTGGAAGAGAGCAGGATCAGCAGTTTTTACATAGTGGAGTAACTCGTTATTATCATATTCATTTTGCACCTATTCGAAATAAACATAAGGAGAGAATCGGAACGATCATTTCCTTTGCGAATATTACAGAGCGAGTTGTCATGGAGGAAAAGTTAAAAGAACTTGCCGATACCGACAGTTTGACAGGAATGCTCAATAAAAGGGCTCTGATGCGTGAATCTGAGAACTATTTGAACAAGCTCAGTCAATCAGGAGGATCTTTCTCCATGATTATGTTTGACGTCGATTATTTTAAACAAGTGAATGATAAGATCGGACACGAAGCAGGTGATATTGTTCTCACCCATGTGGCAGAAGCAGTCAAAACAAATATACAGCCGGTACATATTGCAGGCAGGTATGGAGGCGATGAATTCATATTATGTCTGCCGGAGACTTCGCTGACCGAAGCTTTTAAAGTGGCTGATTCCATAAGAGCTCATGTTGCTGACAAGTGTATGCTTGTGAATGGCAAGGAGGTCCGGGTTACATCGAGTTTTGGAGTAACGCATGTCCATATGCAGCAGGGTGAATCCCTTCCTTTAATTACACTGATGAGACAAGCCGATGAGGCTCTCTATATGGCTAAGGAAAAAGGGCGGAACTGTGTCCACCCTTACAGCAAGGCTTCATAATAGAATAATTAATTACTCTTCCGGCACAATGACCTCAATATGAGAAGGCAGGATGCGGAGTTCGAGCGGAAGAGGAGGTCCATCCTCGCCATCGACGTTGGTGTGGATCTGCTCTGATGAAGTTACTTGAACCTGTTTGGCGGTAAAATAGACGACATCCTTATGTTCTTTCAGGCTTCCAAATAACAAAGAGGTACCTACTGTAATCGTATTAAATACGTTAATATCTTTTATAATAAAACAGTGGAGCAGACCGTCATCAACGGATGCCTCTGGGACCATTTTTTCAAAGCCGCCTACGGAGTTTGTAAGCGCCACTACAAATAAAAGCGACTCACCGATCCAGGACTCTCCATCATGCATAATGGTAAGAGGGTGTGATGAAGTTTTTATTAATTCTTTGAATCCTTCTTTTAAGTAGGCAAAAGCACCAAGCTTCGTCTTTTCTTCAGAAGATACGGAAGATAATGATTCCGCTAAAGAACCTACCGCAACGACATTGGCGAACAAGCGGTCATTCATTTTGCCAATATCGACGGTTTTGACGATGGATGAAGTCAGGGTATGGATGGCCTTTTCCGGATCAAGGGGAATGTTCAGCGCACGGGCAAAATCATTTATTGTACCAAGAGGCACAACACCCAGTGTAGGTCGGTGTTCTTGATCTATGAGTCCGTTAATCGTTTCATGAAGGGTACCATCACCACCGATAGAGACTACAAGATCATAATATTCCTCGCAGGCTTGTAGACAGAATTTTGTTGCATCGAGCGGCTTGGCAGTCTCACTTACACTGACTTCATATCCCTTGTTGCGCAAGATATCTTCCACTTGGCGGACATACACGAGCGCCTTTTCTTTCCCCGAGGAAGGATTGATAATAATCATGGCTTGCTTCATAATCCATGGTCTCCTCTATTTTAAGTTTATTTGAAATTCAGCAGCTTCTATCCATTACCCAGCAGATAAGCCTATTGAATAGTCAACTTTTGACTAGAGGTTTCAGCACAGCAGGTCCTGTGCTATGATAACAATATATTTTCAGGAACAATCCAAGGAGTTTACTACCTATGAATAATGAAGTCCAACAATTTAAAGCTGAATTTTTCAAGGCGCTGGCTCACCCTATGCGTATCCGAATACTTGAGGTACTCAGCGAAGGAGAAAAGACAGTCAACGAAATCCAAACCATTCTTGGATCTGAGGGCTCTGCAGTTTCTCAGCAGCTTGCCGTACTCCGTTCCAAAAATGTGGTATCTAGTGTGAAAGAAGGAACTTCCGTTATTTACTCCCTTCGGGATCCTCTTATTAAGGAACTACTGTCTATTGCTAAACAAATCTTTGATAAACAACTAGTCAGTGCGATTTCCATGCTCGAAGATATGCGTAAAAATTAACAAGACGTGTAAGTGAACGTGTTGTGATTTTTGACGTTGATTTTTTCAGCAGGGCGTCGTATTATACTTCATATATTCAAATAATCAAATATTTAAAGAAAAGAAGGTTATCGTATATGACAGGATGGGGCCGATTCAAAGGCTATAATATGGCTTCTTTGCGTAAGGATATCGTGTCAGGTACAATCGTTGGAATTATTGCCATTCCTCTAGGGATGGCTTTTGCTATTGCATCCGGTGTGAAACCGGAATATGGAATTTATACGACGATTATTGCCGGGATTCTGATCTCCTTGTTTGGAGGGTCGAAATTTCAAATTGGCGGTCCTACGGGCGCCTTTATCCCGATTCTTTTTGCGATTGGGATGCAGTATGGGTATGAAAACCTGCTCATTGCAGGGATGATGGCGGGTGTCTTGCTGGTACTGATGGGGGTTTTTAAGCTTGGAGTACTCATTAAGTTTATTCCAAGACCGGTTACCATCGGGTTCACAGCAGGGATCGCTGTTATTATTTTTACAGGTCAGATTGGAAATTTCCTAGGTCTTACCGGGATGGAACGTCATGAAGCTTTTATCGATAATATGAAAGAGATCGGCGCTCACATCTCTACAATAAATATATATAGTATCATCACAGCTGTCGTTTCTTTGGTGGCTATTTTAGTGCTGAAAAAATATGCTCCCAAAGTGCCTGGTTCCCTAGTGGGTCTGGTGCTCGCAACCGTGGTATCCACCCTGTTCTTTAAGGGAGAAGTAGCTACAATTGGTTCTGCGTATGGGGCTATTCCGAGTGAACTTCCTAAGTTTCAGTTCCCTCATATTACTTGGGAACGAATAACACAGCTCATACAGCCTGCTTTTGTGATTGCGATGCTCGGAGCAATTGAGTCCTTGCTCTCTGCGGTCGTCGCAGATGGAATGACGGGAGATAAGCATGACAGTAATAGGGAGCTCATTGGCCAAGGGATTGCGAATATTGCTGCCCCGATGTTTGGCGGAATTGCCGCGACAGGAGCGATAGCAAGAACAGCTACCAATATTAAAAGCGGTGCGGTATCCCCGATGTCAGGGATCATTCACGGTATTGTTGTATTCTTAATCCTTTTACTGTTTGCACCCTACGCTTCGAATATACCTCTAGCAGCGATGGCACCTGTTTTGATGGTGGTTGCGTGGAATATGAGTGAACGAAAAGAGTTTGCTCGTTTGTTCAAGACAAAAACGGGAGATTCGCTCGTGCTCGTTATTACCTTTTTACTTACCGTGTTTACTGATTTGACGCTTGCGGTTGAGGTAGGTCTTGTGCTCGCCGCCATTTTGTTTGTGAAGCAAATGGGCGACACGCATAACGTATCTAAAGTGCTGCCTGATCCAGAGACAGTCAAAGTGAAACCTCATATGGTGAGCGAACATCATGATTGCCCGCAAATTGGGATTTACACGATAGAAGGACCATTATTTTTTGGTGCAGCTTATCGGTTTGATGACACGATTCCTTTATCCGCTGCAGAAGAGAATAAAGTGATCTTGCTTCGGATGGGGAAAGTTCCTTTTATGGATACAACAGCCGAACTCATGTTAGAAACACTTGTCGAAAAAGTGCATTCTGCGGGAGGCAAGCTGCTCATTTCGGGTATTCAGTCACAGCCGTTATCTTTATTACAGCGGACAGGTTTATACGAGAAGATCGGGGAATCTCATTTCTATGATCATACGGGAGAAGCGATTAATGAAGCTTTGACCAGCATTCAGCATGGTACATGCTATGGCTGTCAGCATGCCGCTTTCCGTGAGTGCAGTGTGCTTTGCAGCAAGGAAATGAAAGAAGGACAAGAGATGAAAGACTCCTTTCTCCAGTTAGGAAAAATAAAGCATAGCCCAGCTGCTCATCTGAGCACACGGGCTGAATAGATAATAGCAAAGCCTGCTCTGACTCATGTCAGAGCAGGCTTTTTTTGTGTAGTCGCTTCACTCTTGTATGGCTGCTATAGCACAGTCCAATCTTTGGGCTCGTCTGTATATACGGAGATCATGATGAGTGCTGTTTCCTCACCGATATTCTTTACTTTGTGCGGGGTGCAGGCGTTCCAGCTAAAAGAATCACCTTCGGTTAGTACTACGCCTTCTTCCCCTTGTTCAGCTAAGACTTTCCCCTTCATGACAAGATGAACTTCTTCCCCTTCATGAGCGTGCGGCTTCTCTCCGGTAGAAGAGCCAGGCGGCATTTCAACAATCATCATTCGGACATGCTTGGTGGTGGCAAGATGAGATACTTTCAGCTCATCAGGGCCACTTGAGGTCTGCTTCCGATCTTCCTTGCGAATGATCTGCATCCGTTCTTCTTTCTTGAGCAGTAAATAAGCTAAAGGAACTCCCAGTGCGCCAGCAATATGTTCAAGTGTAGCGATAGAGGGAGAGGTCTTGTTCGTCTCCACCTGACTCATGAAACCTTGAGATAAACCTGTCATTTCACATATTTGAGCAATGGTAATGTTTTTGCGTTTACGTATAGAACGAATGGTAGAGCCAATATCCAAGGGTTATTCATCCTTTCATCCCAACCTTATCATTCTTTATAGTTTATCATTTTGTGGGGACGATCGCACAGTTTTGGGATCATTAAGCAGACTAAAATATTAGAAATATGAATATAAAATATATATTAACCATATTTTTGTTGACATTAACACAAGTGCCCTGTAATTTTATATATAAATAAAAGTTCTGTATTACTAATAATTTGGGACGTATTTAGGGGGAAGCATGATGAAAATGAATATAGTGACAACTATTATGAGGGTAGTGTTCGGTATTTTGTTCCTTGCACATGGGATGGACAAGTTTAACACTGGGCTTGGTAATGTGGCTGGATGGTTTGAGAGTATTAATATTCCTGGATTTTTGGCTTATATCGTAGGGCCTGTCGAACTTATTGGAGGAATTCTGCTGATCCTCGGTTTGTTTACACGTTATGTGTCTGCTATATTGTTCATTATTCTGCTGGGCGCAGTACTTACTACTAAGCTTTCTATGGGGCTGCTTAATGGATACGAGCTTGATCTCTCGTTCATGCTTATTGCTCTGTATCTGGTATTTGCAGAAACGACACGCTGGTCACTTGATCATTTGATTTTCAAAAAAGCGAAAACGAACTAGTCCGTCATTGGCGGGACAAAAAGCAATCACCACTGGTAATGAAGCCAGAGGGAGGTTGCTTTTTTTGGTTTTAACTCAAGAGCACGGCAGCATCTTTACCAACTTGAAACCTTAATGAAACACCCTGAAAACTGATCAAGTTATTGCGAATATTTTCAGAAATAACTTTACATATGTAAAAAGTTTCATTATACTTATAAAAGTAGTTACCTAGAGTAACTAAATTCCGGAGGTTGAAAATGGAGGACCATAGAACTTTTTTTCATAAATACTTTTTGCTGTATCGTCCCTTTGTCAGTGAGCTGAATCGTATTCTTGCGGACTACCAGCTTCACAATGCCCAGTGGTCTATTATGTATTATCTTGATATGTATCAGTGCAGTTTTTCGCTCGTGGAGCTTTCCAAACGTTTATATGTAGAGAAACCTACGATTACAAGAACGGTAATGACGCTTCTTCGCCTTGGATATGTGGAGCAAATTCCGGTCAGTGACAAGCGGGAGAAAAGGATCCAGTTATCGGAGAAGGGCAAGGAAGTTGCGTCGCAAATCCGTCTTCTGCTGGATGAGTATGAGAAGAGCATTATGGAGGGTGTTTCGCCTGAGGAACAGAATCTGGTCATTCAGGTGATGGATCAAGTCCGAAACAAAATTATTGAAAAAAGGTGATGGAGTTGGAAACTGCAGATACAAAAGAACGATTATGGACGAAAGACTTCCTAATCGTTTTTGGTGTGAACTTCTTATTGTTTTTATGTTTTTATTTGCTTGTCGTTATTATTCCTTCCTATGCTATAGATGAGTTTCATGTTAGTGATGGCATCGCAGCGTTAGGATCCAGTATTTTTGTTATCGGCGCTCTACTGGGACGTATTGCAGCTGGAAGATTGATGGAGAATGTGGGCCGTAGACGTATGTTATTTACAGGACTTATTTTCTTCACCATCCTGAGCTTGTGTTACTTCTTTATCAGCAGCATAACTACCTTGCTCGTTATTCGTTTCTTTCATGGATTAGCGTTTGCTTTGGCTTCGACAGCCACAGGTACCATCTCTGCTAGTCTTATACCACACAGCAGAAGAGGAGAAGGGACAGGCTATTACGGGGTAAGTATTATCGTTGCTTCTGCAATCGGACCCTTCCTCGGTGTAATGATCAGTAACAACAGCTCAGTCACTGGAAACTTTGTATTATGTGCTGTACTTGCTGTATTCTCACTGCTGGCCGGCTTATTCTTGAATGTGCCTAAACTTACGCTGACAGCGGAACAAAAGAGTGAAATGAAAGGCTTTAAAATCTCTAACTTTTTCGAGCCAAAAGCAATACCCATTGCAATCACAATCCTATTTATGGGGCTTGCCTATTCTAGCATTCTTTCTTACCTAAAGCTGTACGCTGGACAGATCAATCTAACAGAAGTCGTCAGTTTCTTCTTCATCGTGTACGCCGTTGTCGTTATCCTGACAAGACCGTTCACAGGCAAATGGTTTGATAAACATGGCGTTAACTTTGTAATGTATCCAGCGATTATCTGTTTTATTATTGCAATGATCCTGTTAAGTCAGGTTCATTCAGGACTGATCCTCTTACTGTCTGCGGTATTTGTAGGCCTTGGATACGGTACAACACAGGCCAGCGCACAGGCATATGCAGTGAAAAAATCTCCAGTACACCGTATGGGGCTTGCTACCTCTACATTTTATATCTTCTTAGACCTCGGAATCGGCGTAGGTCCGTTCTTACTCGGGTTCCTGACTCCACTCATTGGATATAGAGGAATGTACATGGCGATGGCGATTCTCCTAGTTGTTTCTTTTTTCGTGTACTACATGATGGTAGGCAGAAAAGAGAAGGCCGAAGCTCAGGATCACACATTAAAAGTATTAAATTAAGTTTTAAAATATAGAAAGCCGCAAGCCCTGTCTTTATGGGCTTGCGGCTTTTTTATGAAGTGTATGGATTCAGAAGGGCTAAATAGCTAAGACTTACTACAATGACTCTTTAATTACTTTTTTATAATACAGTACCGACAGGATGCCAAAGATGGAATAAAGAACGGTGTAAACCACCATAACCAGAATCATGGGTGCGAGCATTTCTGTTCCGAAGAAGAACCAGCCTGATTTTACGGCAAAATAGCTGTGACACAGTCCGACCACCAGCGGAATCCCAAAGTTAAATAGCTGCTTATACTGAATGCCGCGAAGCAGATTCCCTTGCGTGAACCCGAGTTTCCGTAAGATCGTATAGTTTGGTCGTTCTTCTTCACTTTCGTCCATCTGTTTAAAGTATAAGATACATCCGGAAGTGATCAGGAAAGTAAGTCCCAGGAACCCGACGATAAACATGATCAGTCCCATAGTTTCGATCTGTGACAGCTTCATATCCAGCTGAGATAACCCCAGATTAGAGGATCTTTGGGAGTCAAACCCTTGTGCATGAAAAATATCATTAGCAGCAGAGAGCTTGGAGCGATCAGTGATATCAATGCCATAATACGCAGAATTATATTCATTCTGGTACTCCGAATCATACTCTTCGCGAAATTTTTCATATACACTGTCATCAACGATGGCAGTAGGCATTCCGCCGCTGTAATAATAACTGAGCAGAGATTCTTCGTTCATACCAGTGAGCTGCAATGTCTGTGATTTTGTCGGTCCAAGAAGGGTTACTTCTCCTTTATCTTTCAGCGTCATAAATGAGCTGATTGCGCCGGTATAACCTGCGAATTGGACTTCCCCCGGTTTTACATCTATGCTGCCCGCCTGTGATTTTGAAATGACAGGAATGACAAAGCTGTCTTTTAAACTACTCGAAATTGTATTGTCGCCAATCAAAATATGTGAGATGTCAAATTTCAGCATAACCGGCTCTCTAAACGTTTCTTTATATGCAATTTGCTGGTTCGTCAGCTCTGCTAGAAAACGATCCTTCGTCTCTACTGTAGAAAATGAGAAGTCATTTGGAACACTGTTCTTAGCTGATGAATCTGCTGAATAATATGAGATATAGCTAAGTGATAATAAACCAATCGCAAGGGCGGACACCGTTGTGATAATCGTCAGGAGAAGTGCATTCGACTTCATCCGGAACATAATGGACGACAGAGACAGTACTTCACTTATCGACAAATATCCTTTGCGATGTTTACGAATCAGATTAAAAATAAAGCTTACGGATCCTTTGTAGAACAAATAGGTTCCGATAATGACACTAGCCAGAATAAAAAGCATCCCGATCATCAGCTGATTCATCTCGATAAACTTACCTCCGAAGAGCTGGGAGGATACATAATAACCAATGATAATGAGAGCTAAGCCGAGCAGTCCTACCAAGATTCCCCATACGGACATCTTCTGTACACGCTGCTGTGTAGAAGAGGTAACCCGGAATAGAGAGAGAATACTCTGGCGCTTAATAAACAGGTAGTTCATGATCATGATAAGCAGATAGATCGCCGCAAATACAATGATTGTTTGGAAAAGTGCCTCTGTAGAAAAACGCAGTTTTGCGATTTCATCTACTTGAAGGATTTTGAACAGAATCATCAGCACCAAGCGGGAAACAGCAAATCCAGACGCAATACCGACGACCATGGAGCCAAAATAAAGAATGAGATTTTCAGCACTAAGGATTTGAAAGATCTTTCCTTTGGTGAGACCAATAAGCTGAAACAATCCGATTTCTTTACTTCGCCGTTTAATAAAAATCGTATTTGCATAAAGCAAGAATATAGCAACAATAGCGACCAGGAGGACAGACGCAGCACCGATAGCAGCGCCCCCTTTTACTGACCCGGCTGCTTCATCCATTGCAGGATCGTACTGAAGCGTAACAAACGAAAAGTATAAGGCAACGCTAAAAATAAGAGCGAAGACATATAAATAATAATTTTTAATATTTTTCTTTAAGTTTCGAAAGATCAAGTAGTTAAGGTTCACTCTTGAACACCGCCCAGCACGCCTTGGGTCTTAATGATGTCGTTAAAGAAGGATTGTCTTGATTCTTCCCCTTTATTAAGCTGAGTATAGATCTGACCGTCCTTGATAAAGACAACTCGGCTGCAGTAACTGGCCGCTACCGGATCATGCGTTACCATAATAATCGTTGCTTGGTGTTTCTCATTCATGTCGCTCAGTTTATTGAGCAGATCCGAAGCGGACTTGGAATCGAGAGCGCCCGTTGGTTCATCCGCAAAAATAATGCTCGGATCATGGATAAAGGCCCTTGCCGCAGAGGTGCGCTGTTTTTGTCCGCCTGAGATTTCACTTGGATATTTATCCTTCAGCTCATAGATCCCAAGCTCGGAAGCAATGTTCTGGAACTTTTCATTCGCTTCTTTTTTGGATACATTCTTGATGGACAGCGGCAGCAGTACGTTTTCCCGAACCGTTAATGTGTCGAGTAAGTTATACTCCTGAAAAATAAAGCCAAGGTGATGTTTACGGAACTCCGCCAATTGTTTTTCCTTCATCCCTGTAAATTCTTTCCCCTCTATCTGGATCGTTCCTTGGCTTACCTGATCGATGGAAGAAAGAACGTTCAGCAAGGTTGTTTTACCTGAACCCGAAGCTCCCATGATGCTCACGAATTCCCCTTTGTTTACTCGAAGGTCAATGCCTTTGAGGACTTCCTGTTTGTTAAATTTATTTCCGTATGTTTTATGAATTTTACTTGCTTCAAGTATGATCAATTCACTCACTCCTTTGTTATGTACCTATCATAATAAAAGCGGAGCCGGCTTTCCTTCGATTTAACGAACAATATACAAAAGCATGTGACGATGTTGTCACATGCCCGTAATACGAACAAATTCATTTTTTCTGGGGAAGGTCAAAGTAAAAGTCGTACCTTCGCCAAGTACAGAAGAAACGTTCATGCGAATGTGCAGCGAATCCGCCACTTGTTTTGCAAGATATAAGCCCATTCCCGTAGAGGCGCTGTCCTCGTGATGTGTAGTAGAAGTAAATCCCCGCTCATAAATACGAGGCAGGTCTTTTGGGTCAATGCCTCTGCCTGCATCTTGGATTGTGAGTACAACATGATCATCTAGGCGTGAACTCTCAATAAGAATATCGGAGGATGCACTGTATTTTACTGCATTGGTAATCAGCTGTCTGAGGATAAAGCCAAGCCATTTGGCATCGGTCAGTACACTCGTTTCTGTCAGAGAAACATCAAAACCGATTCCTTTTTGAATACACCAGGATTTCAAGGTCCGAATTTCTTGGTAGATGATGGGCTCGAGCTCAGAAACTTCAATGTATAGATCATTTTGAATAAAAGGAATTCGCTTCTGGTGCAGCTGCTGGTCGAGCAGGTGATGAATTCGCAGCCATTCATACATCAGTTGTCTTTGCAGGGTCTCATCGGGAAGCCGATCGATCATCAGCTGCATCGCCGTCAGCGGTGTTTTGACTTCATGGATCCAGGAGAGCAGCTCGTCCTTTTCCTGTTCAAGGAGCATATAATGATGAGAAGTTTCGCGTTTGTAACGTTCGGTCTGTAAAGTGACAGCGTCCAGAACAATCTGCTCAAAAGGGCTGTCCGCACTACGTAGTTCAGCGAGATCATAGGTGTGATCCCAATTCTTCATATTTGCATAGAATTTCGTCTCTTTCGTGTACCGCAGCACCACAAAGCAGGTGCACAGGAGGGTGAGAAGAAGAACAATGTACAGCATCGACATAAATGGAATTGTATTATCGATATAGGAAATAAACAGAATGATCAGCTGTATAGACAATAAAAGAAGAAGCCAAGTTCTGCGTTCTTTAAGAAAGGTCCAGATCATACGCTGACCTCTTCCGTAGCGATATATCCTTGTCCCACTTTTGTCTCAATATAGATATCCAGGCCAATCGTTTCGAGTTTCTTACGCAGCCGATTCACATTCACCGTCAGGGTATTATCGCTGACAAAGTGTTCATGATCCCATAGGTTTTGGATGAGTTTTTCTCTGCTGACAATCTGGTTTTTATGCTCGGTTAAAATTTTGAGAATGAACATTTCATTTTTAGTGAGGTCGATCGAACCTTGTTCATTGGAGATTGTATTTTTGACATACTCAATGGTGGCTCCGCGCCAGGTCCGCAGTTCAATGCGCTCGGTATTATAATTATAAACCCGTCTAAGGGTAGCCTGTATTTTGGCAATGAGAACATCAAAGTGAAAAGGTTTCTGTACAAAATCGTCGGCTCCGAGCTGCATGGACATAACCATATCGGTTGGGTGATCCCTGGAGGAGAGAAAAATAATCGGCACATTCGAATGGGACCGGATAATCCGGCACCAGTGAAAACCATCAAATTTCGGAAGCTGGATATCGATGATAACAAGGTCGGGTTTTATTGCTGTGAACTCTTGAAATACCTGATTAAAATCCTGTACTCCATATACGTTATATGACCACTGAGCAAGCCGTTCCTTGATTTCACTAAAAAGGGTCGCATCATCTTCAATAAGCATAATTGTAAACAAAGAGTGTCACCGCGCTTTCTGACAAGTTAGATCTCCTAGGGCAAGTGTAACCGAAAAAGCCTCTTCCTTAAAAGAGAACGATGTGATTTTACCGATATGTAAGAAGAAGAGCAGCTGGGTCGTATGTTTAAGAGAACGGAATATGAGGTTACATATAAAGAAGATAAGTTACTAAAAATCTATCTTTGAAAAGAGGGATTTCGATGGTAAAGCTGATGAAAAATACAGATCCGAACGAGAATGAAGAAGATAAGGCGATCCGTGATGATGAGCCAGATTCATTCGAAACGGAAGGCAAATAAGTAAGTAAAATAAGTAAGTAAAATAAGTAAGCAAATAGAACAATCGCCTGCTCCCACACGTTTGAGCAGGCGATTTTTTGTTATTCTACAATAACACTTGCCTCCATACTAGGATGCGTGGCACAGTAGTAGGGAAAGGTTCCCTTTTCCTGGAAAGTATAGGAGTACTGCTTACCAGGTTCGATATGACGAGAATCAAATTTATCATCTATAGAAGTTACGGTATGAAACATAGGGTCGTTGTTAATCCAAGTGACGGTCGTTCCTTGCTTCACTTTGAGTTCTGGAATGGAGTAACGCATATCGCTGATAACAACGGTAGTTCCCTCTCTGATTTCTTCAGGAATGGTATCTGTATGTTGATGATAATGTGTACCTGCCGGTGTTTTCCCATCCTTAGTGACTTGGACCATCGTATGCATCCCGCCAGGGTAAATGCCATTGTTCGTATTGTCGATAATGTTATGGCTATGGAAAGGATATGAGCCATCTTGATCGAAAGTAATGAGCAGATCGTATCGTTCTCCAGGCCCCACATTAACCGTGTCTTTGATCAGCGGCGAAGCCAGCGGTCTTCCATCGGAAGCAATCACTTCAAAATGAAATCCATGCAGGTGCATAGCGTGAGCTTGATACCCCGTATTAATGAGACGTACAAGCACTTTGTCTCCGAGTTTTCCGTCAATCATGGTCGCTGGGTCTTTCTCTGTATCAGGATAGGCTTTTCCGTTGATGGTGAAGTAGGTGGGATGGAAGGTGGTTCGATCATATTTTTTACCTTCTTCCACGGCTTTGTGCCACACAGGGTCAATCTCGTTCAGCATAAAGGTATACTCTTTTGTAAAAGCAGGTCCACTGGTCCAAGCTGTTTTTATTCCGTCTTTTGCTTGGACAATGAAGGCACCTGTCATCCCCATCTGCAAGTGTTCTACCGTATCGACATGACAGTGATAGAAATACGTCCCCGCATGTTTCGCCTGAAATTGATAGGTGAAGCTTTCACCTACGAGCAGATCTTTTGAGGTATGAGGAACACCATCATTCGCTTGATCTGTATCTAGACCATGAAAATGAATGGTATGGCCTACCCTCTTTATTCCTTTCTTGGCAGTGCCGATATTAGTAAGAGTTACTTCTACTTTGTCGTCTTCGTTAACAGTCAAGGTAGGGGCAGGATAAGTTGCCGATCCTTTCTCGTTTTTCTCACTATAACCCCATACATAAACGGAAGTTCCGTCCGGCAATACAAGAGTACCATCTGTTGCATAGAGGTGGAATTGTTTAACCGCAGGTATTTCATCCTTCTGCTCGGGGTCTGCAACAGTAGAAGAAGGAATTGCCTGATCTGACTCATGAAATAAAGGGCTCACCACAGGAAGAAACAACAGCGCTAGCAGCAGGGAAACTAAACATATATATAGAAATTTATTGAATATTTTTCTCATAATGTATTCCTTTCATCTCGATCTGGGTAAAGGGTAGAGGGATGTTTGAAACATAGGTTCTCTACTTTTCGTCTTATTATTAAATTATGGCTTAAACATAAGGATATTAGTCTCCTATATAGGAATTCGAGTACGTATAAGAATAGAAAGTACAGTTATAAAGGGGAGGATACGGGGAATGAAGAGGGTAATAACCATTGTACTTACGTTTTTATTTGCGATGGGCTGGGGAGGACAAGACACATATCTATATGCTGCTGGGCAAGGTCTAGTAACAGACCCATACTTGGACAATGGTCTAAAGATGATCCTGAATAAAGCACAAGATGAGGAACTCACGGTAAGTGATTTGGAGAAATTAACGGTGATTGACCTTCCTTCATCGGGAATTCGAAGTCTTTCCGGGCTGGAGCATGCAGTTCACCTCACACATCTGCGGATTCCATATAACCAGGTCGAAGATTTGTCACCGCTCAAAGAGATAACAACCCTGCGGGAAGTCGATGTTACGAATAACTATGTCAGTTCCATAGAACCACTTGAGAAAAACACACAGATGGAACGACTTATTGTAAGCAATAATGCAATTACATCACTCGGTGTGACCCGTAACTTTCCAAGGTTACATACACTTTATGCTGGAGGAAATCAGATCACAAGTTTAGATGGTCTGTCAGGAGCGGCATCCTTACGTGCGCTAGACATCAATTTTAATAAAATTGAAAGTATAGAACCTTTAGTAAACATGACATCACTAAAGGAACTGCTCGCTCCCTCTAACCAAATTAAAAATATATCCGTTCTTACCAAGCTTCCAAATCTGCAAATTCTCGATCTTAATCAAAACCAGATAACAGATGCAACCTACATAAATGAGTTACCTAGATCCATTGTCAGTCTGAAGCTTGCACATAATCCATTGTCCAATATAGACGAGCTGCAAAATATGAGTCATCTTACGAATCTTGAGATTCTAGATCTGTCAGGCTTACAGCTAAACAGTCTTACTCCTATTCAAGATCTGCAGCAGCTCACCGATCTAAACGCTTCTGATAATCAGATAACAAGCCTAGAACCACTGAAGGATCTAAAATCGCTAACGAATCTGGATGTTTCCAAGAATCTAATTTTTAATCTTGAACCTTTACAACATTTGAACCATATTCAGAGTTTAAATCTATCCAGTAATCTGGTTTGGGACCTGAAGCCGATCCAGAATCAACAGTTTACCTATACTCGGCAAGGATCATCGGGAGAACCTCCTTATTACGGGCTTAATCTAAAAGATAATTATCTTGATCTAACTTATGGATCGAATACATGGAGTTTGTTCACTGAACTTGGAGGGAACCCGGAAGATGTTACTCCGCAGGGGAAATACCAGCGTCTTCAGGAAGGTTCGAAAACAGCCTATATCGGGGATGGGCCTTATTTACTTCGAGTTGCTCCTTTTCTTGAAAAAGGACGTACTTATGTCCCCCTTCGTTTTATATCAGAGCAGCTTGGAGCCGATGTTACATGGGATCAAAAGAAGAAAGAGGTAACCATTCAGAAGAATGATACGTCCATCCGTTGGACTGTTGGTAACAGACAAGTGAAGGTAAATGGCAAGACTACACTCTATGATGCTCCGCTGATGCTGAAGAGTGGAGTGACCTGTATTCCCCTCCGTTTTGTATCCGAACAGCTCGGAACGAAAGTGGGCTATATAAACAACTCAAAAACAACACTTATCTTTGCGGATAAATAAGCTTAAACCCCCGTCTATGTACGGGGGTTCTTTCTGTACGTAGATCGATAAAAGAATACTAATAATTATTAATTTTCTAGAACAGGAAAATAGGTGTTTGCCTTGGTGTATTCTCTTTTTATAGAAACTACAAAAATCATTTATTTTCATAGGTATTCGTCATATTTATATATCTAGCCTGGGTTTGCCCATCAATGTTGTCCCAATTTGTCGAACAACATGTCATAGAATGTGAAAAAATAATCAAGGGTTTACATATATTACCTTTCTATGTAAGATAAGATCTGGATGTAAACTTCAATACCAAGATCGAGGAGGAGAATATGATTCGAATTCGTAAGAAGTTAAAATGGTTCGCCGCACCACTAGCTCTTTTGCTTGTTATCCTTACCGGATGTCAGGCTGTTGGTGGACTGGATGTAAGCTCAGCTCTACTTGGAAGTAAAGATCGTATGTATCAATCCAGTGAGACAAAAGAGACTTTACAGGTAAAAGTTACCCCTTCAGCAAATGCATCGGAAGAAGATCTCGCCATCATTGAACTTATCAATTCATTTTCTCTATATATTGATAGTGCAAAAGTAGAAGATAAGGATACTGCTTCCATTAAGGGGAAAGTTCATTATCAGAAAGCAGAAATCCCCTTCCTTTTGAGTTTGGATGAAAAAGGAGCTGCCCTGCAAATAGAAGGAGCAAAGCAGCCAATCTATCTTTCATACGCACTAGATCCGTCTCTTCCAGATATGACGGCATACAATAAGCAGATGGAAGATGCGATATGGAATGTAGCCAGTTTTATCGTCAAGCATCTTCCTAATCCGAATAAGATCTCGGTAGGTCAAGAAGAAGCAACGGTAAATGGAGAGAAACTGAATCTTACAAAACTTCATGCTGAGATTAGCGGAGCAGAAGTACTCAAGATGGTACGTCCTTTCCTCAGCAGTATTGCACAGGATGAGAACGGCTTGAAACAACTAATTGGAGATATTTATGATGCGGTTAAGGTAGTGTTCTCCTCTTACCAAGAGATAGAAGGAGCAGAAGGATTAGCAGAGGGAATCTTGCCTGCTACCAAAGAAGAAGCAGTAACAATTTATTATGGCATGATTAAAGGTCTTCTTGATGAATATGTGAAGACGATCGATACAGAGATTGACAAGATGCTCACGGAAACTCCAGAGATGAAAACCGTCTTTAGTGATAAGAGTAGTCTTGTTGTGAATTATTACTTCGATAAGGATCTGAATGCACGGAAGAGCAATATGGAACTAACGGTTGCACTCCCTGTTTCTAAAGATATCCCCGTTTCAGAGGTTAGAGTTACAAGCGATGCTGAATCATGGAATTTTGGCGGAAAAGTAACGGCTGATCAAGTTGACCTTTCTAAAGGGTACCTTGATCCACTCTTTGGAGAGGTGACAACAGGTCAGATGCTTCGTAACTTTGAAGGAACGAAGCCGGTATATGATCTGCTTTTGCAATCCGGCATGACAACTTCTTATCTTTACCTGGAGTCAAATGACCCAGTGTACGGAGCAGAAAATGTAAAAGGGACTGCATTTGTTCCTCTCCGTTACTTTGCTGAACATTTCGATGCAGAAGTGAAATGGACAAAAGGCTCTAAACAACTCACCGTAATTAATGATCTTACACTTGAGCAATCGACCTATACACTAGGCTCGAAAAAAGCCACAATCAATGGGAAGGCAGTTACATTGCCGCAAGCACCTTACACAGCTCAAGGGACGATTTATGTACCGCTTCGTTCCATTGCTGATGCACTCGGAGCTAGTGTAACTGTGGAAGAGGAAGGTTATTCCGTTCAGCGTAACTAGTTTTTAATTAGGCGGCAGATATAGTTTATGAAAAGGACTCCACTAAGATTAGTGGGGTCCTTTCTTAGGTCTTACTGATATTTTTCCGGAGAATATCCATGTCCCTTTGGCTTATCAGTGCAATATAATGCGAAAAACAAGGTAAGGCAAGCGTGAAAGGGGAGAATAGAATGGAGAACACTTCAATGAAAAACGTGACCTTAGCGGGAACCGATGAATGGTCTGTCACTTCAAGCATAAATGGACAGGAGTATCGAGTACAGATTTACCAACCGAGCGGAAAAGTGCCCGCCTCTGGATTTCCCATCATTTATACACTTGATGGAAACAGCACCTTTACGATGACGGCGGAGATGGTGCGTATTCAGTCCTTAAGGCCGGAAAAAACCGGTGTAGTGCCTGCTATTGTGGTTGGCATTGGATACAACGTAGAAGCTCCTTTTCCGGCCAAACGCCACTATGATTTTACGATGCCTGCACCGGAAAAGGATTTACCGGAACTTCCGTTTGGAAGGACGCTTCCCGAGCAGGGTGGAGCACTGGATTTTATGTCATTTGTAGAAGATCAACTAAAGCCGTTGGTAGAAAGCCGGTACCCGGTTGATTCGAGCAGACAGATGATTGTGGGACACTCGCTCGGCGGACTTTTTGTACTGCATATGCTCTTTGCTAGACCTCATTCTTTTCACACTTACATTGCAGGCAGTCCGTCCATTCACTGGAATGAGATGTATTTACGTCAGCAGGAACAGAAATGGCTGGAGGAGGTTAACAAGGGTAGACATAAACTGAATACCCGAGTGCTGATTGCGGTAGGGGAACGGGAAGGAAATCTGAAAGTACCGATGGTCAGAAACGCAGAGGAGCAGGCGGAGAGATTAAGCAAGCTTGAAGAGTTTGGAGTGCATGTAGCTTATCAAGCCTTTGAGGCTGAGAATCATCTGTCCATTGTACCTGTACTCATTAATAGAGCTTTGCGATTTAATGGGTGGGCACAAGAGGAAACGGACTAACATATCAAGAGATAGATGAGAAAACTCATAAAATGAAGCCCGGAAAATACAGTGAACCACTCGCTGTAAGGCCGGGCTTTTTAATTTTACAAAAAAAGTGAGAATTAAATCACTGTTAAACAGAAAAGTATGATAAACTCTGTTTATGATATTGATAATCATTATCATTAATAAGGCGGTGATTATTTTTCATGCTTGAGATAACGACCTCAAAGTTAGGTAGCGAACAAGGCAAGCAACTCTTAGATTCCTCTGTTGTAAAGCTGAAAGAAGTTCTTAAGGTGAACGCAACTAAAAAGTGGAATCCTTCTGATATGAATGATCATTCTTCTCATCTGCTGATGGTTGCTGAGGGACAGGGGTGCTTAACGTGGAGGGATTGCTCTCTTCCCGTTGACGGTACATGTATCTATTCGTGTATGAATGAGGAGAAGCTGGTGATGGACTGTAAGGGTAGTGACGAAGTGAACCTTACCGTAATTGGCTATGATGTGTATCAACAAGATGACCGGAAGCAGCATCTTCTTGTATCTGATATGCCGCTTGTGGGGCACTTAATGGATCTATCGCATCACGAGATCAGCTGGTTTACCGATATATGTAACTCTATTTATGGTCACTGGCATAGCGGGGAAGGGCTTGGGAGATATCGCAGTCAGCTTCTTTTCCAGGAGGCCCTTTACTGGATAGCGAAAAGCAGCGATCAGGCTCGGGTAGATACGGATTCTGCATTACAGTTGACCAAAGATTACATTGACCGGCACTATACTGAAAGCTTAACGCTGGATAAACTTTGCCGGATGGCAGGACTAAGTTTGAAATACTACAGCGAGCTGTTCAAAAAACATTATGGAGTCAGTGTAACAGAATACATAGCCACCGTCCGCATGGAGCAAGCCAAACGACTCATGATGGACCCTGAACTGAAGCTGAGAGAGATCGCACATCTCGTCGGATATCCGGATGAGTTCTATTTTAGCCGGAAGTTTAAGAAGATGATGGGGACTTCCCCTTCTGCCTATCGAGCGGGTTCTCATTAATTCAGCAACCAGATGCAGAGGTGATCGGTAATTATTACAGGTCTATCAGGAAAATGTCCATGGATAACCGCTCTCTTCTCCAGTATCATTCAATAATGATAATCATTATCAATTATTGAATGAGATACGGAGAGGGGTCCATTAGAAATGAAAAAAACAGCTTTCATCGGAATGCTAGTCCTTCTGCTTGTGATGCTTGCAGCGTGCGGAAACAGTGGCGGAGATAAAGAGGCTGCGGGAACAGGCGAGCAGACACCGGCTAGTTCCGAACCAACATCGGAAACAAATGAGACAGCTAGCGATACTCGCAGCATTACATACTTGGGTCAAGAATATATTATTCCGGTTAATGCAGAAAAAATTGTCATCACAGGTGCAATGGAAGCGATGGAAGATGCGCTCGTACTTGATGTGCATCCAGCAGGCGCCATTACTATAGGTGGTGAATTTCCGGAACGTTTCGTATCAATCACAGATCAAGCGCAGTCCATTGGAGAAAAGACAGAACCTAACTTTGAGACGATCCTTTCTCTGCAGCCAGATGTGATTCTGGGTACAACGAAGTTCAAACCGGAAGTAGTAGAACAACTAAAGAAAATTGCCCCGCTTATTCAAGTTTCACATATCGCTTCAGACTGGAAGGATAACTTGAGTTTGATGGCAGAGCTCACTGGAAAGCAAGATGAGGCGAAACAAATCATCGAAGAATACGAGGCTCAAGTAGAGGCATCTAAAACTGAGCTGGGTGATACTTTGAACGATAAAGAAGTTGTCGCGATTCGTATCCGCGGGGGAGAGATGTATATCTATCCGGCGAATGTATTTGTAAATCCAATTTTATATGAAGATCTGGGACTTACGCCGCCAGCTGAAGTTACGGCAGCAGAAGCGCAGGAGATGATATCGGTTGAGCAGTTTGCAGAGATGAATCCAGACTATGTATTTATTCAGTTTGAAGAGCAGTCGAATAAAGACAATCCAGCGGCATTAGAGGATCTGCAGAACAATCCAATTATCCAAAAGACCACAGCTTTTAAAGATGACCATGTATTTATTAATGTCATTGATCCTCTCTCCGAGGGTGGACCGGCTTGGAGCAGAACGAATTTCCTAACAGCTGCTGTAGAGCAACTGACGAAGTAGACCGCGGCGACCATAGAAACTTATGATACCTAAAGGAAAAATAAATCCGGCCCTTATTCTGGTGACAGCTCCTATTCTTGTGGCTCTAACCATTCTATTCTCCATTCATTATGGAGCAAAAAATATCGAACCTGCCGAAGTGTGGAATGCTATATTCCACTTTGATACAGACAGTATCGATCATCAGATCATTATGACCTCACGGCTCCCAAGAGTCGTGGGGGCTCTGCTTATTGGGGCATTTCTTGCGATCTCGGGTGCACTTATGCAGGGAATGACTCGCAACTATTTGGCTTCTCCCTCGATTATGGGTGTCTCCGACGGCTCTGTTTTTGTCATTACTTTTTGTATGATCCTGCTGCCGGGTACATCGTCTCTAGGTTACATTGCTTTTTCATTACTCGGATCAGCGATTGGCGCAGGGATTGTTTTTTCACTTGCCTGGTTATTACCGAGAGGAATGACTCCGGTCCGTCTCGCTATTCTGGGGACGATCATCGGTACGT
Source organism: Paenibacillus sp. GYB006 (assembly GCF_036577645.1). Taxonomy (NCBI): domain Bacteria; kingdom Bacillati; phylum Bacillota; class Bacilli; order Caryophanales; family Paenibacillaceae; genus Paenibacillus; species Paenibacillus sp. GYB006. Next base: position 374,856 of record NZ_JARBDA010000003.1, on the reverse strand, counting down.
TTCTGAGCGGATTATCCGAAGCAGCAGCAACCTATTTTCAGGTATCTCAAAATATAAGTTTCTGGTATAACGCAAGACTGCACCAAATGGATCCTGAGCTTATAAAACTGATCATTCCTTTTGCTATCGTTGGACTGGCTCTTGCCATGAGCTTATCCAAATCGATAACGATCTTGTCCCTTGGAGATGAGATGGCGACTGGACTTGGACAACGTACCAAATGGGTAAAAGCATTGTCCATCCTTAGTGTCGTTATTTTAACGGGAATTTCAGTGGCACTTGCCGGAAAAATTGCATTTGTCGGGCTTCTGATTCCGCACATTACTCGTTTTTTTGTAGGTGTGGATTACAAATGGGTTATTCCTTGCTCAGGTATTCTTGGCGGGCTTTTTCTTGCTTGGTGTGATGTGCTGAGCCGATTTGTCAACGCGCCTTTTGAAACACCTATCGGTGTGATCACGGCACTGTTCGGGGTTCCTTTCTTCCTGTATCTGATCAAAACCAGAGGGGGAAAGGCCAATGTATAATACAAATCGAAGAAAAAGGGGAACTGTGGTCCTTGTTACGGCAGCGATCATTCTCCTGGCTTCTTATATCAGCATAACGAACGGTACGTTTGATATGACGGTGACCGATGTAGTAAAGACGCTCTTAGGAATGGATACATCACGGGAACATCATCTCGTTATTTTTGATTTTCGCTTGCCACGGATCGTCATTGCGTTACTGCTGGGACTTGGTCTTGGCACTGCCGGTGCTGTCGTTCAGGGCATCGTGCGCAATCCCCTTGCGGATCCTGGAATGCTTGGTATTAATGCTGGAGCAGGTACAGCAATTGTCCTTTTTATGTTTCTCTTTCAAGGGACCATTACTGGGGCTAGTTTCTTCTCCATTATGACGATGCCTTTATTTGGTCTCGTAGGCGGACTCGCTGCTACTGCGCTCATTCTCATGTTTGCCCTAGAGCGAGGGAAGCTGGATTCCCAAAGGCTTATTTTAGTAGGAATTGCCGTCTCCTCCGGTTTTGGGGCTATAACGATCTATGTATCTCTTAAGATGAATCCGAAGGATTTTGAGATGGCTACCGTGTGGCTGGCGGGAAGTATCTATAATGCCAACTGGCAATTTATTGTTGCTATGCTGCCTTGGCTTATAATCTTTATCCCACTCATTTGGCGAAAGTCACTTATCTTGGATGTAATGCAGCTTGAGGAAGGAAGCGCGATGGGAGCAGGCGTCTCGGTAAATCGGGAGCGTATTTTACTGCTGCTGTATAGCGTTGGGATTGTCAGCGCCTGTGTAGCGGTAGCGGGAAGCGTAGGTTTTGTTGGGCTTATTGCACCTCATATTGCGCGGAGGCTTGTCGGCCTTCATCATCGTCATATGATTCCTGTATCTGGGCTTGTAGGAATGGCGATGGTCGTAGTGGGTGATTTAATTGGAAAAACGATCTTTGCCCCGGCAGAGCTTCCCGTAGGCATCGTTATTTCTATTATTGGAGTGCCCTACTTTATATACTTGCTCTTTAAAACAAGGGTATAGGTGTTTTGCGTATCAATATTATTTAAAGAGTTATTTAAAGCAGTTAAGGAGACTTTCGCCCAGGCGATAGTCTTCTTTTGCTGTTTTGTCCGTGTTATTCGTGATTAGACCTTGTTTAAACCCGAAAAGTTTGGGACAATAATAAACGGACTCAGGAAGAAAACAACGTATTTTTGTAAATGAGACACAAAGGTTTGAATAGATTCTATTTTAAAGTTTTGAAAAGAGGGCCGTTTTGTCATGAATAAACCATCCATTTATGGATTAACTCAGGAACATATGGGAGCTTGGCTGGAAGAGCACGGCCATAAGAAATCTCGGGCATCCCACGTATGGGAGTGGCTGTACCGGAGACGTGTGAAGGATTTTGCGGAGATGACCGAAGTGAACAAGAACTGTGTTCAGCTGTTATCCGAGCATTTTGTAATAGAGACATTAACCGAGCATACAAGGCAGGAATCGGCAGACGGAACGATCAAATTCCTATTTCGTCTGGAAGACGGGAATCTCATTGAGACGGTGCTGATGCGCCATAAATTTGGACTTTCTGTCTGTGTAACAACGCAGGTAGGCTGTAATATCGGCTGCAGCTTCTGCGCGAGCGGTCTGCTCAAGAAGAGCCGTGACCTTTCTGCCGGGGAGATTGTAGAGCAGATTATGAAAGTTCAGTTCCACCTCGACCAGGCGGGTAAGGGTGAGCGGGTGAGTCATATCGTGGTGATGGGTATTGGTGAACCATTTGATAACTATGACAATATATCTGACTTTATCCGTGTCGTGAAGGATCATAAGGGACTGGCTATTGGGGCAAGACATATTACGGTATCGACTAGTGGACTAGCGGATAAAATTAAAGAATTTGCCGATTCGGACCTGAACGTGAATCTTGCTGTATCACTGCATGCACCGAATAATGAGCTTCGTACACGGATTATGAAGATCAATAAAGCGATTCCGATTGAGAAGCTCATGGAAGCTATAGAATATTACTGGGATACTACCAATCGGCGGATTACGATTGAATATATTCTTCTTCAAGGAGTTAATGATCAGCCCGAACATGCGTTAGAACTTGCAGAACTGCTGAAGAATCGCCGGAATCTAGCTATCGTCAACCTGATTCCATATAATCCGGTAGATGAGCATAGCCAGTATCAGCGGAGCGAGAAAGACTCGATAACTGCGTTCTATGATGTGCTGAAGAAGCAGAACATTAGCGTTAGTGTGAGACTTGAACATGGTGCAGATATCGATGCAGCTTGCGGCCAGCTTCGGAGTAAGCAAATTCGTAAAGATCAGGGCGGCAGTTTAGAGAAAGTATCATCTTAATTGAGATCAAGCTGCTATAGCAGTGAATTCAATAACAGATAGTAGGTACAATAAAAAACCTCTGTATCCAAGATGAACGAAAGATTCATCAAGGAACAGAGGTTTTTTACGTTCTATTTTATTTAATCCCCTTCATGTAGGATTGAATTTTAGGTGCAATGATAAACAGGATAATACCGAGGACGATGGACGCTCCGCCGATCACTCCGAAGTAAACCATTTCTGTTTCTTCTGAATACAGAGGTGCGATAAGCGCGTTAATCGCTTGTGCTGCTGCATTCGTCAGGAACCAGAGACTCATTGTTTGTGCAGAGAACGCTGCAGGTGCAAGTTTTGTAGTTGCAGAAAGACCAACCGGCGACAAGCAAAGCTCACCAAGCACGACAATGAAGTAACTCAGTACCAGCCACAGCGGGCTTACCAGGCTGTTTTCTCCTCCGAAGTAAGAAGGTAGAAGAATAACCAAGAAAGATAGACCTGCAAACAGCAGACCAAAGGCAAACTTTCTAGGAACAGACGGCTGACGACCGCCAAGTTTCACCCAGAGTCCAGCAAAAACAGGTGCAAGCAAGATAACGAATAGTGGATTTAGAGACTGGAAGAAAGCCGGCTTAATACTAAACCCGAAGATTTCCAGTTGTGTTCTCGTATCTGCATAGCTGGCAAGAATCGTGGAACCTTGCTCTTGAATTGCCCAGAACATAACAGCTGCAATGAACAATGGAATGTAAGCAACTAGATTGGAGCGCTCCACAGCAGTTGTTTTTGGACTGCGGAACATAACAATAAAGTAACTAACCGGAATCAGTATTCCGAGGAATGCGATAATATTTACAAATAACGGGAATGTAAGGGTTCCAGTTTGAATACCAATAAGAACAAGAATAGCAATGACTACAAAACCTACTGCTACTGTAGTAAAGATCTTTTTCTTCTCATGTGGAGCAAGCGGGTTATTTACAACCGTACCAGCAAGTCCAAGATTTTTCTTCTTCGTAACAACGAAAACAATCAAACCGATCAACATACCAATAGCTGCTAAGCTAAAGCCAAGATGGAAGTTGTTTGATCCGTTATCCATTGCAACCGATCCTACTACAAGCGGTGCCAAGAATCCGCCAAGGTTAATTCCCATGTAGAAAATACTGAAACCAGCATCACGGCGGTTATCTTCAGGGCTGTAAATATCCCCGACTACGCTGGATACGTTCGGTTTGAGTAAGCCTGTCCCAAGGACAATGAGAACCATGGAAGCAAAGAATAAAGAAACACTGCCGGGAATAGCAAGTGCTATGTGTCCGAGCATGATGAGAACACCGCCGTAGAATACGGCTTTTGATGTTCCGAAGACACGGTCTGCTAACCAACCGCCGATGATCCCTGACATGTAGACAAGGGAACCGTAGATTGACATGATCGATAGAGCGAGCGACTGATCAAGACCTAGACCGCCTTGTGAAACTTCGTAATACATATAGTAAACGAGGATTGCTCGCATTCCGTAGTACGAGAAACGTTCCCAGAACTCAGTAAAGAAGAGGGTGAACAATCCTTTAGGGTGTCCAAAAAATCCTTTCTGGGGGACACTGTCTACAATTTCTTTTTTCGTGATGTCTGCCATTACATAACCTCCCTGATTTGATAGATATAATAACCTTATATGTTTTGGACTGTCAAAAGATATGGGACATGTAAATTCAGGAACTCCATATTTCTTTTAACAACCTATATATAATTCACAAATTCACTCCGTTTATTTATACCCACTATCCGTCTCTTTTAACAAAAAATGATAAAGAAAAGAGGACACCACACTGACACGCTAATCTGATAAAGTGTTTAGACACACGTTAATAGGTGATGGGTAGAAAATAAAAAGGTTAGATACGGCATAAAATATCATAGGCCTGATTTCCGACTCAGTGAAAAATGTCACACTTAATCATGATAGATCTGTGACAGATATAAAGGTTATTGAAATGGAATTGTATCATCTCTTGCGCAAGCTGAACAGACAAGATATGGAATCTAATAGAGGACGAAAAGAAAGCTGCCAAGCATAGGCTTGACAGCTTTTTTTCATTGGATCTGACCTGCTTACATTTTTGATTTGGATAACAAATAAAGGAAGTATGGAGCCCCGATAATGGCCACCATAATTCCGGCATGGATTTGCGTAGCAGGAAATACTAATCGGCCAAGTGTATCTGCCATGAGCAACAGCAGTGCACCGCCGAGTGCGGATGCAGGCAGCAACATTTGGTGCCCTGGACCAACAAGACGGCGTGCGAGATGGGGAGCAATCAGACCAACGAATCCAATTCCGCCCGTAAAGGCAACGCATGCAGCAGCTAATCCTACGGCAATTAACAGCAAGTATAGCCGTTCACGATTGAGATTCACTCCAAGCGAGGAGGCGACATTCTCATTTAGTGATAAAGCATCGAGCTTCCGCGACCTCAAAAAGGCAAAGACGATAAGCAGCGATACCCAAGGCAGGAGAGTAAGTACCTGTTTCCATGTTGATCCCCAAATGCTTCCGGCTAGCCAGCTGGCTACCATATCGTACTTATTCGGGTTAAGCCTGAGCATAAGTACAATCATTAGACCATTCACAGCTGCAGTAACTGCAATTCCCGTCAGCACCATCCGATTGGGACTCAGCCCATCCTTCTTGCTATAAGAGAGTACATAAATAATAGCTGCGATCACTAGACCCCCAGCAAGGGCCAGAAAAGGCAATAGCAGCGTAGGGGCTTCAGCCGTACTGCTGTAGAAAGACAGGTAGAGCACAACGATGAGCCCGGAACCTGAAGTGATTCCTAGGATACCCGGGTCCGCAAGCGCATTTCTAGATACCCCTTGCAGAATGCAGCCTGATACAGCCAGTCCAGCACCTACGAGCATCGATATAACAATGCGAGGCATTCGAAATTCGAACAAAATAAGGTTTTGCCGAGAGCTACCGTTGCCAAAGAGTGTGTTTAGTACTTCCGCAGGTGCCAGCTTCGAAAAACCTGTGTTCATACTAAGGAAGATGAAAGCAACCATGAAGACAGCAAAAGTGATCATGACTGCCCACTGGCGTTTACGACGTTTTTGGGTACTTTCCTGCATTTGTTCAGCAAGTGATTTTTTCATTAGAGACCCCTCCCTGATTTACGTGAGATATACAGGAAAAAGGGAACACCGACAAGCGCGAAAAGTGCACTGATGGGTGTTTCGTAAGGCGGATTAATCATCCTCGCACCAATATCAGCAAGAAGCATCAAGAGGCTTCCGACAACGGCAGAGCAGGGAATAATATAGCGGTAATCCACACCAACGATGTAACGGACAAGGTGAGGAACAACAAGTCCTACAAAACCAATCGGTCCGGCAACCGACACAGCTGCACCAGCCAGTATGAGCACAATCATACCGCCAATGATTTTGATTAGTCCTGTTTTTTGTCCAAGACCCGATGCCACTTCATCACCCAGACTAATCAGCGTAATCGACCTTGAAACCAGCATGGCAGCAATCAGTGCTAAGGAGATCCATGGAAGAATAGATAACACCTGAGGCATTTTAATACCTGCTACACCACCTGCGACCCAATAAGCAAGATCTTGGCTCAGCCTGAAATGAATAGCAATTCCTTGGCTCAGTGCAGTTAGCAGTGCGGATACAGCTGCACCTGCAAGTACTAGCCGAATCGGAGTGACTCTCGCTTTGCCTAGAGAACTTGTACCATATACAAGCGCGGTTGCGATAAAGGCACCAATAAAGGCGAAGATCATTGTACCGTTATAGGACATTTCTGGAAAGAATGCCAGCGCTACAGCAATCATGAAGATTGCACCTGAATTAATACCAAGAAGACCCGAATCAGCAAGAGGATTTCTCGTCATTCCTTGCATGACTGCCCCGGCTACGGCAAAGGCTGCGCCAATGAGTACATCGGCAATCGAACGCGGAATTCTAAGCTCATGAATAATGGTGTGCTGGGTTACGTCTGGATTAAAGCTAACAAGAGCTTCATAGACAGTAGAAAGCGAAATATCAGCTGCACCTACAGCAATAGATACACCCATGAATAGAATGACAGCAATCAGACCTATAGCGAGGGTCAAAAAAGCTCTGACAGGCCTGGTACGTATTTTTAATTTTGAAGAATTATGATCTTTTGAGAATGAATTATTCAATTTCATGACTCCTATTTTCAGCGGTGATGGTGATAACTATTATCACTCCAGAGTAGAATGACAGGCAGTTACAATGTGTTTTAGTTGGCCAAAAGGAGAACAAAGCCTAGTCTACTATATCATAACACCCGAACTTTTTATAATCATCGGAGCATATAATATCAGGTGTATCAAGGAAGGGAAAAGGGGGATCCGTATGCCATCTATTACGACAGGAAATCTGATAAACCTACCGATTCAAGGTGATAGGCCATACGTTCAAGTGATTGTCAAAGTCATTAATAATAATACCTCTTCAGGGCTGTGTTACTTGAAGGGTCTCGTGAATAATGGGAGCCAGCAAGCTGCTTTTGCAGAAGATCTCTTTTTTTTGGATACAGAAGAAGTAATCACCCGCACATACGAGGTGGGATATGATCATTTTCAGATTAATGCAGTTTACTCGACAATAGGGTTGGAAATTGCCTTATACGGAGTTGACGCAGAGGGGCTGTATACTCCAATCGAAATGGAAGAGGTAAATATCAGCAGAGTCACTTCTGAGATTAGATCTGTCAATTCTGTTACACAAGTTGATAATTATGCTGTCATGAGTTTCAGAAAAAACCTTTCTTTTACCAATCCAAATGGAGTAGCCGCTTCCGTCTATGCTGAAGGATTGGATATCCTGACAAGGAACCCTGCTAGATATACTTTGATCCAAGGAGGAACCATTGACGGAAATTTTAATCGGTATCCCACGCCGACAACGCAGATTCCTGCGGAAGAAACAGCGTTAGAAGTAAATACAACGTGTACGGTCGTTACAAATGGACGAGTTGTTACCCAAGGGATCCTGACGGGTATAGCCGGAGCCTTTACCAAAACCTCTGTTAATCTAATGGAAGAGGGTGTGATGTTGTGTCTTGAAGATGGAGCTAATCTCACCCTCGTTATAGATTCACTTATGGAAGATATCGATGTAGTCGTTACACTTCGAATGATAGAGCAATGGTGACAGAAAAAGGGAAGAGAATATCGCTCATATTACGGACATCCGAGGAATGGATGTTCTTTGTCTTGGATGACTTTCTTCTGAGGGTAAGGTCAATTATAGATAATATAATTTAAATACGATATCTTGATCATGATTCCCAAATTTCTTGCCAAACAGAGTTGCACCGCCAATATGCTTCGCATCTTCTTTTACTTCGATCCGGAAGGTCCATCGACTGCAGGTGGTATCTAAATCTTTCACGGAAACCGTTGAGATCGGGTCCCCGTCAATATAGGTGCCATGGCTTGTAATACGAATGGTTTTTAACAATCCATACTGGTTAATATTATGCGGCCACCACTTCGGTGTGAATTTCCCTCTTGCATCTCCAAAATCCCCCGGACTTGTCCATGTTCCAAGCTCTAATCCATTGAGAGAAAAAGTGATGTCAGAAGGCCATACATCGTTGGAGAAAGGAAATTCGGAGGCAATCTCTAAGCTGATTTCGAACTGTTGAAGTTCTTCTTCTTTTTTTAGGAAATTAGCGATATTGTACTGAACAAACCCCTGAGTAAACCATAATATTTCCGCGTCTACCCGCTTTGAATCCATAAAATACTTTGGTTCATCCACTCTTCCTATAAACTCTTTATCCGTAGCAAGACCACAGGTAGGTTTCAGATCGAAATCGTTATAGTGACCGATCGGAACAGAGGTTTCATAAGAGGCAAAAGAATGAAAGATTTTCTTGGGAAAATTAATTTCAATGTGATCGACTCTGAGGGTGGAAATTTTTTGAAGACCGGACTTTCCGGGGACCTTTTCTGTTTTGATAATTCCGGCATCTTCCAGCTTCTTGATATGTTTAATAACAATCGGACTGCTAATTTGCAGCTCTTCTGCTAGATCTTTGATGTTCATTTTATTCTTCGAAAGTAACTGAATAATTCTGATTCGCACTTCACTTGCCAAGGCTTCGTAAACAACGAGCGAGGACTTATCGATTTCCAGCTGCATGTTATCCACTTCTTTCCCAAATAATTAATCTTGACATTTATTAGCCAGTATCAAAGTAACACGAAAGATAACCAAAGTAAATAATGATACTGTATGCAATCTTTTGATAAACTTTTTAGTTAACTTTGCTTAGAAATAAAGAATTAAATTTACATAAAAGTTATTGACACCGCTTTCAGTATAGATGTATGATGATTGCGAATTGTAATATTTTTCAATATACAGAAAACGGGAGGAAAACGTCTTGAAAAAAATGCGGGGTCTTACATCTTTGGTTCTTGCTGTTGTGCTAATTACAGTTTTGTCGGGTTGTGGTGGGAATGATAAAAATACAATTGTATTCTGGACACCACTAACGGGTGATGATGGTGCTTACATGGATCAGCTCGTTAAAGATTACAATGCAACTGAGCCTGAAATAAAGGTTAAGCATGTAATTACGTCAGATATGTATACGAAAAACTCTACCGTACTAAACTCCGGTAAAGGGGTTCCAGATCTATCTATCATCCATGCTGACCGTGTTCCAGGATATGTTAAACAAGGTGCTTTAGAAGAGATGACAAATGTGATGGCTGCTGAGCCTGAACTTAAACAAGATAATTATCTTCCTCAAGCTTGGTCAACAGGAACGATTGATGGAGCTCAGTATACGGTTCCTTTGGACATTCATAGTGTTGTTATGTATTACAATAAAGATTTGCTCAAAAAATATAATGCAGAATCTTTCCTTGATGATAACGTAGTAACTATTGATGAGATGCTTTCCTTGCAAGGCAAAATGGATGAAGGCGACTTCGTAGTAAATGATGCTTTGCTGGGCTGGGTTATTCTATCTCAAGTTCAGAACTTGGGCGGGGACATTCAAGAGGATGGCAAACCTGCGGTGAATACACCAGTTATGAAACAAGCTTTTGAAGAAGTGAAAAAAATTGCGGACGCTGGCTTGATGACACCATATGGTGAAGACGGCTACCTGATGTTCCAATCCGGTAACGTTCTATTCTCTACAGACGGAACTTGGAGTTCCACTGCTCACGCTGGTGTTGAGGGATTGAACTTTGGTGTAACGAATGTGTACTCTCCTACTGCAGATAAATTCACAAACAGATCGTCTTCTCACTTGTTCGCGATGCTGACTAACGAAGAGAGAACAGATGAGAAAGAAGCTGGAATTGCGAAATTCCTTGAGTTTATCCGTGAGAATTCTCTTGAATGGGCAAAAGCTGGACAGAACGTAGCAAGTAAACAAGTTAACGAAAGCCCTGAGTACCAAGAATATATGCAGTCCTTCTTTACTTCTAATGAGAAAGAGATTGAATCTTTGTACATCTATACTTATGAATACTATGCATACGTTGCTGAAGCAGTAGATACTTATGCACTCGAGCTGGCACGCGGTAATGTGGACATAGATGAAACACTAAACACAATGCAAAAATTTGTAGAAGATAAAATTGCAGAAGGTACAAGCGGACAGTAAGGGCTAGAACTGAATAGATTGTATAGAGTAATGTGCCATCCATTGGCACATTACTTTATTCAGAAGGAGAAATGATTTCCTATGAAAAAGAAGATTAACTGGGCTCCCGCTTTCTTTGTTGGCCCTCATATTATATTATTCGCCATCTTTATACTGCTTCCAACGATCTATGGTATTTATGCATCATTTACAAAATGGAACTTAATGAATGAACCAGTTTGGGTAGGGTTAGATAACTATAAAACGATTCTGTTTAATCAAGATTCTACGTTTCATACTCAGTTTTTTAATGGGATGAAAAACACCTTTATCTTTGTGGGGATCAGTGTCCCGCTTCTCATTATTATTCCTTTGATGATTGCTGTTGCCTTAGAGCATAAACAAGTCAAAATGAAAAACCTGATCCAGTCCATTATTTACATTCCAGGATTGATTTCTATATCAGCAGCAGCTCTGATCTGGCTACTGATCTTTAATAAACAGTTAGGTATTACAGGGAACTTGCTTGGTTCCGATGTTGCATGGCCCGCTACTCAGCCTTATGCCTGGATTATTATCATCGTAATTACTGTCTGGGGCGGTGTTGGCGGTAATATGATTATCTACCGAGCTTCCATCAGTGGAGTATCGCAAGATTTGTATGAATCTGCAGAACTAGATGGAGCAGGACCTGTCCGGAGATTTGCTAGCATTACCTTGCCTTCCATCCGTTTCCCGTTAATCTATACCTTTGTTATGACTACCGGGGGTGCCTTTAACGTATTTGGACAGCCGTTAATGATGACAGATGGCGGACCGCGTCAAAGCACGCATGTGCTCATGATGTATATCCGTCAATTGGCCTTTGGTAACGGAGAATCCATTGCCGGTATGGCATCTGCAATGGCAGTACTGCTCGGACTCGTTATCTTAGTAATCTCTGCTCTGCAATATTATGTGATGAACAGAAACGCTGCTTAAGCTCATAGAGAATAATATTTTGCTTACAATGGAAATGGAAAGGTAGATGGACCGCTATGTCAAATCCGTTAGTGAATGAGATTGATCAGCCCTTGAACAGGAATACTCGAGGGAAAAAGAAGCCTTCCGATAATAGCGTATCTAAATACGCAGCTTATATTTTCTTAATATTACTTTGTATTATTTGGGTCATCCCTGTCGTCTTCGGGATTTCCACATCTTTTAGATCTCAAACTGAAGTCGTATCTTCCGGTTTTAGATTGTTGCCTAAAGATTGGACGATTGACAATTATATTGCGACTTTAACGAACACTTCTACAGCCCCTATTTTACGTTGGTTAGGAAACTCCCTGTTTATCGCAACAACACATACGCTTCTCGTTGTTGTGGTTATTTCATTAACAGGTTATGGGTATTCCCGTATGAAATTTAAAGGAAGAGACGCTTTGTTTTTTACATTACTAGGGATTTCTTTCTTTCCAGGTGTCGTTAATCTAATTCCTTCCTACAAAATTATTGATGCATTCGGATGGGTAAATACAGCCTGGGCTATGATCATTCCTGGTTTAGCAGGGATGGGGAATATATTCCTCGTGAGACAGTTCATGAATGGACTTCCCAAAGATTTAGACGAATCGGCTCGTGTCGATGGTGCATCTGATTTTAGAATCTATTTATCTATTATCGTTCCACTGGTTAAACCCATCTTAATCGTATGCGCGCTCTTCTCTTTCACCGGATCATGGAATGACTTCCTCTGGCCGGTCATCGTGTATACCGATGTTGAAAAAATGCCGGTTACAGCGGGACTACTCTTATTACAAGATATTTATGGTAACTACCGTATGATCGGACAATTGATGGGATCTGCCATTCTTGCTATTATCCCTACTTTATTGCTGTTCTTATTTGCACAGAAGTATTTTGTTCAATCCATTAACCTCAATTCCGGTATTAAAGGTTAGGTTATCATGTTAGATTACAAGACAATTCCTCCCGTATAAATAACAAAGAAAACCAGTCCCTCGCCATGTGGAGCGAGTGCTGGTTTTTTTTAGGTTTAAAACATATAATCCCTATAATTACTTATTTATGATAATTAGGAGGGGGAACATGAAGCATCATCAAGTGATTGTAGCAGGCTGCGGCGGAATGTCGAATGCATGGTTAGACTATGCGGCAGAGAGGGACGATGTACATATCGCTGCCTTAGTAGATATATATGAAGAGAATGCGGTCAAGATGGCAGAGAAGAGAGGACTTATGGTGCCGATCTATAACGATCTTAGCACTGCTCTTCAGTCTGTAAATGCGAATCTAGTATTTGACGTAACCATACCCTCAAGTCATAAATCAGTGGTAACAACGGCGCTGGAGGCAGGATGCCATGTATTTGGTGAGAAACCCATGGCAGAATCTCTAGATGATGCACGTGACATTGTGGAGGTCAGTAAGCGTACGGGTAAGCGATATGCTGTGATGCAAAATCGTCGTTACCTTAAGCAAATTCGAGCGCTGCGTGATCATATACAATCAGGGGCTATTGGCACAATAGGATCCGTACACGCTGATTTTTTTCTCGGGCCTCGCTTTGGTGGATTTCGGGATGTTATGGACAGCCCGCTTATTATTGATATGGCGATTCATACATTCGATCAAGCAAGGTTTATTACGGGAGCGAATCCCGTGTCGGTGTACTGTCATGAATATAACGCAGAAGGGTCCTGGTATCAGGGGAATGCTTCTGCCATCTGTATTTTTGAAATGAGTGACGGTTCTGTATTTAGCTATCGGGGGTCTTGGTCAGCCATCGGCCAGCCTACTTCGTGGGAAGCAGACTGGCGTGTGCTGGGGAGTCAGGGCACTGCCCGTTGGGACGGGATCCATATGCCCTATAGCGAGCAGCAGAAGGAACAAGCAGGTAATGGATTCTTTCATGAGACCGTCCGAACGGAAGCAGAAGCAAGGTGGAGCGGAAGAGAAGGGCATAATGGATGCCTAGACGAGATGTTTGCTGCACTTGCGGAGGATAGACCAGCGGAAACAGATGCCCTTGATCATATCCATAGCGCAGCAATGGTTTTTCACGCACTAGAGAGTGCGAGGACAGGGAAGAAGGTCTTTTTATAACATGCTGTCTTTGCTTTATTCAGAATGTGATTTTCGCTTGTCCAGGTAACGGAAGATAAACAAAGGTACAACAAGAGTAAGCGTAATACGAATCACAATTTCAAGCCACGGAACATCTGCTGGAGACGTTCTCATCACAAATAGTTCATAGAAGGTAATGAAGGCAATAGAGCCTGCTCCAGCTAATACGATCTGGTAAGGTTTTAATGGTTTTCTGACTTTGCCCTGCTGTTTCCTATGAACCGTACTTGTATATGCGTATACTAACGTTAATGCTAGAACTATAAATATAGCTGTGAGAATAGAATCAATTCCTAGTAGAAAATACTGTGCCCCAGTGAAGGCGACTGCGATGGCAGATGTGAAAATCGTAAGCAGTTTACTATCGTATTCGTACCCTTTTATTAGACTGATCGCTGTATATATGGCCGCAACAACCAAAGTGAACAAAAAGGAAAACATCGTTATTTCACCTCTTTTAGTAATAAACTCAGCATGTAACGAAACATAAGGAAAATACTTCCTAATAACATTACCCTATTTAAATAGGTAATAAAAGGGTTAGAAGTATGAAAAAAGTGACGATTTCGATTAGAAGTCGTCACTTTTTTGTTCAATACCTGGGATAAAGAACACTGATATATGCACGAAATACACTGTTTTTTTGATGTTAAAAGAAGTTATCTAGAGCTACGATGTAAGGGGTTACATTTAGAACGCAAAGGAGGCATCTTCATGAAAGCAAGCAGGAAGCACCATCCTGGAAAATCTCGATATTTTATCATTTTTCTTGTTTTTCTTATGGTGCTGTCAACGATGGCAATGCCAATGGAGTGGGGGGGACAGACGGTAAAAGCAGAGGCAGTACAAGATGAGGTTCAGGATGTGGTAGACGAGGGTGTGCAAGAAGAAGTGCAAGAGGATGCACAAGAAGGGCAAGAAGGAACAGAAGAAGGAACAGAAGAAGGAACAGAAGAAGGAACACAAGAAGACCAGGAAGGAGTAGAGGAAGAAGTGCAAGGGGATGAGACGCAAGCGGATGTGGATAGCGATGCTGTCGCTCCACAGACGAACGATGCAGAGGATCACCTGAAGATGACTGCGGAAGGCGAATATCGCTTTGATTTTGGGGACGGAGCGGTAGCTGAGGGTTATACCGGAGTTAATGCACAGTCATCTTATTCACAAGAGGCAGGGTATGGTTTTACAGATCTGTCCACAGTAACTGTACTTGACCGTGGCGGGGATGACCTGCTTCGCTCTGATTATGCACATGTGGATAATGGCGTATTTCAGATTGATCTTCCCAATGGCGATTATGACGTAGCTCTTATTGCAGGAGATCAGGAAGAAGGCTCGGAGATTGCGATTAAGACAGAGCGGATGCAAAAAGTACAGCTGACTGCCAAAGGGGCAGGCGAATTTTTAGAGATGAATTTCTCCATTGCACTGGTTGATGGCCAGCTGAATCTGGAATTCACCGGATCTGCAGCTAAATTGAACGCACTGGTCATTACCAAGCTTCCGGACCGGACACCAGGCAGTAATCCGGCAATCTATATTGCCGGAGATTCCACAGTACAGACTTACGATCCCTACTGGAAGCCGGAAGCTGGATGGGGACAAATGCTCCCTCGTTTCTTCGGTGAAGAGATTGTGATTAAGAATCAATCGATAGGCGGACGAAGTACGAAATCTTTCATCGATCAAGGCAGACTCGACGATATTCTGAAAGTCATTCAGCCTGCTGATTATTTCCTGATTCAATTCGGACATAACGATGCGACGATCTCGATTCCGGATCGGTACGCTTCGCCAGCTGACTTTAAAGAATATCTCAGAACTTATATCCACGGTGCAGAGCAACGCGGGGCAACCCCGATTCTTGTTACACCGGTTGGAAGAAGAGATTTCAATGCAGATACAGGTAAATTCAATGTGAGTTTCCCTGAGTATGTAAATGCAATGAAAGAGGTAGCAGCAGAGGAAAATACAAAACTTATCGATCTTAGTACGCTAAGCAGAGCTTACTATGATTCCATTGGCCCTGAAGAGACTAAATCCGTCTTTTTGCATACCGATCCGGGAGTGTACGCAGCATTTCCAAATGGCTCAGCCGATAACACACACTTCCAGGAGTATGGGGCTATTCAGCTTGCTAGAATGGTTGCTCAGTCGATCCAAGAGCTGAACATTCCACTATCGGAATACGTAAAAGAGCAGAACCTGCCGGATGCGAAACCAAGTCCTGTAACAGGTCTTGTAGCAGGTAATATCAGTAACAGCGGTGCGTTATTAAAATGGAATGCGGTAGAGGGTGCTGATATTTACCGGATCTACGTCAAGCTTCAGACAGAGGCAGATTCCGCGTATAAGTTAGCAGGAACAGCTACAGTGCCTAGTTTCTCCTTGGCTGGTCTTTCAGAAGGAAATGCATATACTGCGCATGTCATCGCGGTAAATGGAAAAGGCTCCTCTGATCCTTCCGAGGAAGTAACGATTGGAACAAAATCAGCCACTTATCGTTATGATTTTGGCCCTCCTAGTTCCCCTGTAGCAGAAGGGTATACGGAGATTAATCGTAATATTCTCTATACCAAAGATCGTGGTTATGGACTTGTCGTTCATGAAGGTGCTTTGGCAGATCGTGATCGAGGCGGGGCTACGGATGCTCTTCGCCGTGATTTTATTATCAATTTCGGTGGGGTTTACGAACTTAAGGTAGATCTTCCTAACGGTACCTATGCCGTGAAATCTTACACTGGAGACTGGATTGGTTCTACAAGAACGAACGTGAACATTGAAGGAAAGGACTATGGAACAATAAGCTCTGGCAAAGAGAATATTGCGGAGAAACTGCATGCACCGATCACCGTACAAGATGGCCAGATCAACATGGTCTTCTCTGGGCAAACCGCACATGTGAACGGAATTGAGATTACACCTCTTCTGCTTGCGCCAACGGGTCTGGAACTTGTGAGAGTGGACCTTGCGAGTGAAGTTCCTTCCGCTGAGATAGCTTGGAAAGGCATAGATAGCGCAGCCTTATACCGTGTATATCGCCAGGCAGAAGGAGAAGTGAAAGCCTCTTTCTTAGCTGAAACTTCCGAATTAACTTGGAAAGATATCACGACTGATTTCGGTATGAAATATACCTATACAGTAACCGCAGTGGACGCGGCGGGGCTTGAATCGGTTGCTTCTTCACCGCTAGAGGTTTCTATGATCGATTCCTCTGTAGAGAAAGCCGGTATTCCTACAGGCTTAAAAGTAAGCTCTATTCATAAAAACGAGGTAACATTTACGTGGGAACCGAACCAAAAGGCTCGTTCTTATAATGTATACCGTTCGGATAAAGAGAACGGAGTTTACAATCTAATCGGTAAGACAAAAGAAGCGCAGTATACAGACCAAACGATTCTCAGTACGATCCCTTATTATTATAAAGTGGCGGCAGTAAATGCTGGAGGAATCTCTGAAACGTCAGAGGTACTCGTTACAGAAGCGGTAACCACACTATATCGTCAAATGGAGAACCTGGATCGGGCACCCGTTGCAGTCAAGACAGAAGACGGAGTATTTATTAGCTGGAGAATGCTTGGTCTGGACCCAGATTCAATCGCTTTCCAAATTTACCGTGATAACAAGCTCATTACGAGCAAACCGATTACGGATCGTACCAACTATGTGGATGCAGGGGGTACGGACAAATCCAAATATGTGATTGAACCGATTGTAGGTGGAGTAAAACAAAAAGCTACGGAGCCAATCTCCGTATGGCAACAGCAATATAAATCCATTCCGCTCGATAAACCGGCAGATGGTTATACCAAGGATGGTCAGCCTTATTCTTACTATGCGGGAGATGCGAGTACAGGTGATCTCGACGGGGATGGCCAGTATGAAATCGTTATGATGTGGTCGCCAACCAACAGCAAGGATAATTCACAATCAGGTTATACAGGCGAAGTGTATTTGGATGCTTATAAAATGGACGGAACAAAACTATGGCGTATCAAAATGGGTCCTAACATTCGTGCAGGGGCACATTATACTCAGTTTTTAGTCTACGATTTTGATGGAGATGGAAAAGCTGAAGTTGCTATGAAGACAGCAGACGGTACCAAAGACGGAGCGGGTGTAGTTATTGGAGATGGCACACTGGATCACCGCAATAGCTCTGGATACGTGTTGCTTGGGAATGAATTCCTCACTGTATTCGAAGGAACGACGGGTAAGGCACTAAGTACGGTTCCTTATGATCCGCCTCGCGGTGATGTAAGTTCGTGGGGAGATGGATACGGAAACCGTGTTGATCGGTTCCTTGCGACCGTTGCTTATCTGGATGGAGAGCATCCAAGCCTTGTTTTCTCAAGAGGTTATTATACAAGAACAGTGCTTGCTGCTTATGATTTCAGAGGCGGGGAGCTGACCAAACGCTGGCGTTTTGACACGAATGATGAAGGTCTTAGCAGCTATGCAGGACAGGGAAATCATAATCTATCTGTCGGTGACGTAGATAACGATGGCAAAGATGAAATCCTGTTTGGTGCAATCGCCATTGATGATGACGGTACTCCGCTTCACAATACAAGACTCGGTCACGGCGATGCTATGCATTTTGGTGATCTCGATCCTATGCGTGAAGGTCTTGAAATATTTAGTGTTCATGAAGACAGAAATGCGAAATACGGCATGGAAGTACGCGACGCAAATACAGGTGACATTCTATGGGGAGTACCTATGGGAATTGACGTAGGCAGAGGGATGTCAGCTGATATTGACCCGAATTATCCGGGTGAAGAAGTATGGTCTGCTACAATCACCAATGCAGAGCATATTCCGCTTAGCGGCTTGTATTCTATTAAAGGAGAAAAAATAACATCTAAAATCCCTTCATCCACAAACTTTGGTATCTGGTGGGATGGCGATCTGCTTAGAGAGTTGCAAGATGATATCCGAATCGATAAATGGGATTACAAAAACCAAAAAACGATCAATTTACTCACAGCCACAGGTGCTGCGTCGAACAACTCCACGAAAGCGAATCCAAGTTTACAAGCGGATCTGCTGGGAGACTGGCGTGAAGAAGTTATCTGGCGTTCTCAGGACAGCACAGAGCTTCGGATTTATACAACAACGGATGAATCGGACTATCGTATTCGTACGTTAATGCATGATCCAATCTACCGCTTAGGTGTTGCATGGCAGAATGTTGCTTATAATCAGCCTCCACATACGGGCTTCTATTTAGGAGCAGGAATGGAGATGCCTGCGGCTCCAAACATTCGTTATACGGGCGCTGAAGATAATGGATCAGCAAAAGGAAAGCCAGGGCTTCCTGTACTTTCCGATAATAATGGACACAATAATGGTCTCTTAGACGGAGAATACACATTATCTATGAACATGTGGTGGGGTGAGAATGGAACAAGATATAAACTGTATGAGAACGGGAAACTGATCTATACAGAGCTTTTATCTGACAATACACCTCAGGCACAAAGTGTTCATGTTCCACTAGCAGGAAGAGATAATGGTACGTACGTGTACACGGTAGAACTGATAAACGCACACGGAACAACACAAAGTGCTCCTCACACGGTAACGGTAAAAGATGCGGCTCCGAATAAGCCTAGTATATCAAGCGATAACTGGGATCAAGACGGCGAATACCGGATCACGATGAACATGTGGTGGGGAACCAATGGTACCCTCTATAAGCTGTATGAGAATGGGGAACTCGTCGATACGCAGGAATTGGCAGCAGCGACACCTGATGCACAGACAGCCTACACTGAGATAACAGGCAAGGTAGCCGGCGTATACGAATATGAGATTGAACTGTCTAACAGCCATGGGCAGGTAAGAAGTGAAGTCATCCGTGTTGAAGTGAAATAAAATAGGATTAGAGTAAGAGAAGCCGGGCGTAGGATTGCATTCAATCCACGACCGGCTTCTTTATTTTGTGAAATTAGATTTGATTCCAAGGAAGCGTTTAGCCCAATGTGCTGAAGGGTACTTACACTAAGAAGCTAAATTACTATTTTTTTCGGTAGATTCGTTGTTAGTTAATGATAAAAAGCTGAATCGAAGAGGAGTGATAAAGAATGAATGAGAAAGATATGAACTTGAAAAAAGACGCAAAAGACGAGCAGCTCGATTCATTCCGAGTGGATAATGACGGTCAAAAACTAACGACCAACCAAGGTCTTAAGGTATCTGAAGATGAATTTTCGCTGAAAGCAGGAGAACGTGGACCCACGTTAATGGAAGATTTTCATTTCCGTGAAAAAATGACGCATTTTGACCATGAGCGTATTCCAGAACGTGTCGTGCATGCCCGTGGGTTCGGTGCCCATGGATACTTTGAGGTCTACGAACCGCTTACTGAACTTACCAAAGCAGGTTTTCTACAAGACCCGAGTGTAAAGACTCCTGTCTTTGTACGTTTCTCAACGGTAGCAGGGTCACGCGGATCGGCAGATACGGTTCGAGATGTGCGCGGATTCTCTACGAAATTTTATACCGAAGAAGGTGTCGTTGATATCGTTGGTAACAACATGCCTGTCTTTTTCATTCAAGATGCGATTAAGTTCCCAGATTTTATCCATGCGGTAAAACCAGAACCTCATAATGAAATTCCGCAGGCTGCTTCTGCTCATGATACGTTTTGGGATTTCATAGCGAATAATCCTGAGTCAGCTCATATGATGATGTGGCATCTGTCCGATCGTGCTTTGCCGCGTAGTTTCCGGATGATGGAGGGCTTTGGTGTACATACCTTTAGACTAGTTAATGCAGAAGGAAAAGCGCATTTTGTGAAGTTTCACTGGAAGCCGGTGCTTGGCGTTCATTCCCTTGTCTGGGATGAGACTCAGAAGATTGCTGGAAAAGACCCTGACTTCCATCGCCGCGATTTATGGGATGCGATTGAGACCGGCAACTATCCAGAATTCGAGTTTGGACTTCAAGTCATTAAAGAAGAGGATGAGTTTAATTTCGATTTTGATATCCTTGATCCAACTAAATTATGGCCAGAAGAACTCGTTCCTGTTCGTAAAGTAGGTAAAATGACGCTGAACCGGAATACTGATAATTTCTTCAGCGAGACAGAGCAGGTGGCCTTCCATCCTGGACATGTTGTACCAGGTATCGATTTTTCTAATGATCCATTGCTTCAAGGGCGTTTATTCTCCTATACAGATACGCAGCTTACGAGACTTGGCGGTCCAAACTTTGCCGAAATTCCAATTAACCGTTCGATTGCTCCCGTACACAATAACCAGCGTGACGGTATGCATCGCATGACAATCAACCGCGGGCCTGTCAGTTATCATCGTAATGGAATTGCCGGTAACAGTCCCTCTACGGCTGCACCTGCCGAAGGCGGATATGAGCATTACACAGAGAGAGTAGATGGCCGAAAAGTACAGGCAAGAAGCGAAAGCTTCAAAGACTTTTACAGCCAGGCAAAATTGTTCTGGAATAGCATGTCAGAGGTGGAGAAGAAACATATTACAAGTGCGTTCCAATTTGAGCTTGGAAAAGTTCAGCGCAAGGAAGTGCGTCAATCCGTAGTAAATCTATTGATGAATATCGACACCACCCTTGCAGCGAGTGTTGCGCTGAAGATCGGTGTACAGCTTCCGGAAGCAGGAGAAGCAACCAAGAACCCGGTTCCATCTGATTCTCCGGCTCTCAGTATGATGAATACCATTTTCACTGCGAAGACTCGTAAAATTGCGATCATTGCAGGTGAAGGTTTCGATCAGGCAACAACAAAGGTTATAGAAGCGCTGAAGGAAGCAGGCGCGATGCCAGAGGTGGTTAGTGACCGACTCGGCCCTATCAGCGGGCAAGGTGGACAAAGCATCGAGGCAATGCACACATTCCTCACCAGCGATTCTTTACTATTCGACGCCATTTATATTGCGGGTGGAAAAGAGGGGGTTAATCTGATTGCCTCTGAACCTGATGCGAAAGACTTTGTGCGCGAAGCGTACAAGCACTTTAAACCGATCGGTGCCGTGAACGAAGGGGTAGCTTTCCTACAGCAGTCGCTGGCAATAGAAGACCTGCGTGTACCAGGAATTGTGACGGCTCGGTCTACGGAAGAGCTTTCCGGTTTTGAGAACAAATTTGTGGAAGCTGTAGCTGCGCATCGTTTCTGGGATCGCAAAATGTAAGGTAAATGTAACAAATATACGTCTATTCTAGACAAGCGGAATAGCTGCTTCTGCAGCGACCCTGCTTGTCTTTTTATTTATATGGAAATATAGCTATATAGATGTGATGGGGGTTGTCTTTTGTTACAATAGGTCAAGTATTCTCTTATGACAACGATGAACAAGCAGCAAAGGTGGGAATGTTTTGGACTTTTTTAGTGGGATCACTGAGTTTATCGGTGAGATTAAATGGATTAGACTTGCGATCTCTCTGCTCTTTTTATTTGTATTTACGATATTTAATAAGTGGACTTCGACGAAGTTATTTCATCTATTAAAACGAATATTCAGCCAGAAATGGGATAGTATTTATCAATTACTTCATGGACCAGCCAGAGCTTTAATGACGCTGGTTGGGATATCAGGAGCAGTCCGTATTTATTTTGCCGATGGCGGAGCAAGTTGGCCGCTATTTCAAGGACTTGTCCGTACTGGATTTATTATCATTATTGGGTGGGCCTTTTATAATTTATCAGGACGCTCTTCCCGCTTTTTTGCAGGAATGACCAGTAAACTTGGGGTCGAGGAATCAGATATGATTATTCCTTTCCTGTCCAAGGTTCTGCGGTTTATGGTGATCGCTCTGACGATTACGATTATCATGGGAGAGTGGGGTTACAGTGTGAACGGCTTGGTTGCCGGGCTGGGTCTCGGAAGTCTTGCGGTTGCCTTGGCAGCACAAGATACACTAAGCAATCTCATTGCCGGTATTATTATCGTTACGGAAAAGCCTTTCTCCAAAGGGGATTGGATACGTACAGATGCGGTAGAAGGCATGGTTGAAGATATTTCTTTTCGCAGTTCCAAAATAAGAACATTCGCCGATTCCATTGTGATTATCCCGAACAATATTTTGGCCAAAGCGGCCATTACGAACTGGAGTCGGATGGGAAAAAGACGGGTGACCTTTGATCTTGGCGTCGCTATTGATACGGATCGCGTCCAGCTGGAGAATGCAGTGAATCGACTGCGGGAATACATTGAGAACCATGAAGGTATCGATCATGATTTGTACATGGTTCGGCTTAAAGAGATGACCAAAGACCAAATCACAATTCTTTTTTACTTTTTTACGTATACAACCATATGGGTGGAACACATGAAAGTGCTTGAATCCATTAACTTTGAAATCTTGCGGATCCTGGAAGAAGAAGGCGTTAAACTTGCGGTACCAGCGCAGCGTCTTTTCCTTGAGAATCATGCGATTTTTGAGAAAGAAGGGGCAGATGCTTGAGCATTCACACAGGCAATGACTTTCTTCTAGTGGGCAAAAAACCATAAAAAGGGCGATGAATTACCTTGAACAGGTAATCTATCGCCCTTTTTTAAAATCCATCAAATCTGTTTATTCTCCGCGCTGCTCAAATAGCTGAACAATTCCAATAATGACCTGAGTAGCTTTCTCCATATGATCTACGGATACATATTCATAACGTCCATGAAAGTTCTCTCCGCCTGTAAAAATATTCGGTGTCGGCAGTCCCATGTAAGATAATTGAGAACCATCGGTTCCCCCGCGAATCGGTACAATATGAGGTTCAATATCGAGCTGTTTCATAGCTTCTCCGGCAATATCTACGATAAATTTCACCGGCTCAATTTTCTCGCGCATATTGAAGTATTGGTCACGGATTTGTAGCTGGATTCGTTCCTCGCCGTAGGCAGCCTGAAGGATTCTGGCGATCTGCTCCAGATTCGCTTTCCGTGCTTCAAAATGCTCTCGATCGAAATCACGAATAATATAATTCAGTTCGGTTTCTTCCACATCTCCTTTAACAGAAGACAAGTGGTAGAATCCTTCATACCCGTCCGTAAACTCCGGTGCTTCTTGAATAGGAAGTCTTGCGTGAAACTCCATTGCGATTTTGGCGGAGTTCACCATTTTATTCTTCGCAGTACCTGGGTGGACGTTTTTGCCTTTGAAAATAATTTTTGCCGCTGCGGCATTAAAACTCTCATACTCCAGTTCACCAAGCGGCCCTCCATCAACGGTGTAGGCATATTTTGCACCAAATTCCCCTACATCAAAACGCTCCGGCCCGCGGCCGATCTCTTCATCGGGTGTAAAGGCAACCCGGATCTTCCCATGTTTAATCTCTGGATGAGTGATCAGGTATTCCATGGCAGTCATAATTTCGGCAATTCCTGCTTTGTTATCTGCACCAAGGAGAGTCGTTCCATCCGTTGTAATTAGCGTATGACCTTTATAACCTGCAAGCTCTGGGAAATCTTCTAGAGACATAATAATCTGTTGTTCCTCGTTCAGCGTAATATCTCCGCCATCATACTGCTCTATAATTTGAGGGTTTACATTCTTTCCTGTAAAGTCAGTGGCCGTATCTAGGTGAGCTAGAAATCCGATTACAGGAACATCATGGTCCGTGTTAGAAGGAAGTGTGGCCATCACATAACCGTTATCATCCATACTTATCTCTTGCATGCCGATGGAGTGCAGCTCTTCTACTAGTTTACGTCCAAGTTCGAGCTGTCCTGGAGTTGTAGGGCAAGTCTCACTGTTCTCATCCGACTGGGTGTCCACACGTACATAGCTCGTTAGTCTTTTTATTAAGTCCTTTTTCACGTTACATCAGCTCCTATGTAGTTCACTTTTATAGATGTAGTTTATCACGAACCCTGCCCTCATGCATAAATCTGGAAAAGGGGTTGCACAATATTAGAAAACCACTTGAGATCCATTGACGTGCAACCAAAAGGTGCTATAATTGCCGCATTCTTTACTAGTAAACGATAAACCTATTTGTAAAAGGAGCGACTTATGACAACATCATTGCCCGAAATTAGAAAAACCATTCTACTGGATGCACCCATGGAGAAGGTGTGGAAACAGGTCTCTACAGCAGAGGGAATTGCACAGTGGTTTATGCCAAGTACCTTTGAACCTGTGCTTGGTCATGAATTTATTCTTGAAGCAGGGCCTTTTGGTAAATCGAAATGTAAAGTAACGGAGATCGATCCGCCGAATATGCTGAGTTTTACTTGGGATAAAGATTGGCTGCTCACTTTCCAATTGGAAGAAAAGGAAGGACAGACCGAATTTACTTTAATCCATGGCGGCTGGAAATCCGGGGAGAAAACTTCATTCGGAGAAGATCACAGTCTGGTTCGTGATCGTATGGATCAAGGCTGGAGCGGCATTGTGAACAAGCTTGCTTCTGTAGTTCAAGCATAAGGATGTAAATCAAGCCACAGGTAAAAGAGAGCGCAGCAGGTAAACCTCGCTGCGCTCTTCTTGTACTCACGATAACGTAAGGCTTCGCCATAAATAGAATACAGCGTAAGCTTCATAACCTTTCCAAGGTTCGAAAATAGATTTAATCTCAGCTGGAGTGGGCTTAGCGGACAGACCCAGTTGTTTCTTCAGAGCTGCATGCAGTCCTGCGTCTCCTATGGGAAAGGCGGCTGGATTACGCAAACAGCGCATCATAACATAATGTGCACTCCATGGACCAATCCCTCTGATGCGAAGCAGTGTCTCTTCCGCTGCCTCATATCCCGAAGCCAGCAGTGTTTCTTTTTGTAATTCTCCACGCACGACCCGCCCAGCGATATCCACCATATATTCTGCCTTCTTGGTAGTAAATTGCAATTCTCTTAGAGTGGCTAGGGTGTTACTACCAAGTAATGCCGACGGCGAAGGGAATCGGTAATAGGTTCTTCCATTACACTCATAAGTCTCCCCAAAAGTCTCAACGAGCCGTTTCTTCAGCGTATAGGCAAAAGTAAGATTAATCTGCTGTCCTATGACAGCCCAGCACAGAGCTTCGAACAGATCAGGAACCCCGATAATTCGAAGTCCATTCAAAGATTGAACCAGTGGACCGAGCAGGGGGTCATCCTCAGCCAGTTGATAGAAAGGAACAAGATCTCTCCGAAGATCAAACCATTCCTCTATAAAAAGGAAGATGAGATTCCATTCTTCTACAGAGACCGGTTCTGCACATAGGCAGCGGATACATAGAGCATGGGATAAAGCCTCATAACGAATTTCTATTGGAATAGGTCTGCCCTGTATATCCAGTGATTTGTAGATTCGTTCTTCTTCCACTTCATGCAGGCATTCGAGTGTAGAACGGTTCAGGTAATAGAGAACTTCTGAGTAATTAAAAGGTTCAGGCAACATAAGTTTTCTCTCTGTTGCTATGTGATTTGCTGATATCCCGGCCACTATATGACGATCGTTAGAATTCAAAACGGGCATGTCCTTTTCGGGTGTAGTCATGATATCCCTCCAGTGTAAGAAGTGCTTCCTTGAAATGGAGTCCTCCGCGAAACCCGGTGAGGTTCTTGTTCTTACCGATAACCCGGTGGCAAGGAACCAGCATGGGAACGGGATTTGCTCCATTCGCTGTGCCGACAGCACGGACCGCCTGTGCTCTGCCGACATGGTTTGCGATATCGGAATAGCTGCGTGTTTCTCCATAAGGAATCTGCTGTAGTGCATTCCATATTTCCATTTGAAAAGCAGTTCCGCGAAGATCAAGGGGTACAGAGAACTCTGATCTTTCTCCATTCAAATACTCTGTAAGCTGTGTTGTATAAGGTTCAAGCTGCTGTTCATCCTTAAGCAGTGCAGCATCTGGGATGTGGCGATAAATCCAAGACTCGAATGCCTCCCAGTTCTCTGAAGGCCAGTTGATTTTACAGATTCCTTGTTCGGTTGCTGCTAGATATAAACATTGATTTTGTAACAAATCATGTTGAACCTTCGTCCAATAGACAGGGGTCACGGTGTATCCCTTCTTTCGCTCGATTGTCGGTAATGCTGCGGTGTTTGACCGATTTCTTTCTGGAAGACAGCAATGAAGTGAGAGGTACTTTTATACCCGATAAGGTCAGCAATTTCTCGAATTTCCAGGTCGCTTCTTAGGAGTTCCTCTTTTGCTTTATCCAGTCGTACTTTCTGCAAATATGCTGCGGGGGTGAGCCCGGTTACTCTTTTACATACTCTTTGAAGATGATAGGGGCTAACTTTGATCTCATCAGCCAAGCGGTTTAAGCTCACAGACTCTGAGTAATGGTGATCGATATAGGATGTGACGCGATCCGAGATCCCCTTATCCGGGTTGTGCAGTTCTTTGATGTCCGGCTGACATCGTTTGCAGGCACGATAACCGTCTCGCTCTGCTGCTTTTACAGCCGAGTAGATTGTTACGTTTTCGGGTTTTGGCGTCCTAGAGCGGCAAGAAGGGCGGCAATAGATGCCCGTTGTCCGAATCGCTGTATAGTAGATTCCGTCGTATCGATCACTGCGCTCTAATACAGCCTGATACACCTTTTCAAAAAGTTCACTTTGTTCCCGCATCTACTCTACACCTCCGCTATATTTCTTATTATAGGCTTCCTTGGCATGTAGAGCAGTATTTTGGAATAGGAAAGCAAGATTTCGACATTGTCACCAAAATGATATTCCTTATTATGGAAACTTGTAGTATAGTAATTGCGTTATCCCTTTGTAAGCAGAACTGTACATAATCTTATTAGTATAAATGCAATCAAAACCTGAAATTATAGTTCGCATTTGTCGAAAAAAAGAAAAAGAGTGCAGAGAGGAGAAGTACATGAGTGACCAGGAAGAATACCCGTTGACGCGGAGTAAACGACATCAGAACAAAAAAAAGAAAAAACCGAAATCAAAGAAACCTCTGATTATTACAGCGATCATTCTCTTGCTTATAGGAACGATGGGGTTTGCATTTCGTAAAGAACTTGTTGCTGTGGCATTTCAGCTGTTTTTGGAGGACACAGTAAAAGGCCGAATCGATAATGCATACGAACCGATTAAGGTGACGGGGCCGGCTGGAAATGAAGAAAATCAGGACGAGCTGACAAAACCTTTCAGCATGCTGCTGCTGGGTGTAGATGAAAGGGTAGGGGATGTCGGAAGATCAGATACGATGATCTATGCGGTATTCCGCCCGAAAGAGCACCGAATGTTATTAATGTCGTTGCCTCGTGATTCGTATGTTCCGATTGCAGGGAAAGAAAAGAGAAATAAAATCAATGCAGCCTATGCCTTCGGGGGAACGAAGATGAGCGTAGAGACCGTAGAACAGCTGTTGCAAACGGATGTTGATTATTATGCAAAAGTGAATTTTCAAGCACTGGTAGAAGTAGTTGATGCGCTTGGTGGAGTGGAACTGCCGATTACCGAAGTTATTGAGAACAAACAAAGGATCCACATAAAGCTCCGAATTGAGCCGAACAAACCGATCTATAACGGTGAAGATGCCTTGAACTATGTACGATATCGTGAGGATTCGGACTATAAGCGAACAGAACGCCAGCGAATCTTTATCAAGCAAGCGACAGAGCGTGCTTTATCGCTAGGTAATATTACAAAAATCCCGCAGTTAATGGATATTGCGAGTTCGAATATGAAGACAGACATGACCTCCGATTTTATTATTGATCTGGCGGAATTGTTGTATGAGAAAGGATCCGTTCCCCAGATGAGCAGTTACATGCTGAAGGGTGAAGGTGAGAATAACCAGTACGGCTGGTACTACATGCTAAGTGATCAAGGGTTAGCAGAGGCGCAGGAAATCATCGATAATTGGATGGATGAAAATACAGCAGCGGCGGATCTTATCGATCCTGAGCTCAAAGAACAATAAGAAAGAGGCAGACCTGTAAATCAAGGTCTGCCTCTTTCTTTGCCTCATTTTTAAGCTTCCGACTCTTGCTTCTGATCGTCTGATTCCTGATCTTTAACTTGTTCCACCCAGACAGAGACACTTCCGCCCTTGACGGTAAAGTTGGCACAGCCATCTTCTTCGATCGTAAGCGTCTCTTCTTGGTTACCTGTAATGTCATACCAAGTCTGCCCAGCACGTTCTTTACCGACACACATCCGCTTTTCTCCATTTTCTCCGTTACCAATAATGACGGCACAGCCGGAGTGAGGGATTTCAGCGACACCGCATCTTACCCAGCCAATGGTATTCGGATGATCAAGATAATCAATTTGGTCGCCGTAGGCATGATGGTATCTTGCGGCTAGCAGAGGGTCAATCGCCGCTTGCTTCGAAGGAATCGGATTGTCTCCGCCAATGCCGTAGTAATCTCCGTAGAATACACATGGGTATCCGCCTTGACGGAGCAAGATCAGTGCATATGCACTTGGTTTAAACCAGTCATCGATCCAGGACTCGAGCGCTTCTCCCGGCTGAGAATCATGGTTATCAACAAAGGTAACCGCATGGGTAGGGTGGGTTTGAACAAGCGTATCATTAAAAATCGTTGTTAGATCAAATGCTTTACCCGCAAGCGAAGCTTCATGAAGTTTGTAATGGAGTGAAACATCAAACAGATCAATTTGATAATCGACAGTATCAAGGAATTTTTGGCAGGAAGCAAGATCCGGTTTCCAGAACTCGCCTACAATATAGAAATCCTGCCCTCTTTTCTTAATCATTTCATTGGCAAACTGTTTAACAAAATCATGATTGATGTGTTTAATCGCATCCAGGCGGAATCCGTTACACTGAAGGGTATCAATCATCCATTTTCCCCAGTTAATCATCTCTTCGCGAACTTCTGGTTTTCTATAGTCGATGTTAGCGAACATCAGGTAATCATAATTTCCAAATTCATCATCTACATTTTCGTCCCAGCCTTCTTCATTTGAGGCTATTCGGAAAATACCAGTTCGATCTTCGGAAGCATCGTAGTCTGTTCCATTAAAGTGGGTATGATTCCATTTGAATGAGGAGTACGTATTTCCACGGCCAGGGAAATTAAATTTGGTCCATCCCTCTATTTCAAATGGCTTTGAGATATCCTTCGTACGATTGTTCGGATCGACCTCAATGACTTGAAACCGTTCGGTCTCATCTGCCCCTGCTTTATGGTTCATAACAAGGTCTACGTATACCCCAACTCCATTTTGAGTGCAGACTCCCATGGCTTCCAGCAGATCCTCTTTAGAGCCGTATTTGGTTTTCACCGTACCTTTTTGGTCAAACTCGCCTAAATCATAAAGGTCATATACTCCGTAGCCTGTATCCTCGGGTGAACTGCCTTTGGTGACAGGAGGGATCCAGACGGAATCGATTCCTTTTTTCTTTAACTCAGGAGCTCTTTCAGACAGACGTTTCCAGTGTGCTCCATCTGCATCTACATGCCATTCAAAGAATTGCATCATAGTATGATTGCGTTTTATCATACGACCGCCCCCCTCTCATTAGTATCATTCTCTTACTACAGCACACCATAAAGGATGTGGTTTGCGTGATGACAGACTGCCGCAATCTATAAGTGCTTTTATTCAGAAATAACCACCCCGGGGGAGAACTAAACCATATCGAGAAAATATATATGGCTAGAGGCAAGACGAGAAGGCTGCTTATCTTCTTTTACGCGTGTTAAAAAAAGATGGTAAATTATCGTGCATATATGAAAATTTTATGCTAAGATACGGTTTGTTTCAGAAAAATTTACGTAATTTTATGAAAATATAAACATTTACTACTAAGCTGAAGGTGAATCTATGACAACAGCAGCCGACGGGCGTGTTCTTAAGACAGAAAATCTCAATCTTTTTTCATTAACCTGGCCTATCTTTCTAGAAATTATGTTATTTATGCTGATGGGTACCGTGGATACCTTTATGATCAGTGCCGTATCCGATGAGGCTGTATCTGCGGTAGGGACGTCCAATCAGATCGTATCGATTGCCATCCTCATTCTTGAGGTGATTGGGAATGGAGCAGCCATTGTGGTAGCTCAGTATATTGGTTCGAGAAAACTTGCGGAAGCATCTCGCGTATCTGCCGTAGCGATTACACTTAACTTATGTGTCGGACTCATCATTAGTGTTATTTTTGTATTCAGCGGCCGCCATATTTTACAACTCATGAATCTTCATGGCGAAATCCTGGAACTCGGGAATACCTACATAACGATTGTCGGCGGGGGCATCTTCTTACAAGCTTTGATCAATATTATGTCCACGATTATTCGTACCTATGGTTTCACCAAGCAGACCATGCTTGTCTCACTTGTAATGAATCTCATTCATTTAGTCGGTAACTATGCCCTCATTTTTGGTCATTTTGGATTCAGTCCGATGGGGGTAAAAGGAGCAGCCATCTCGACCGTACTCAGCAGGCTGGTCTGTGTCGCGATCTTCATTTGGTTACTTTATAAAGTTATGGCCGTAAGGATTGAATGGAGACATTATTTCATGATCTCCAAAGATTATGTAAAAAAAATACTGAACATCGGTATTCCTTCCGCCTTTGAACAAATTACGTATCAAATGTGTCAGCTTGTCTTTCTGTATTATGTGACTTATCTCGGAACAGAATCACTTGCTACACGGCAGTATGCAGCCCAGATTTCTAATTATATCTACTTATTTAGTATGGCTGTATCGCTGGGAACATCGATTCTGACAGGACGATTCGTCGGGGCAGGAAAACAGGATGAAGCCTACGCAAGAGTGAAGAAAAGTGTGAAAATCGGCCTTATCTCCACGATAACCGTAGATATTATTATTATTCTGCTTCGGGAGCCGCTGATGGGGATCTTCACGGATAACGCAGAGATTATCCGATTAGGTTCTCAAGTACTCTTGTTCAGTATCGTACTGGAAACAGCAAGAACGTGTAACATGATTATGATTAATTCCTTGCGTGCAGCAGGGGATGCTCGTTTCCCAGTGTATATGGGGCTGATCTCTATGGTTGGCGTGAGTCTTCCGCTCGGTTATTGGTTTGTCTTCCATTTAGAGATGGGAATCTTAGGTGTATGGGTAGCAAACGCAGTGGATGAATGGATTCGTGCCTTTATCATGCATTATCGCTGGAAAAACGGTGCTTGGCGCCGTCATGCGCTCGTGGAGCAGCCCGCTTCAAAAGATTCAGAATCTGCTGTGCCAGCTGCATTATAAACTTCGTGATCTGTAGTTAGCTTCTAAGCGAGGGTCGTCCGTAAGATGCAGCTGCTCAGCGTATGTTTCTGCCGCCGTAAAGGCGGCTTTTTCATGTCAAAATACATAGGAGCTACAGATTATAAAATCCATTTTTATTATTATTTAGGATACATTTGGAATAAATGTTATCGTAATTTGTCCAAATCCTTAAATAATTCTGTTATTATTATTAAGTTAAGGGATTTTTAATGTAAATTGTTTTCAGAAGTTTTACTATAGATAAAGTGATTTTGAGCCGGTCGAATGGAACGTCTCTATCAATCAATAAACTAAACCCAAGGAGTTAATATAATGAGTCAAACAATGACAGCTGAAAAAAGGGAACGTTTGCCCGAGCTTAATCTTGTACGATGCATAGCAATTCTTGGTGTACTAAGTGTACACTCGACTTCTTTTGCTACCGTAGATATGGTGAATTCGGGTATGTACTGGCTGTACAACTTTTTCAATATTTTCATGAAGTTTGGTACACCGACGTTTATTTTCTTAAGTAGTTTTGTGTTGTTTTATAATTACTATACTAGGCCGCTAGATAAGAAACTGGTTCTTGGTTTTTATAAGAAGAGATTGCTCTACATTCTAATTCCTTACTTTATGTTCTCATTGTTTTATTTTCTAATTTTACACGTTGTGTACTATCCGGATCGTTCTCTGATCGATACGATCGTAAGTTTTACTACTAAGTTGTTTACGGGTAAAGCGTACACTCATTTATATTTTGTATTTATTAATATGCAGTTTTATATTATGTTCCCACTGGTACTCGCTTTATTCAAAAAAGTACCTTCTCTCGTTAAATGGGCAGTTCCGATCGGACTTGCCATTCAGTGGGGATTTATTCTTATGAATAAATACGGTGTAATCAGCGTGGCAAATAAAGGCAGCTGGTCTTTATCGTACTTTGCCTATTTCATGCTCGGTGCATGTCTGGGTGTGTACTTCCCTAAGATTAAAGAGTGGATTGTTATCAGAAGAAGCTACGCTACACCAGGAAAAGTTACAGCATGGACGATGCTATGGATTGTTTGGATCTGTGCAGGTCTAGCACATGTGTATATCTGGTACTTGAACCGTAAAGGGATTGCTGTCTATGATTCCCTTTGGTATGAATTCCTGTGGAATATCCATACGTTCTCGGCAGCGCTGGTGTTATTCCAGATTGCCTTCCTGCTATACGGCAACGGTAAGAGCGCTCTGGTACGTACGATGTCTAAGATTGGTGGATTGTCCTTCGGGATCTATCTAATTCACCCATTCTTCTTGCTTGTTTATCGTGAATTCCCGCCGCAAACCGGAATTTCGATCCTTCATCACTTATGGTATGTCGGTGGATTCCTGCTTGCGCTAATCGGATCATATATTGTGGTTGGTTTGGCATCTCACTTCTCTAAATCCTGGATTCTGTTCGGTAACCTGCCTAAACCGCAGCGAGGAGCCGGGGAACCAAAGAAACCAAATCTGCCTGCTTAAGCAAGCGAGAATACCTTATCGTTTAACGGTTATCGTTTATCGTTATTTCGTAATATTTCAAAAAAAAGAAGCATTCCCGTCTATATGGGATGCTTCTTTTTGCGTATATATTAGATCGTGGATTTTCGCAGCCATACGTAGGATAGGAAAGCATACAGCAAAGTAAGAGGAGCGAGGAACCAGATAATATCCGTCTGGTAGGTCATGACCCACTTGCCGAAATCGTCCCAATATTGCCAGTAAGTCACGAGGACACTTGCTGCACCCAAGACAATGACGATGAGCAGGATCAAGCTTATTAAGACCAGTTTCCCGAATCTTCTCGCTATACTCGACATAACGAAACCGAATAGAAACAGATGAGAAATGACGACAAAGTTCAGCAGGGCGAGATGCAGGAAGGAGAGACTGCTGAGGAAAGGGACATCAAAAAAATGCAGCCCTGTACCCCAGCCTGAAGTAAGCTGTTCTATCTCTCTAACGATGGTAAGTGCAGTGGAATAGAGCAGGCTGAAGAGAAGAAACATGCTGATTGTACCTAGGAAATAATCTTTACGTCGAATACCGAAACTCAGTGAAAATGAGAAATTCATGGGAATTACCGCAATTCCTACACTCATCATGAACCCATAGATTGATAACAGTCCTCCGGTCGTAAATGAACCAATCGATATACTGATGATCAAATTAACTACAAAACTACTCATAAGCACAATGAGGGGAACGATAAGCCATAACCAATAATCAACAAGATGGGTACGCATTACGGTTTTGATCGTTGGCATACTTAATGCACCTCTTCCCGGTTCGTTTGTTTGGTCAAATACACCATGAGTTGTTGCAGAGAGACAGGAGCAAGACTGATGTTGTTTAATTCCGCTTGTTTGCGGAAGTCTTTTTGGTCAGTTGTTCGAACGACAACACTACGCATAAAGCCGAGTTCTTCCTGATGAAGCACTTCTTTTCCTATAACGAAGTGATCTACATCAGACTGCTTGCCGCTAACATGGAAAGCCGATCCTCGAAATTGTTCTGCTTCCTCATTTAGCAAAAGCTTCCCCTGATGAAGTACAATCACCTGTTCGAGCATGGCACTAATCTCATCAATAAGATGCGTTGATAAAACAATGGTGCGGGGATAATCCATATAGTCTTGAATTAACTGGTCATAGAATAACTGTCTAGCTACAGCATCAAGCCCAAGATAAGGTTCATCAAAGATGGTAAGCGGAGCACGGCTCGCAAGACCGATAATGATGCCAACAGAAGAAAGCATGCCTCTTGATAGTTTTTTGACTCTTCGATTTGGGGGCAGGTTGAATTGTAAAACTAGGGAATCAGCCAGGGATGCGTTCCAGTTAGGATAAAGGGAAGAGGCTACCGAGAGTACATCTCGTACTCGAAACGTATCCGGATACTTTTGACTTTCCTTAATAAAACAAATCTGCCGAAGGACTTCCTTATTCTCATACGGCGCTTCGCCGAACACTTTAAGTTCTCCTGACGTGGGGAAGAGCTGAGCTGTAATGAGATGAAGCAGTGTAGTTTTTCCCGCACCATTACGCCCAAGCAGTCCGTAAATTTTGTTCTCCTGAATGGTGAGGTTTATATCCTGGAGGGCATGAAATGTTTTTCCATAGCTTTTGGTCAGGCCGTTTAACTCAATTACATCTGCCATTCTACTTCTCCTCCCTGTGTATCATTTCAGATAGTTCAGCTTTGCTGATCCCAAGCTTCTGCGCTTCTTGCACCATTCGGATAATGAACTGTTCATAGAACTGTTCACGCCGCTTCTCTACCAGCACAGACTGTGCTCCATCTGCTACAAACATGCCAATCCCTCTTTTCTTATACAGAATTCCTTGATCGACCAGGAGATTTACGCCTTTGGCCGCTGTTGCCGGATTAATCTGATAAAAGGATGCAAATTGATTCGTGGAAGGGACCTGTGATTCTTCGGGCAGCCTTCCTTCGAGGATGTCATCTTCAATTCGTTCTGCAATCTGTAAAAAGATCGGGCGGTCATCATCCATCTGCATGCCCATACATTATCACCACCAAGTTGGTTAGTTACTTATGTAATTAACCATACAACCAAACAAAGAATTAGTCAACAATATATGGTAAAAATGGACGAATGCCGAAACCTTTTTTTATTTGCAGCGTTTATTATTTTAGTGGGTAAAAGGGTGTCATATTTCGGTAACGAGCTGAATATAATGGAAGTCCGGACCAAGGAGAGGTTTATTTCCGTTTCGTGAGACGGGCAGGAGGTTAATAGGAAGAGGGCAAAGGAAGAAGCCGAATATTCGAGTATTACCTCACATCCATGTTTAGCATAACAAGGACATGGACTAATTAGAATGATCTCATTCTTGGTTAATAATATATGATTAAAGGTGATTTAATAATGAAGTGTCAAGCTTGTGGAAAAGCAGTAAAAGACGTTTTGGAGCATGTGGAGCATATTCTCCATGAATGTGGAAAAGTTCCAGGATCTTCTCCCAATCTGTCGTCTGTACCGCCGGATGCGGTGCATCAGTCAATGAAATTTTCAGAATCCATATCATAGAAGAATCAAAAGAACCTGCCCCGTGAATATGGATGGCAGGTTCTTCTTTAGTCTCATCTAATATCAATGAACTCTTCACACACTCATGAAGTTGGTCAGTTATACTGTGAGTAGGTAAAGGCTATTCAATTCAAACGCAAGGAATGTGGTGCTGCATGGAAGGGTTCTCCGTATCCGAATTTATTTCCTTTTTTACAGAAGAGAATATAGTTAGACTGCTGGAAAAATTCCGGGCACTGGGTCCCTTACCCGGGATTCTCCTCACATTTATGAAAGCATTTATTCCGCCACTGCCTACGCTGTTCCTTGTGGGAGCGAATGGACTTGTGTATGGATGGGCCGGTTTTTTCTACTCCTGGATCGGACTTGTAGGAGGAAGTTTCTTTACCTTTATGGTCATAAGGAAGCTTGCAGGAACGAGATGGGCAAGTCACTGGTCTGAAAGACCAAAGGTTCAGAAAAGTCTGATCTGGATCCGGCGTAATGCATTCAGTTATGTTTTTTTACTTGGCATGTTTCCGGTAGGGCCGTTCGTCCTTGTGAATATGGCAGCCGGTATTGCTCAAATGCGCCCACGATCTTTTTTACTTGCAGCCGTATTAGGTAAAGGAATCATGGTGTTTTACGTGACCTTTATCGGTACGAATCTAGTTGCTATTATGGAACAGCCCCTAATTTTAGTCGGTATTCTCTTGTTCATAGGATGCACGATTTGGATCAGCAGAATGATCGAACGATATTATACAGGGTCTTCTCACATACAGTGAGTTTGAGAGCTCATGTTAATTAGGGTTCTCTGCCTTTTTCCAGTGGACGAGCAGCGGACCCTCGGCACCTAGCAGGGGATCTTTGTCTGGAACCGGAACACGAGCGATTTCCCCGAGTACCTGCGGGCGTTCTTCTTTGTCTCCCGTGTGGGTATTGTAGGACATCCCATCTGGATAGGCACCTACCAACTGAAAATCGGGACTTGACTCCAGTTTTTTATGACCTGTTCCGGCAGGAAGGACAAGAATATCGCCGGCAGTTGCCGTCAGAATAATCCCTTTTTCTCCTCCGATGTGAAGTTTAACCGATCCTTTGATGACACCAAGTACTTCATGCGAGTTGCTGTGATAGTGATGGTACGGGAATACCCCGCCTGTCCAGCTGTTTCGCCAGTTATGCTTGTTGAAAATTTTCTCCGTATTCTGCTCCTCACCGCGTAAGGCTCCTGGATAGAGAATGACAGGCAGTACCGGGTTATTGGGAATCACCCCGTCATCTTTGAAGTAATATACACTCGTCTCTAGATGGGTCGTTTTCATAATAAACGCTCTCCTTTCGTAGAAATAAAGCCATGAATAAGGCTATTTGTGCCTCTAATCATGGCTTACATTTTAATATTCCAAAAATTACTATTAACTGTTATGTACCACACCTGAAGAAGCGTTAAACAGGCGTTCATTCGAGCGAATGTAAGAGATTGGATATCTGCAGACCAATAAGTTACAATTAGGATACCTTTAATATGTGGAGGCGTAACTACGATTATGAAACTTGCCGAAGCACTCATTCTACGTTCTGATCTACAAAAGAAAATCCAGGAACTTCGTTTTCGTTTGCGTAATGTGATTAAGATTCAGGAAGGCGAAGAGGCAGCCGAGAATCCGTCTGATCTTTTTCGTGAACTGAATGGAGTACTTGAGCAGTTTGAGTCCCTTGTTCAGCGAATTAACAAAACCAATTCACAAACGGAATACGGCGAGGGTATGACGATTACCGATGCGCTTGCACGCCGGGAGAAGCTCCAATTGAAACGAAGTGTGCTCAGTGATGTCATGGATACCGCGTCTATTCGTTACGACCGGTCCAGCAGGACAGAGATTAAGTTTATAACGACCGTTGATATCAGCGCACTGCAGAAGCAAATAGATGAACTTGCCAAAGAACATCGTCAGCTTGATACGCGTATTCAAGAGCTCAACTGGACAACCGAACTTATAGAATCGTCATAAAGTACGTTCAGACTAAACTGCAGCAGAGAAGTCCTAACGTTGGTAGTCAGTATGAAAAAAAGCGAGCATAAGCCTCCCAGCGGGTCAAGTCTGGATCTCATAAAATAGTGAAGGGAACCGGGCGCCCTATTCTTACAATTTAGCCCACGCACTATTTACATCCGTACAAGGTAATGTCACTTCTTACTACCATATGCTGATTTTTTCAACTGGCGAGGGCCGGGTGTGGGGACTATAGGACTTCTCTCTGCTCATCTGTAAGATACAAAGGATTGCTTATTTCAAAAAAAAACACGAATACTAAATCTATATTTTCCAAATAAATAGATGTAGTTAACAATGGTATTAATTAGTGCTGTATATAGTAGGAAAAGCGAGAATAAGTGACTTTTTCAAGCCTAAAAGCGAAAATTCATTGTATTGACAAAAATAGAGGTTTTGTTACAATGTTCACAAGGTATTCACAAGTATAGTTAGATTTAACTCGTGTTTATGTGTAATAAGTGTAATATTAGGGTATAGGTTCGTAATTGGCCTGTTCGGATAAATTTGTGATTGCGATGGAATAAACAACTATTCATTTTTGCAAAAGATCCATGAAGTACATCACATGTGTATGCTAAAGCTGCCTGTGCCGCTTGAAAGGACGCGGCTTTTTCTAATGTGTGAAAATTGTTACATTACAATTCAATGTGCACTCACGGGTCGTTCATTTGATTATCAGGTAGGGTCAAGCAAGCGGGCTTTTTAACCCAAAGTA
This sequence comes from Paenibacillus sp. GYB006, assembly GCF_036577645.1. NCBI lineage: Bacteria > Bacillati > Bacillota > Bacilli > Caryophanales > Paenibacillaceae > Paenibacillus > Paenibacillus sp. GYB006. Next base: position 336,250 of record NZ_JARBDA010000003.1, on the reverse strand, counting down.
AAGGAGGACGTTCTCTTATGTCACAACCGACTCAACAAGAGGTACCAGTAAACGGTGCAGCTCCTGCACAAAATCAGGATGTACTTGATCAATTGATGAAGCCGGAGGTTCAAGACTCTCTTATTGTTCTTGTGGAGAATCTGCCTAAACTGGCTGAAATGGTAACTGCTATGACAAAAGCTTATGATTTCGCTCAAGGCTTGGCAACAGATAAAGTCTTCGTTAACGACATGAAAGTCGCTCTTGGAGAATTTACAACGCCTGTTGTAGAAAAAGCAAAAGGGGTAGCATCCGCGGCTATTGAAGCTGGAGACCGTGCTCAAGCGGAACAGTCTTCTGTTGGTCTTTTCGGTATGCTCAAAATGTTGAAAGATCCTAACGTACAACAATCTCTTCGTTTTGCTCAAGCATTCCTGAACGTGCTCAACGAACGTCAAGGGCAAAAACAAGACTAAAAAGTTATTGATACGAAAGTAAGAACGGAGGATGGATATGTCGAAGCAAATTTTGATTCTGGGCGGAGGCTACGGCGGCTTGCTGAGCGCGCTGTCAGCGCGTGAGTATTTGTCCGCTGAAGAAGCAACAATTACAGTTGTGAACCGCTTCCCAACTCACCAAATTATTACTGAATTACACCGTCTTGCAGCAGGTTCCATCGCTGAGAAAGCTGTTGCACTTCCACTGGAGAAACTTCTTCGTGGTAAAGACGTTAACCTGAAAATTGACACGGTTTCCGAGATCAAACCAGACGAGAACAAAGTTGTAATGCAGAGCGGAACAATCTACAGCTATGACTATCTCGTAGTTGCTCTTGGTAGTGAAACAGCATTCTTCGGTATCCCAGGACTTCAAGAGTACAGCTTTACTCTGAAATCCGTAAACGATGCTAACAAAATCCGTGCACACGTTGAAGCTTGCTTGGATAATTACAAAAAAACCGGAAACAAAGCAGACGCAACGATTGTTGTCGGCGGCGGCGGTTTGACGGGTATCGAGCTTGTTGGTGAATATGCTGACATTCTGGATCATGTATGTAAACAAAAAGGGATCAAACGTGAAGAAGTACAGCTCTACAACGTAGAAGCAGGTCCTTCTATTCTTGCAGGATTCCCGCCAGAGCTTGTTGAGCGTGCTCAAACAAGTCTTGAAAAACGCGGTGTGAAATTCATCGTTGGTGTGGCAATCACAGAAATGCAGCAACACACAGTAATGCTGAAAGATGGAAGCTCCATCGAAACAAGCACACTGATCTGGACAGGCGGCGTACAAGGTAACGCAGTTGTAGCTAACTGTGGTATCGAAGTAAACCGTGGCCGTGCAACCGTAAAAGAAACACTACACTCTACTTCCCACGAGAATGTATTCATCGCGGGCGACAGTGCAGTTGTAATTCCTAGCGAAGGTGCTCGTCCTTATCCTCCAACAGCTCAGCTTGCTTGGCAAATGGGTGAAACCATTGGACACAACCTTGCTGCAACAATCAAAGGCGGCGATTTTGAAGTCTTCACGCCAGTCTTCTCCGGTACACTGGGAAGCTTGGGACGTAAAGATGCGATTGCTATGCTTGGCGGAAGCCAAACTCGCCTGAAAGGCTTGCCTGCAACGATGATGAAAGAAGCAAGTAACATCCGTTATCTAAAACATATCGATGGTTTGTTCGCTCTTGCGTACTAATCTATTTCGATAGAAGAATAGGAAGGCAGACGCCCATCATGGGTTGTCTGCCTTCTTTTTTTCATCTGATGAGGAGCTGCCAGCCTGCACTTCATCATGGAGCAGACTTGTTATATATCGTGCCTGAAGGGTAATTGAAGGGAGAGAATGGATGAATAAATTCCACTTTGAAGGGAGAAATGAATAATGAATGTTTTAGTAATTGGGGCAAACGGACAGATCGGGAAACAGGTTATCTCACAGCTTAAGGATGACAAAGAGCATACGGTAAGAGCCATGGTTCGTAAAGAGGAGCAGGCAGATGCCTTTGATAAGGCGGGTGTAGAACCTGTACTTGCGGATTTAGAAGGAACTGTAGAGGAACTTGCGCTTGCGATGAAGGGCAGCGATGCGATTGTGTTTACGGCAGGTTCAGGCGGAAGCACAGGTTTAGATAAGACACTGCTTATTGACCTCGATGGAGCTGTTAAAACGATGGAAGCTGCGGAGCAGGCAGGAATTTCGAGATATATTATGGTAAGTGCTCTGCATGCAGAAGATCGGACACGCTGGTCTGATCAAATTAAACCATATTATGCAGCCAAACATTATGCAGATAAACAGCTCGAACAATCATCTCTGCAATATACGATTTTGCGTCCGGGCGGGCTGTTGAATGAGCCGGGTCGTGGTAAAATAACAACGGATACCGAGCATGGAGAGACAAGCATTCCGCGTGAAGATGTCGCATCTGTTATTGTAGCGGTACTAAATGCAGAGAATACTTATAGAAAAGCGATTCCTCTTGTATCTGGAGAGCATTCAATTCAGGAAATTGTGCAAAATATATAACATTGCTTTGAATAAAGCGGAGGAGGAGCTATGAAACCATCCATTCTCATAGTCGAAGATGAAGAGAAGATTGCTAGGGTGTTAGAAATTGAACTGGAGTATGAAGATTATGAGGTCTCCAAGGCAATGAGCGGTACGGAAGGGCTGGAAGCTTTTCAAAATGGTGATTTTGATCTGGTATTACTTGATATCATGTTACCGGGTCTTAGCGGGATTGAAGTCTTGCGGCGCATACGCAGTCATGATGAACATATCCCTGTCATTTTGCTGACGGCTAAGGGCTCCGTAGAAGATAAGGTCTCCGGCCTTGATCTGGGAGCGACAGATTATGTTACCAAACCTTTTCAGATTGAAGAGCTGCTTGCCCGGATTCGTGCCGCCCTCCGTTTACATAGTAAAGTTCAGAAATCGAGTACGGCGGGAACAGAAGAACAAAATCAGAAACAGGAAGTATGGCTGTCTGCCGGTGACCTGAAGATGAATGAAAAAACAAGAGAGGTACTGCGAGCCGAAGATGGAATAGAGCTTACTCCACGGGAGTTTGATCTGCTGGTTTATTTACTTCGTAATCAGCGGCAGGTCCTGAACCGGGAGCAGATTCTCGAGGCGGTATGGGGGTATGATTACATGGGTGACACCAACGTGGTCGATGTTTATATCAGATATCTTCGTAAGAAAATAGATCATGGACGCTCTCCGCTGATCCACACGGTTCGCGGTGTAGGTTACGTTCTCAGGACCGAGACATGAAGCTGCGTACAACCATCTATGTATATACTTCGGTGCTTTTTATTGTCTTGCTGCTGCTGATTAATGGATTTATCTATTTCATGTTTGACCGAATGTCGACAGATACCCAGATGAAAAGAGCGGAAGCAGAAGCGAATTCGATCTCAACAGGTGTGCGTAATGCAGCTGATATCGTAGCTCCGGACGATTTACTGCGTTCTTTTGTTCCAGCAGAAGGGATGCTTAGGATGGTGAGAATGACAGGCGATAACCCACCTGCGGTTACTTCGCTCTCAGAACGGCGTCTTGCTCAGATTAACCCTGCTTTTTATCCTAATAAACATACCGAAGTGTTAAAAATAGACGGTGTACGTTATGTCTTTGTATCCATGCCCGTCATATGGGCCGATGGAGAAGTAGTGAACCTTCAGGTGACAGAAAGCCTTGCAAGTGTAGATAACAATCTGAAGGTGCTCCAGGTTGTCCTGATTTCCGTGTCCCTGGTCGCGCTGCTGGCTGTACTTGCTTCAAGCCGGCTGCTTGGAAGTATTATTATTCGGCCGATATCAAGTATGACGCAGACGATGCGGATCATTGAGGACGGCGGCGGATTCAAGACCCTTGATTTGCAGAACCAATCCAAAGACGAGTTATACGAAATGGGCGAGACTTTTAACCGAATGATGGGCAGACTTGAGCGAAATTATGAGAAACAGGAGCAGTTTGTCTCGAATGCTTCTCATGAACTCAAGACACCGCTGACGGTGATTGAGAGCTATGCCAGTCTTTTGAAAAGGAGAGGGATGTCGCGTCCAGACCTTTTTGAAGAATCCGTTGAAGCCATTCACTCGGAAGCAATCCGAATGCGAGAAATGACGGAACAGCTGCTCATGATGGCTAGACAGACGGAGTCCGGAAGCATCACGTTAGAGAAACACGATCTAGCCGGTATGGTGACTGATATGGCCCGTTCCTACGGGACAGCGTATCAGAGGGAAATTGAGGTCGAAACTCCCTCATCTGAACCTTGCTTTGCTTCTACTGATATCAACAAGGCGAAGCAGCTGCTCGTTATTTTACTGGATAATGCCAGAAAATATAGCGAGGACTCCATCCTTATCCGTGTTCAGCCTGACGCCAGTTACGTTACCATAAGCGTAACAGATTATGGGCCAGGGATTCCTGCTGATGAACTTCCCAAAGTGTTTGATCGTTTCTACCGGGTCGATCAGGCCAGATCCCGCAAACAGGGCGGAACGGGTCTTGGTTTATCACTAGCAAGTGAGATTGCCGCGCAGATTAAGGCGGAAATTCGTTTGGAAAGTACCTATGGTAAAGGCACCACTGCATATATACAGTTTCCAGTTCATCATCTTGCCTAAGTAGAAAGGCAAGATGATTTGCTTTTCTCAGAGAATTCTCATAGTTAAGAGTTATACTGGTGACAGGTGTGAAGTGTAAACAGGAAGGAGTTTTTTATAATGAATATAAAGAAAAAACTAGGATATGCGGGAGCCGGAGCAGCTGTGCTGGTCGGACTTGTTCTCTTGTTTGTTCAGCCATGGAATCATGCGGATTCGGTTCTGTCCGCCGAGGCAGTGGAAGAGACGGTGATAAGCCAATATCCAGGTACGGTGGAGAAGAGTACACTTGAGAATGGTGAATATCATTTGCGAATAAGTACGGATACAGGCACCTATGAGTTTACCGTGGATAGCAGCGATGGAAGTATTATGTCTATTCAGCAGATCAGTAAGTCAGGTGCGAAAGAACATGCCATTCTTAGCCGGGATACAGTGAAAGAGAAGTTGCTGAGTGAAACAGGAGGCAAACTTCTCTTCCTGGAGCTGATTACGAAGGAAGATCAAGATATCTATAAAGCCAAAGTAAAGACGGATACAGAGCGTACTTTATTTGAGATAGATCCTTATACGGGAGAAGTGTTATCAAGACAAACGATTACCATCGATCAAGAAGATGACGAAGAAGAGAATCAAAAATTTCTAGCGGAAGAAGAAGTAGAAAAAATTGCGATGTCCGAAGTAGCAGGTGAAGTAGATGATACCGAACTCCGAGGTGAAGACACAAACCATCCTTATTATTTAGTTGAAATTGAGACAGATGATGATAAAGAAGCCGTTATTCAAATTCATGCGATCACAGGAAAAGTTCAGTCAGTGACCTGGGATGACTAATTCTTAAGAAGCTCTTCTCCTTTTCTCATCGAATTCTAATCTAACTCTTTCTTTACTCTCATTTGGCAGAGGTAAGATGTATTTGTAAGCAAGTGAGACGTAAATAACAAAACAAGAAGAGGAGTCGATGAGACATGAAGAAACATAAACGTATTTTGGCAAGCGGGGTTCTGAGTGCGGCGCTTTTGATTGGTGGTGCAGCAGCGTTTACAGGTGCAGAGTCAACAGTTGAAGCTAGTCAACTATCCTCTACATCTACATCTACATCCACATCAACAAGCAAAATGATCACTGTGGAGCAGGCTAAAGAGGCAGCACTTAAAGAGGTACAAGGTACCATTGATGATATTGATTTAGAGAAAGAGAATGGAAAAGTATACTATGAAGTGGAGATCGAGTCAGATAAGGTTGATGCTACGGTATTAATCGATGCCTATACAGGAAAAGTGCTTAACGTATCTAAAGACCTTGACTTTGAAGTTCCCGCTTCGGAGGCAGTTGTAAAAGTTTCACTTGAACAAGCAACACAAATTGCGTTAAAACAACTTGATAACAGTAAAGTAATTAGCACAGAGCTTGACCTTGATGATGGTCGTTATGAATATGAGATCGAACTTGTAAATAATCACTACGAAGCCGAAGTTACGATTGATGCAAATACAGGAGACATCGTATCTGTTGATATCGACCGTGAGGAGGACTAAATCCATATAGCATTCATGTGAAAAGAATACGAAGAGCACCTGCCCGTAATGACAGGTGCTCTTTTGTTATGCTAATGACCTTATAAGCAACTTTTTCATTGGCTAATGAATCAATCTCATAATCATATAAAATGGATTCTAAACTATGAAATTCAATAAAAAGGGGTTTCATGAGAACAAAGATGTGGTATTTTGGATGGTATAGTTTTGTTATGCGGAAAGTTCTGCAGTTAGGAGGGTGTTACCCATGGCTCAAACGCTACTTTTTATTTTTGCCATCCAGATTGTTTATGTCTCGGCGTATACCTTACGCATGATTCTGACATTAAAGGGTCAAAAGTACATCGCAGCCTTGATAAGTATGGTCGAAATTGTGATCTATGTACTCGGACTGAATTTGGTGCTCAGCTACTTAGATCAGATCTCAGCTCTTGTTGTATATGCACTTGGTTATGGTCTAGGCATTCTGATTGGTGCTTGGATTGAAGAAAAAATCGCGCTTGGCTACATAACTGTCAAGGTAATATGTGATCAGGCCCGCGGTACGATTGTGACAACGCTTCGGGAAAAAGGATATGGCGTAACGTCTTGGCTTGGCAATGGCCGAGATGGAGATCGGCTGGTAATGGAAATACTGGCCAAACGTAAAAACCAGAAAAAACTGTATGAGACGATCTTGGAACTTGATCCAAAAGCTTTTATCATTACCGTAGAACCCAAACAATTCCATGGTGGATTTTGGACGCGTTCCATCAAAAGATAGCACGAATAAGCAGGGGCATGCCGGTCGGTATGCTTCTTATCTTTGCGAATATAGTAATAAATGATTTGAAAAAAAGGATATCGATGGCATTAAAATGGCGATATTATATACCGAAATGGTATGAACCCCCTATTTTTGTGGAAATAATGGAGAAGCGAAGATGAGTAGCAGGGATGGTCTTATGTCTATACATACATGTCAAATAAAACCATTTTCATGCTCCGATCTCTTGCGTTGATTTGGTAAATATGCTATTATTAGTTTTGTCATGTAATTCACATTTTGGAAAGAGACTCATTCCGAAAATGACACTTTTTCCAATATGTGAATTTTTTTCAAAGAAAATAACCATATTAATATAAGTGTAAAGGAGAATGACCCAATGCAAACAGGTACAGTTAAATGGTTTAACGCAGAAAAAGGCTTCGGTTTTATCGAAGTTGAAGGCGGAAGCGACGTTTTCGTACATTTCAGCGCAATCACAGGCGAAGGTTTCAAAACCCTCGACGAAGGACAACGCGTTGAATTCAACGTGGTACAAGGTAACCGCGGACCACAAGCAGAGAACGTAGTAAAAGTATACTAATCCGACCTGCAAGCTGCCTTTGACTGACAAGTTGAAGGCAGTTCTTGTTTTCATTCCAAAAAAAGCGATACGGAGTATGCGATCGAGTTCGTTTATTCTGTAGATAGGGGGGAAGTATTCATGTACAGACGTCAAGTATCAGAGGAAATCCCCGAGGAGAACACGAAGGTCTGGTCTTGTACCAATGACGACTGCAAAGGTTGGATGCGTGATGATTTCGCATTTGAGAGCGAGCCGCAATGCAGTTTATGTTCCTCACCGATGGAACGGGAAATGAGAATGTTGCCCGTGTTATCCAACGCAGCAAATGATTTGAAAGCAATGAGAAAAGGGTAACGAGTTAGTACCATAATCGTTTTTGCATAAGTAAGTCTTTGTAAAAATAGCAAAACTCTGTAAGTGTACCGCGATACGGCGAGGATTCTCCTTCCCATATGGCGGTTTTTTTGTGCTATGGAAAAAGGAGGAGACGTTGATGGATAAAGTAGGACTCGTGATGCGTAAAATTCAGTTTACGGAGGCGCAGGGACCCCGAGTTTTTGCAGACAGGTTGAAAGCCATTGGGGAAGAGCTCGGTGTAGAGATTGTATTCATCTCACCAGAGCGTCATGTGAGCGGCTATGACTGGGTTCCGGGATATGAGCATGAAAAAGGCGACCTAGTCAACTATGATATCGTTCTCGATCAGATCTATTCACAGAATATTGATCATGTCATCTATACGGTTTCCGGCTTTACATATCTCAAGATGTTTCTGAAGAACAGTGTGCTGTTCCCGCATAGTTTTCCCGATCCTGCCCTCACAGGGTATGAGATGATGAAGCCTTTTTATCAGATCGTGGATAAAGCGATTGTGCAGACTGATTTCCTGAAAAGGGAGATGGCCGCTCAGTATGGAGTTCATGATGTGACGGTGATCCCAATTGGTTTTGATGAAGGACTAGCCCATAAACATTATGATCCCTCTGCTGTCGTCGACAACCGTATTATGTGGATCGGACGGGATGAAGCAAACCGCCGCCCTGATCTGGTTATTGAATATGCGCATCAGAATCCGGATAAAGAAGTCTATATGGTATTCGGCGGGGAACGTTATAGAGAAAGTATGAAGAAATACGACATCCCAAGTAACGTGAAACTGAAGTTTGCACTTAGTCAGGATGAAGTATTCCAGTTGATGAATTCCTCCAAGGTATACTGGAGTTCCTCACGCTTTGATACGTTTGCGATGCCGCTGACCGAAGCGATGGCGATGGGGAAAATGGTTGTGAAGCCAGAGCATCCTTGTTATGGACATATCAGTTCGACCCATACGTTTGGCGGGAATGAACGCAACTTCTTTGAACTGCTTAATATGGCAGCCGCCGCACCTCGCAAAGTGTCGGAAGATAACAGGGAGTATGCGTTTGGTGCTTTTTCAAGAACCGTGATGAAGGAAGGGTATCGGGCCTTTTTTGAATCATGGCTTCGGTAATAAATAGTTATAGTTATTTTCTTGGCGCATGCCAGGTGTTATAGCTAAGTCATATGTGATATAGTCGAATCAATATCATAAGTCAATAAAATATTGAATTTGAAACTATATAGACAAACTAAACCATTTTGATCTATATACTTTAGATTAAAGTAGCTAAAGGTATTATGAAATTGATTCAGTTAGTCATAACTTTTAAAAAGGAGGTGAGGTAGGTGAATATTGAAATGGTGAACAGCCGCTTGAGCCAGCTGCCAATGGTACTGTCTGGCATTTTCTTCAGAGGTTTCTTATCACGGGAGAAGTCTGTCCATTTTGCACTAGATAAGATTAACCATTTCGAGAAGATGCCTACCTTAACCTCAAGCGGATTGTAGTACCTATTTCCGAGTGAAGGGTCGCGGGCTTGTTCCCGCGGCTCTTTTTTGTGTGGTGAGATGCATCTTCCTACTCAGGAGGATACAAAAAATGATCATCGTAAACGGACAAAACGTAAAAAAATACCACGGGGCAAACCTCGTGCTGGATAATGTAACTTTTGAAGTAAAAGAAGGAGAAAAAGTAGGGCTCATTGGCGTGAACGGAAGCGGAAAGTCTACTTTACTGTCCTTGATCTCCAAGATGGATAAACCGGATGCAGGCATGCTTGCGGTGAAGAAAGAGGTAAGAGTGGGATACTTGCCGCAGATTCCCGCGGAATTTGAGCACAAAACAGTATATGAGGTGCTGGCTCACGGGTTCGAGGATTTGCTTCAGCGGCGGCAGAAAATGACGCAGTTAGAACAACAAATGGGAAGCTTCGAAGCGGCCGCAGATGAGGATTTCCTAGCCAAGCTGCTGCACCGTTATTCGGTTCTCCAGGAAGAGTATGAGCGAGAAGGCGGCTATGAGATGGATGCCAGCATCGATATGGTGGCAACCGGTCTGCAGATAGATAAAGCAATGTATGTTAGAAATTTCAGCACCCTGTCCGGCGGGGAGAAGACAAGGATTGTGCTTGCTTCACAGCTTATCCGAAAGCCTGATCTGCTGCTATTAGATGAACCAACGAATCACCTGGATCTCTCCGGTGTAGAGTGGCTGGAGCAGTTTTTACGAAACTATCCTGGTGCTTGTATTCTCGCGTCCCATGATCGTTATTTTCTAGACCGGGTAGTAAGTCAGATCATCGAGTTAGAAGATGGAGAAGCGTTCTCTTATTCGGGAACGTATTCCCGTTATGTCATTGCAAAAGAAGAACGGCTCATGCAGCAGTTTGCCGAATACCAAGAGCAACAGAAGAGAATCAAGAAGATGAAGGAGACGATTTGTCAGCTCGAAGAGTGGGGACGAGTCGGCGGGAACGAAAAGTTCTTCCGGCGGGCAGCCTCGATTCGCAAGGCGCTCGCTCGGATAGAGCAGATGAAGAAACCAAAGCTTGTACAGAAACAAGCCGAATTTGCACTTAAACCGGATCAGCGTTCTGGTCAGATCGTTCTCCTATTTGAAGCACTCACCAAGCATTATGGAGATAAGAACATCTTAGATGCAGTAGAAGGAATGATGGCTTATCAGGATAAGATTGCGCTGCTTGGCGAAAATGGATCTGGCAAGACCACCTTTTTCAAGTTGCTGTTAGATCAAGAGGTCGCGGATGCTGGATATATGGAATGGGGTGCGGGAGTAAGTGTAGGCTATCTTGCACAACAGGAAGAGATCAAGATACCGAAGCAAACCGTACTCGCCTATTTCCGTGAGCATGCCCCCATGGAAGAAGGAGAAGCAAGGTCGGTGCTCGCGAGGTATATGTTCTATGGTCCGCAGGTATTTCGGGAGATCGGCAAGTTATCCGGTGGTGAATGGTCACGTCTCCGTCTAGCTGTACTCGTGAACAAGAAGCCAAATGTGCTTCTGCTCGATGAGCCGACCAATCATCTGGACATCACCTCCCGTGAAGCACTCGAAGAAGCACTGGACGAATACAAAGGCACCGTACTTGCGATCTCTCATGATCGGTATTTTATTAATCGCATTGCGGGGAAAGTATGGTCTCTGGATTCAGGGAAGCTGAGTGCTTATCTTGGAAACTATGATGATTATGCGGTGAAACGGAGTGAGCAGTCGGTAAGAGTTTGAGGGTGTATAGGTTAAAAGAAATAGTTTAGGATGTCCCCGCCCATTAAGGGCGGGCTTTTTTATTGTAACGCATGAAGTTATGGCTCCAATTTACGCAAAAGCGAAGGGTATAGAAGAGGGATGCAGGATATAAACTCAAATTTTCCTTCTTCAACTTTCATTTTTTTGCAAATTTATATGTTATATAGCTAATTTGTTCTATATAATGGTAAGTGTAGTTCTTAGGTAATGCATAAAATGAATTGTAAAATGAACCCTTCGGTTTATTCGAGTAAGACATCTTCATAAATATAACTAGGATAAAAGGTCTATGGACCGCCGTGATTAGCAGATCTAATTCAAGTCAAAGCTCTTGTTTAAGTTGGCAAGATACATAAAAAAGAAGAGTTGATTAAGAGTACGAAGATGGGAGTCTACTATTTAAAATGTCTTCCAATCATAGTAAGGAGTTTCTAAATCAACTGAGGAGGGACAGGCAATTTTAAAGCAGATACTAGCTTGGTTTAAGAGTGAGAAGAAGCAAGAAGTAAAGAAAGCACCAGTAAAGAGTAAAGCTAAAGTGGCCTCTACTCGTATAGGTGAGCTCGGAGAACACAAGATCAATATTCAATTAGACCAGCTACCTAAAGAATGTATGTATATTAGTGATTTAATGTTAACTAATCCTAAATCTCGTTCAGGATATTCTCAGATTGATCATGTAGTCGTATCTCCATATGCTCTGTTTGTGATCGAAACGAAGAACTATAACGGAGAGATTAAAGGGAAAAAGGAAGATAAACAATGGATTGTGAGCAATCGTTTTAAACTTTATAATCCACTGAGGCAAAACTATGGACATATCAAAGCAATTCAAATACACATTTCGGATATCAAAGTTCCATACGTTTCAATGGTATCTTTTGCGATGAGGTGCAGATTTAATGTTGATCCTGAGCTGAGAAAGATCCAATCAAATGAATTGATCATTTATGATGTGGAGCTATCTGAGTATATCCAGCGGAAGATGAACAGATTGATATCGGAAGAGAAGACTCCGACATTGTCCCAAGATGAAATCAAAAGAATTATAGGTAGGCTCAAGGAATTAAATATTGTAGATCCGATTACGCGGCAGCAACATATCAAGGGTGCGAGAGGTTAATCTAGTTGTCATCATGAACGGAATGGAGGAAGTTTAGGGAACATGTCGATTTTTAAATTCTTATATGAAGTGAATGAAGGGTTATCTGTTTTGGCAATCCAAGCTGAAGCAGATATATGGACGAATTCAAGATCAACCTTAACTCAAGGAAGATTATTTAGTGAAGAACTGGCAACTATTGTTTCAAAAATGGAGAAGGTAGAGCCCGTATATTACATTAAACCAAGCGATCGCGTACAGCTTTTATCACGTAAAGATATTATCTCAAATGAAATAAAGGACAGTTTTGATTGGCTTCGTAGAAATGGGAATATCGCGGCACATGATTTGAAACCAATTCCAACTGATCTAGCGTTAACTGCGCACAGACATATCTTTATATTAGCACTATGGTATGTGGAATCTTATGGTCCTTTGGAACTTGAACTCCCCGACTACACCATGCCGACTCAGCCTGAGAATGTAGCAAATCAAATGATGGGAAACTCAACAAAAGATATGAGTGAACATATTGAGCAATTATTGAGTGCTCAATTCGAATCTAAAATACTTCCTACAATGAATGAACAATTTAAACAGCTCCATGAAACGATTAACAAGATAACAGAGATGAATAAAAATCGCGACGAACACTCAGAAGCAAATCGGAAAGCACCAATTCCAGATACCCCACTCAGAAATTCAGCACCTAATGATGAAAAAAACAAAATAGTAGAAATGGAAATAGGGGAACTCCTTATTGATAAGGGATATAAGGTAGTAGATAAGAGATCAAGCAGAGGAGCTCTGTGGATCGTTGGAGGTTGGGAGCTTAAAGACGAGTTGTTAGAATTTAAGGAGTTTGGGGCACTTTTTAAATTTTCCAAAAATGGTAGTCAGTCCACGAAGCGAAATCCAGGATGGTTTTTATTAGACAAAAAGCCAATTCGCATTTCGATAGATAGTAAAGATGGGAATAGAAATTCTGATTCTGAAAATGAGGTAGCCGTTTCATCAGAAGTAATTAACATCCCTAAGGGTAATTCTGGTGAGAGTAAAGTTATATTAGAAAATGCTGAAAGTTATAAACCAAATAATATGGCAGATGATTATGATGAAGAAAAAGCAGTGGATAGAATCGAATTCAGAAAAGCCTTTCTGAATAAAGAGCTTGTTTTTCCTGCTTCTATGGTCGGAATGTCATTACTGGAGCTAAACCTTAAGGGAAGTCAGGCAATATTACAATACTTAATCAATGATCTTAAGGTATCAATAATTCAGAATCTCCCTGAGGATTTATCTGATCTTCAATTGAAAATTCCAGGTGTTGGACCAAAATCTATTGATCGTTTTGTAAAGCAATTAGAAGAGGCAATAGCAACTGAAAAGAAATTGATAGGTTCTGGTAAACGCAAGGAAAACCTAGTAATTAATTATCGTGAATTAAAAAAGAAATTAGGTCGGAGACCTACCTATTTAGAAGTACATAAACAAGGAACGGTAGATAGCCAGGATTACCGATTGCTTTTTGACTCTTATGTTAACTTCTTGTTAGTTGCCAATGAATTAGATAAAGAGGAAGCCTCTCTAGCTAGAAGATACTCTAAGTGGTTTCAAGAAGTAGAGAATACAATCTTGCGTAAAAGTTACAAAATGACTCTGTTGCTCGCTATGATTGAACGTGGTTCTAAGCAATGGATGAACCCCATTACTGCTTATGAAACAGCACCATTTTTCTATGACTTTTATATGAGTAACGAAATAAGAAAATCGATCGATTTTGCAGATTCTGAGACTCGAAAATTGTGGGATGTACCACTTGATCGTACTGCGCAATTAATTAGCAGGATGCCAATGACTCATTGGGCGAAGTCCTCTAATAGACAGGTCACTTACTCTAATGAAGAGTTCGTGATTGCTTTTCAGATTAGAGAAGGTGATCAAGAAATACTGTATAAGTGGACGAAAGAAATCTGTGAGTATAGGTTGGCTATGTATTTTGAGAGGAAGAAGTTATAAACATATTATTCTTACTTGTATCGAATATTAAGGGTAATAGTAAGGAATTAATTTCTGGATAACTAATTTAATTAATTTAGAACATGTGGAGGAGTTTTAGGTGAACGCAATATACCTTTTTATAGCAGTTAATGTAATTTTATTTTTGGGTGAGCTGTATTTTAAAGTTAAAGACTATAGGGAAGTTAACAATGATTCAAATAAAATAAAAAATAAACTATCTGAACTAGAGACTGAATCAGAAATGACTGAACGCTTTATTCAGATGAATGAGTGGTTAGAGGAAGAAAAGGATAGTAGATTCATACAAAAACACTTAAAACATGCTTGGGCAATTTTTTACCAAAAGTATATGGGGACAACACATAAGATACCTCCTGATACTTATGATTATTTTTTAGAAGAAGAGCTGGTTCAAAAGTATGGAAGAAGAAGAATGGTGGAGCTCCTTCCTGGGATATTTTTATCAGTTGGATTATTGGGAACATTCTACAGTATATCTGTTGGAGTGGGATCTCTTGATTTAAACTCAAATTCTGAAAATATGCGAGATGGCGTTAGTTTGTTACTTAACAGTATGCAGTTTAAATTTTTATCTTCTATAGTAGGTATTGCCCTATCTATAATTTGGCAGTTTTTGGACAAAACAATATTTATTAGAAATTTACTAGATGCTTATATTGAAATTCGTGATGCATTCGACGAAGCCTTCCCTACTCAGGATCAGAATGTGTTTCTAGTGCAAATGTTAGAAAACCAAAAGAATCAGATGAATGATCTTCAAACTTTTATGTCAGAGCAGATGATTCCTCAAATGGTTAGCGGTTTTAATCAAAGCATAGAGCAGGCGTTGCTTCCTCCCATGGTACAAACTCAGGAATTGATGAATGAGCTAATTACAAGTGCTTCTGTAAACCAGATGGACGGGGTGAAACAGCTGACCTCAGATGTAATGACCTCATTGAATGAGATAACAGGGGAACATATGAAGCAATTAGGAGACGCCCTACACGCGACTGTGGAATGGCAAAAGAAAGTTCATGAAGAAATGACCGGATTGGTAGACTCTATGCAGCAAGCAGCCAAAAATCAATCAGAAATGGTTGAAAAGACTACTGTACTTACCCATGAGATACATAACTATACCGATAATATAACGAATTACCAGCAGGTACTCGAAGGAACGGTTGCTCAGTTAAATGACACGACTTCCACGAATAGCCAATTGCATTCAGCAACTAGTAGCTTGTTAGGGAATATGATCGAAGAAAGAAATGTATTTAATGAGCATTTTTCAGAACATATCACCAAGCTTCAAACAAATGTGGAATCAATTGTGAATCAGACTGAAAGACAAGTAGAAGTGCAAGAGTTATTGGGTCAAAATCTAGATCGTATTTCTGAAATGTCATCAAGTCAAGAAAAGTTAGCAGTTTCCCTTTCGGAACAGGCTAATCATACTCAAAGCTCAAGTGAGGAACTTGGCAAACTACTTATTCATTTTGAGAAAAATGCCGTTCAATATAATGATCTGCAGGAAAAAATGGGTGATATGCTACAACAAGCAGAAAAAGATCGGAAGGCATTTGATCAACTGGTTGATCGTATACAAACTAATCTAGTAGAACAAGTCGAAGGAATGGATGAGCGCGTAGAGGATCTGGGTTCAATATGGTCGGAAAACCAAGAGACAATGAATAAGTTAAGTAAGCAGCTTAGCACTTCAATGAATCAATTTACGGATGATATGCACCGGGGAATCATGAGAACGTTTGAGAAGTTTGATGAAGAGCTTACAACCTCCGTTAATCTACTTGCTAAGGGTGTAGATTCCATGAGAGATGGTTTAGTAGATATGCCAGATGTAATACAAGAACTTAAGCAATCAGTCATTGAAATAAATAAGCAGGCTAAGCGTGCTACAAACGTATAAGTGAGGAGGTTTACTAGTGGCACGAGGGACACGAGGTAAAAAAGGGAGTAGCAATGTAGGTGAAGAAGGAGAAAGTTCCTGGATTTCCTATACGGATTTGATGTCAGCGTTACTAATCATTTTTGCACTTGTCATTATGATTACAATGTATGACACCCAAAATGCATACGAGCAGCAGAAACAAGCAATGGATGAAGCGGCAGAGGCACTTAAAGAGAAGGAAGAAGTCATTAGCCAGAATAATCAGCTTATTGAAGAGGTAGTTGGGGTGAAATCTAAAATTATTGAAGAATTGATGCTTGCATTCCAAGACTCCAATTTAGATTTACAAATAGATAAGCAGACAGGGGCAATTCGTTTCTCTGGCGGAGTGTTCTTTAATAAAGATAGTAGTACTGTCTCAGCAAAAGGAACAGAATATCTCGAAATGTTCATACCCAAATACATTGAAATTTTATTATCTGACCAATTTCGCGATGAAATAGCTCAGATTATTGTAGAAGGCCATACAGACAGTGACGGCGGCTATATATACAATTTGAAACTTTCTCAAGATCGGGCGTTATCTGTAGTTGAGGAAGTGTTTGCTCCGACCTTCTCGAAGTTTGCATACCAAGAGGAACTTAAAGCAGTAATTACTGCCAACGGACGTTCATTCAGTGTACCGATTCTTGATAAGAATGGAAAGATGGATCAGGATAAGTCTCGCCGTGTGGAATTTAAATTCCGGTTAAAAGATGAGCAATTACTTGAAAAATTACAAGGGTTAATGGTGGAGACAGATGGATGAGCAATCATATATTTTTCATTTCGCATTTACACCTACTAAATTGTCTGAGGTAAGAAAGAAAGTAGAAGAGAAGTATCGTGACATAGATATGCTCACAGCTTCACAGATAAGTTATCTGCGACTTCCTAAAATTTTAGAAATGATCCGTAATACTGCTGAAGATCGTTTGGAGCAGTTGGCGTCTGAGTTTAATAGGAGGGACTTTTCTGTCTTAACGTATAGCTACCCTTACTCTAAAGAATCAGGCCAAGTTCAAAAGAAGATTAATATGGTATTAGCTAGTGGCTATACTCCCGGGAATGCTAATATGATCTGGGAAAAGTTTCAAAGAGAATACAAGCATATTTATACTGAGGATTTGTTGCGAAGATTTTTACTTAAAGATGAAGACATTTCTTTTATATACTCAGATTATTCAGAAGCTGATTTAAAGGTAATGCTGCTCCCTGCTTTCATGCATAAATCAGGAATTGCACAAGGTCTTTTGCAGGTCATGATTGATAAAGATCCTAATATATCTGAATTTCTAAAGAAAATAAAAATCAAACCAGAGACACCTTTAGAAGATTACTTAGTTTATGAAAGATTAAAAGAAGGTCTTGGTAGTAAGGGATTCATAGAAAAAAATAAAATAGTTTACATTACTCAAATGCTTGAAAAGTATTCTATCGAACAATATCAAGGTCTGCTTAAGAAATATCTTGAAAACCGTACATTTGAGGAATTTGATTTACAAGTCATGAATCAAGCGTTAAAACGACTTCATGATCCAAGAGAACGGGATGAGGACTGGATATTCTTACTAGAACAGACCCGCCAAGAGGTTAACAAATGGTTAGTGCAAGCTGTGCTTGAAGACTACTTTGATACTGAAAGATTTAAATATTGGAAAAATTATTTACGTGTAATGGTTGATGTGAAAACATTAAAAAGAGCAAACGATCCCAAGGTGATATTCCTATATTTTGAAAACTTTGTGGTTGTAGAGTTTGGGGAGAATGGAAAGGCAGTTTACTTCTACTATAAAGAAGGTTTTGACCGTTTCATTTTACCTCGGACTAATAGTCATGAGTTTTTGAGAAAAGGCACGTCAGATAGAGAATCAATGTTAAAAGTAAGAGACATTGAATTGATGGGAGAACCATTATTTATAAATAAACTTCATCATATCCCTAAAAATCGATGGATGGATCGATTTACTAGATACATGAAGAGATATTTTGATGGAGACTATTCATATACAGAAAGGAAATAGTGGTGAGGTTATGAGTTTTTGGAGCAAGCTTAAGAAACGTAGCAAGGAACCGGAATATGATGTTATTGAATGGAAACTGGACAAAGTTCAGCAGGGACTCAATATCAGACTAACTCGTGACAGGGGACAGACAAATCTATCTCTCCCACTTCGTATGTCAGTTGCGGAAATTAGACAACAACCAGATGTAGAGATCTTAGAACTTATTGAATCCATGTGGTATGAAGAGTTAATACAGGAATCAGAAAATGGATATTTGCTTCCCTATGAGTTATTGGTTGAGGCTCCTTCAGAAATCAGAGCAACTCTTGGTATACCAGAGCCCGTTCAACTTGATTTATTTCTCGGTCACGAAGGATTTGTAGGGAGTCCTCGTTTTCAGTTCAAACTAGAAAAGCATCTCCCGGGATTGAAACATATAGAGAGAACCTCTCGCCAAACAGGACCGTGGCTTCAGTTACCTGACCGCTCTTTTATTCTCATGAGTCCAGCTCAATATCAATTTGATCAATTAGTGTCACAACAGTTACCTGATGTAATGGATAAGGAGCAAGTATTTACATATGTTGCAAAAGTGCAATCACAGGCAAGGCAACTTGGTATTTCTGTGGATAGTTACTTACAGAAACAGAATTATAAATTTGCAGATCAACTTGATCTAGACGTAACTTACGATAATGATGAAATAGAAATTATCCCTAAGTATCTTTCGAAAGATGAAATACCTAATAACCTATTGAATGAAATGGCCAGTAAAGGTACCGCCTATTATAGTGATCCTGAGATAGGGAAGGTCTTTGTTTCAACAGATGTAATTAACAAGGCTAGCGTAGTTCAGCATAAAGCTCCTATTCGGGGTCAGAATATCCCACGTTTTGCTGAGAATCCAGAAGCATTTTTATCTGAGTTTGAAGAACTGAATCTATCTTTGTTTGGAGAGCGAGTCAGATCTCTAGGGATTAGAGTGTATAAAGCGCAGCCTTATGTTCATGCCGAAGAAAAAGGGCGAGGATGGTTTGAGTTAAATGCGGGTGTGTCTTTAGTTGATTCAGAGGGAGAAGTGAACAGAAACTTTTCAACAGAGCAATTTAAGGATTTAGTGAGCAATGCCAGAGAGTCAGGGGATGAGTTTTTAAATCTGGACGGAAACTGGATCAAAGTGCCTCATAATGTGGAGCAGTTTGATGAAGCGGTAGATCGATTTCATCAAATCCTAGGTGATAAACCTGAGGTGGACATTACTAAACTACCGTATGTACTGGAGATTTTCGAAAATATAACACAGCTTGATTACAATCAGCCTATTTTGGCGGCGCAACAGGAAATGATGGATCAAGGGATTTTAGATCGTGTCCCGCCTACATTCTTCAATGCACAACTAAAACCATTTCAACAAGATGGATTTGTATGGATGAAATCGCTCCACTATCGTAAATTGGGCGGGCTCTTAGCAGATGATATGGGACTTGGTAAAACGATTCAGGTCGTCTCATTTTTAAGTTATTTACATGAACAGAACAGGTTAACTCCTACTCTCATTGTGGTGCCGAAGTCTCTTATAGATAATTGGGTTGCAGAAATACAAAAATTTGCTCAGCCACTAGTTAATATGATCTATGTACATACAGGTACTCAGCGATTAAAAGAAGTAGAAATGTTGCAACAGCAACCGATTATTTTAACCACATATCAGACACTAGTGAGAGATCAGCTTGTTTTTGGACAGGTGGAATGGCAGGCCTTAATTTGTGATGAAGCACAAGCCATTAAAAATCCAACAACGGCAGCAAGTAAAGTAATTAAAGCGATGAACGTGAAGTTTAGACTAGCAATGACGGGGACTCCTGTAGAAAACGGACTGAGTGAACTCTGGTCTATTATGGATTATGTGCAGCCAGGACTATTAGGAAGTTTGAGCGAGTTCAAGAAAGAGTTCATGGATAAATTAGAGGCAGAGGAAAGAGATGAGGAGACAGAGCAGAAATTGTTAGCAAGAATTAATATGGTCTATAAACGTAGAACCAAGACAGAAGAACTTGCGGGACAGTTACCCTCTAAGACATTGATAGAGTTGCCTGTTTCTCTTGGAACAGAACAAAAACAATTATATTCGGCTATCATTTCTCAAGTTCAGAACAAAATGCTATCGGGTCTCCAAGCAATTCAAAAATTAAGAGAACTTTGTTCGCATCCGGCTTTGGTTGATCCAAATCAAAAAACGTTACCAGTCGAAGCTGTGCCCAAGCTTGCCCAAACAATCACCTTACTTCATGAAATTAAAAACAAAGGTGAAAAAGTGCTTATCTTTACGGAACTTCGCCTTATGCAGGAGATTATCCGAGATGCGGTTCGCGAGAAATTTGATATTAATCCATTCATCATAAATGGTGTTACAGATCGTAGACAAGAAGTAGTAAATCAGTTTAATCAGAAGTCAGGTTTTGACGTTATGATCCTATCACCGAAAGCAGCGGGTACGGGACTTACAATTACTGCAGCAAATCACGTCATCCATTACACCCGGTGGTGGAACCCTGCGGTTGAAAATCAAGCAACGGACCGGGTGTACCGTATTGGACAGAACAAACCCGTTCAAGTTTACTATCCAATTGTAACGGCAGAAAAGGAATTTTTATCTTCAGGGACAGTTGAAGAAATTGTCCATCGAATTTTGACTGAGAAGCAGGAATTAGCTTCGTCTATTGTTGTGTCTAGTCGTAAGTTGGAGATTGAGGATGAGGTCTTGGAAAGTGCTTTTTCGTAAAAAGTTCGTACTCATCTATCCATTCACTTAGCTGGGTTAACCATATTATAAGTCCACAGTTAGCAGTTTCCTTAAAATCAATTGGGAAACTGCTTTTATTTCTTTATAATTACATTAATCATGTTTTCTTACTTGGAGGTCATCATGCTACCAGAAGCACTTTCTAATATTTTTCGAGCCAAACAAAAATCATACAAAATGGTCCTTATCTTATCCATTATTGAACTTTATGAGAAAACTCACTCGTATCAGGCTTCAATAGATCAAATCGCTCAGCAGTTCTTGGCATACTTTCAACAAGAGAGCGAAGCAGGAAATACGGTAGATACTCCACCAGAACAGAAAGCTTCTGGATGGAATGATTTCACGCTAGCCCAAACAAAAGCACTACTAAAAACACCGATCGAGGCCCTATCAGCTGTACTCAATTTCGATCAAGCTAATCAGACCCTCACCTTGGCCAATCCAGAGTGGTTCAACGAAGAGACGCTTAAAGAGCTGAAAGAATACGCCATGGAAGAGCTGAATAATTACAATAATAAACTTGAATTAAGTAGAAGTCTTCCTTCTTTTTCTTTACAAGCTGCCTTATCTCAAGTGATGAACACGTATCTCCAAGCCAAAACAGAACCTTTTGCTCAGCACCCTTTAGGCACCCTAGTAAGGAACACGATTCCAAATCAGTTAGTGGATTTGCTCTCTCTAGATGAACACTACAAAACTCAAGGTTCGATTGGGCAAGGCAACTGGGCAACTATTCCTTGGATCGCACTCATGGACAAACGAATCACACAGACGACACAAAAGGGAGAATACATCGTCTATTTGTTCTCCGAAGATATGCAGTCTGTCTATCTCACGTTAATACAAGGAGTTACAGAACCAATAAAAGACGGTAGGACTAAAGGATACGAATATCTTAAAAATAAAACGGAAGAAATTCGTAGCTTGATCCCATTAGAAGGACTACATAAAGATGAGAACATCTTTCTCACGGATAGAAGCGGTCTAGGCCGAGACTACCAAGTTTCTACCGTAGCTTATATCAAATACGAACGGGATGCTTTGCCGGAGGATGACGAGCTTATACGAGACCTCCAGAACTTAGTCTCTAACTATAATCAATATGTAGATATTGTGCTTCATAGTAGAGAAGAACTTACTTCAGATAAGGAGCCAAATCCGGTGACATTAACAGTCAAAGAACAACTGGAACAAGTGAAAAGCTATATTCATCATAAAGGGTTCCTTTATCCAGATGGTCTCATGGAAAACTTCTACTTGTCTCTCAAGTCGAAGCCCTTTGTTATTCTTGCAGGTGTATCGGGGACAGGGAAAACGAAGCTGGTAAAACTTTTTGCTGAAGCATTAGGTGCTACGATGGATAACGGACAATTTACTTTGATTCCCGTTAGGCCGGACTGGAGTGATCCGTCTGACCTCTTAGGTTACAAAGACCTTGCAGGCGTCTTTAGACCCGGAAGATTAACAGAAGTGCTGGTAGAAGCATTGAAGCCGGAGAATAAGGACAAGCCTTATTTTATATGCCTAGATGAGATGAACTTGGCACGAGTAGAGTATTACTTTAGCGATATTCTGAGCGTCATGGAAACCCAGGAATGGAACGGTGACCGTATTATTACTTCTCCCCTGATTGGGTCTGAGTCATTAAGAGAGGAAGACCGGCCATTGTACGGCGGTTTATCTCTGCCAGATAACGTCTACGTGATTGGAACGGTTAATATGGATGAAACGACGCATCCGTTCAGCAAAAAGGTGTTGGATCGCGCCAACACGATTGAGTTCAACTACATTAATCTTCAGCAATATCCTGATTATGATGAGGAAGAATTATTTTCATCTCCTAAGGCAAATAATTTGTTTCTGAGAAGTGATTTTTTACAGTTATCCGATATGTACAGCACATATCGAGAACTGGTGCATTCGACAACGGACAAGCTTGTACGAATCAACAATATTCTCGAAGAAATCCATTCCCATGTCGGCTTCCGAATTCGCGACTCCATATGTTTTTATATGGTGTATAATCAGCGCTTTAACCTGTTACCCACAGATATGGCTTTTGACGGACAGCTCCTTCAAAAGATATTACCAAGAATTCAGGGAAGCAGCTTATCTGTAAAAAGAGTGTTGTTGCAGCTGATGCAGGAAGCTCTAGGTAAGTCTATCCCAATTAAGGATCTGCTAGATGATGCTTCTGAATTGTACTTGAAATACGGCAGAAAGCAGCAGGATGTAGACGTGAAATATCCGCAATCCGCACGAAAGATTGCCTTTATGTTACGGAGGTTAGAAGAAGATGGATTCACCTCATACTGGCTTTCTTAATCAAAGTGTAGAGCTCGTTCGAATAGAGACCAATATTTTTAACCTATATATCCAGGGAAAGCCGTATCATCCTACGGTAGAATCTCTACAACTCCATCGTAAGGATACAGGAGCATGGATAGATTCGAACACCCTGCAGATGGAGATCCTATCGGATGAGCTTGTACTAGAGAATATGTATGTTTTTTCACCTGAACAGGGGAAGTTGATTCTTTGGAAGACAGGGGACAAAAGCTACCCTTTATTCTATGAAACGCAGTCCTATGAACTTGTTATTGAGAAAAAGCAAACGGCAGAACTTACTTTTCATCATAACAACGTTTATATTCGTCAGGCCGTAAAGCCACTAGGTCGTTCGATTCTTTCTGGAATTCTGAATTTTCAGAATGAGGTAGGGCTTACAGAGTTGGAACTTCAATACCGAGAACGACCGTTATTCCAGCTGCAATTTGAAATCTATCCCTCTAAGATGGATTACAAAAGAGATTACCAGATGATCTTAAGTGATATTAATCGGCAGATATATAATTTGTCTTTTGATTTTTTGAGGAAAACCTATCATCTAACGGGGTTAAAAGAGACACATCATCAGAGTCTTACGGAGTTTTTTACAATCTTACAGTATGTTTTTGATCAGCTTAAGCAAGCAGTGGAACGGATTCATATTAATCCTCATTATAGGCTGGAAAGAGAACCAAGAGTAGTCGATGCGTCTAAAGTAAAGAAAGCCGGCAAAGAGAATATAGCCTACATAACAAAACGTCCACATCTCCTTACACCTCATGCAGAGCATGGTTTTATTCCGCATCAAGGGCAACGGCTATACCCAACACATGCCCTCGAAACGAAACGTCATGCTGAGTATGATACGATGGAGAATCGTTTTGTTAGATGGGTATTAATGCGAGTATCTAAGAAACTGAAACAGATGAAGATGAAACTTGCCGTATCAGGGAAACTACAAGACCCTTTGTTGGATAAGAAAATGACATCCATGCAGAATCAGTTACAACGGCTCTTACAACTGGATTTTCTGAAGAATGTGGGGGAAATGAAACAACTCTCCGTCACGCTGGTGCTGCAGATGGCACCAGGATATAGAGAGGTATATCGAAGTTACTTGATGCTCATGAAAGGGCTCACGGTACACAGTGATTTATTCCGATTGTCTATGAAGGATTTAGCGCAACTGTACGAATACTGGTGTTTCCTGAAGATTAATGAGCTGTTAGCCCGCAAATATGAGTTGTTAAAACAAGATATCATTAAGGTTAATCGTACGGGTATGTTTTTTACGCTGGATAAATCGCAAGCAGCCAAAATGGTATACCGTAATCAGAAAACGGGAGAAATTTTTACGCTGTACTATAATGCTCTACCTCGTGGTGATCGTAGTGCAACCCTTGGCCAAAAACCAGATAATGTGTTGACCCTGAAAAAGAATGAGTCTGCTATGGAGTACAAATATATCTTTGATGCTAAATATCGGATTAATCCTGCCTATGAAGGATCTTATTACTATCAGAAGTACAAGCAGCCCGGGCCTGAAGAGGATGATATTAATACAATGCATAGGTATAGAGATGCGATTGTGTATGCTGATGGGGGGCAGGAGCTAGAGCGAAGTATGTTTGGAGCTTACGTGCTATTTCCATATCATGACGAAAAAACGTATCGTGAACATAAATTTTATAAAAGTATTGAGCTCGTTAACGTCGGTGCGTTTCCCTTTTTGCCAAACTCCACGGAGTTAATGGATGCATTTTTGGATGAGATTATTATGGATAGTCCAGAAAAAGCATATGAGCGATCAACGCGTCCTCGTGGGACGAAAAGTTATTATCAGAATAAGTTATCCGGTAAAAATGTTCTGATAGGATCGTTAAGAGAGGTTGCTCAATTAGAAAGTGCACTACAGTATCATTACTACCATCTACCCCTTGAAAATATATCCGACCATACGATTCTTACACAGATTGAGTATGTTGCTCTTTATCAGTCGAAAGGAAAATTCGCGGGTACGGGTGAAACGGGAATTCATTGGTATGGCAAGGTAAGGGACTGGAAAGTTGTACGGAGAGGTGAAATAAAGGAACGTCCTGCTAGAAAGGGAACGGAAGATAAGCTTTATGTGAAGTTATCGGTCGAAAAATGGATCAAACGAGAAGAGCCAATTATCTCGGGTGGTCTAGGTATCTATCGATTGCTTTACACATCCAAATACATTTTCGATCGGGCAAAGGAAATTGCTGAACTCAAGCTAGAGACGGAAGAACAATTGAGTGAATGGCGAGAATTGCGGCGTAAAGGCACAGTGAAAGTAGAATTGGATCACTCTCAGGTCGATTTGGCACATCAAGTCAAAGAAATTCGAAATGATACCGAATGAAGCGGCCGATAGAATAGAGGGGAAGATTATAAATGCACAAGTTACTGGACATTGGAGATGTATTTGAATCCAAAGAACACGGAACGATTATTGTAGGAGTGAATCCTGAACTTAATACATTAAGTCATCCTGAAATCAAAAGGAGCATAGGTGACTATATCGTAGTTCGAACACCAGACAACAAAGAGTTAGAATTAAAAGTGATTTCCGTCCAAGTTTCGAATTCACTCATTGATAGAAAAACGATAGGGATATGTGTCGGGAGCTCCGTGGCTCCAACAGAAATACCGATGGGATCAGAGGTTTACTTGAGAACATAGGTAAGGAAGCAACCGTCTAATCTCCTGAATAAACTATAGAAAATGTACGAACTGTGGTACGATATCACTTTTAATGAAGAGAATACAGTCAATATATATATAGTAGAAGACAATTAAAAATAAATGAATCCTAAAAAGAAAAATAGCGACCTTCCCACAAGGGATCAGTCGCTATTTTTCTTTTATGTCTTCTATGGTGTCGCTGTCTCCGCAGGCATCTGCTGTTCAACCGCGCTATCGATTACATCCTGCGGTACTTTTATGCTTTCCGTCTTATTGTAATCTCTAAGTGAGCTGTCCATTTTCATTATAATCGCGAGGGCCTGACCATCCATGTCCATATCCATATTCATGGAGTAGACGAGGTCTTTTGGATAGTAGGTCTCTTTATCTACACTATAGGAAATGTCCATGGATTTAATGTTCATCTGCTGCATCATGGCCGCCATCTGCGGATCGGTGGCACCGCTTTGAGACAGCATGGTGGTTGCAAGTTCTTTGACTTTATCGCCGGAAAGATTTGCTTTCAGCCAGTAGATATCTCCCTCTTCTTCAACCGCTAGATCATTTGCGATACTGCTAAGTTGTTCGAACTGAGAACCTGCGTTGGACTGATTCTTCATCTGTTCCAGCAGGGGAGCGGTGGCTTCTTCAGGCAGGGACATCCAAGCATCTCCCATTTGCGTGTATACTCCGTCTTCCGTAATATACTGTTTTATCTCCTGTGTACCCTCTTGACCGGGCATGGAGGTTTTGATCTCTTGATATGCAGCGACAGGGTTCAGCACCAGATCGGTTTTCATATCCATATTTACATCTTGCTTTTGCTCTTGGCCATCCATGGTAACTGTGAGGTTTTGTTCGATTTTGCTGTTCATAGAGTAACTCTGAATTCCTTTGCTTGCTTCGGTAATCCGTGTGAGTAATTCTTCTGCTGTAGGGGTTTGTTGTTCTGTCTCATTTACGTCTTCGTTGTTACCTGAAGTTTGTTCGTTTGCTGTTGGAGTTCCTTCTGTTGTACCTCCGTTGCTTGGCTCGGCATCGTTATTGCCGCAAGCTGCGAGTACGAGGACAAGAACGATCCCCATCATAAATACATTCCACTTTTTCAAAAGAAAATACCTCCCACTTAAAGTTAGTACTCATTACCCAAATCTCAAGAAAATGAATTGGAATTTAGGAAAAATAAATAGTTTGGGTAAAAAACAGAAGAACCAGCCCATTACAAACTTCGTATAGGACTGGCTCAAAGATGACAAATCTATGCTTTTACATAAAGAATGGCAGTTCACTAACCCCTGCCACACGAGCAAATGTGAACAGCTGACCCTTATGATGAATTTCATGGTCTAGAGCCATGTTTAGGATAGCAAAGCCGGGTGCTGTTTTTCCGAACAAAGCAATTTCTTGTTGCAGCTGCTCTTCGGTAATGGAAGCGAGCAGGGAGGATGTAGATTCCGTATAACGATGAACGAGGTTACGCACATCTTCTATCGTAGTCCACTCATTTTTTGTTTGTGGAGGAGTGAATTCGCCGCGAATCACGGTATTTGCAAACATCTCCATCGATCCAGCAATATGAAGAGCGAGTTCTCCATAAGTCATGCTGCCATCCCATGGTTTATACTCAGCAAGTCCTTCTTGATTCAGATCAACGAGTTTATGTAGCACTTCACGGTGTGTGTTCCAACGATGGATAAAGCTTTGCATTTCTAACATATAAATAATCCTCCTGTATAATCGTAATGAGTTCTTTAAAATGGTAACGAAAAGGAAGAAGGAATGCAAATAAAGGGGATATTGTAACCGTATTAGAGACCATGCTAATAGGGGGAGAGGCGAGATAAATACTTGCAAGAATGATGAGGGAAATGGTTCAATAATGAAAGAAGTACATGTTTTTTTGGCAAAGAACAAGACAACAGGGAGTGTATACAGATGAAACGAGTGATTATTGATACGGATACGGCAGGAGACGATACGATAGCGATCCTGACAGCGCTTCATTATTTTCAGGTGGAAGGAATCACCATCACCGGGGGAAATGTAGAGTTCAATCAGGAAGTAGAGAACGCATTATATACGGTGCAAGTCGCTGGAAAAGGTGGACAAGTTCCCGTATATAAAGGGATCGAGCGCCCCATGCTTACCCTCGGAACAGCTCAGCACCGTTATGTAGATGATGTACATGGGGATGACGGCATGGGCGGAGCTCATTTTCCAAAAGCAGTTCAGCGTCCCGAAACAAAACATGCGGTAGATTATATCATTGAGACGGTGCATGCTAATCCCGGAGAAATTCATATCCTGGCGATTGCACCGCTTACGAATATTGCTATGGCGATTCAAAAAGACCCTACGATTATTCCGCTTATTCCTCATATCTATATCATGGGCGGGGCGAATAATGCGCTTGGTAATATCACGCCTGCAGCAGAGTATAACTTCTATACCGATCCGGAAGCAGCACGAATTGTACTCCACTCTGGTATCCCAATGACGATGGTCGGCTGGGAGATGTGTACTCGTTATTCCGTAATGGATGATGCAGATCATGAAGAAATTGCGGCATTGGGTACAAAAGGATCTCAATTTTTCATCGACATTAATAAGGTGGTTATGCAGTTTAATAAAGAGGTACATAAACTTCCGGGCACAACACACCCAGATACGCTTCTGATGGCGGTTGCTGCGGATGAATCGATTATGACGAAGTCCGGCACGTATTTCGTCGATGTAGAAGCGGCAGGGCAATATACAAGAGGATACAGCGTCGTTGATATCAATGGTCGTCTGGGGCAAAAACCGAATGTACGCGTATGTGAAGATATAGATCGTGGGGCATTTAAACAGATGCTGATCGATGTATTATCGGCTATCAACTAATGGATCTAGGAGGCACTCTCATTCGTGGGGGGCCTCTTTTGTATGCACTGATCTATAATCTCACTTAGATGTACAAGCTGCGGCTATGGTACATTAGTAAGGTACATACGGATTACATATTGCGCGGATAAGGAGGAAGCGATGGTATTTTACTTTACGGCATTTCTTGTTATTCTGCTTGATCAGCTCAGTAAATGGTGGGTGCGTGACCATATCGCAATATCTGAAGTGATTCCTGTAAGAGGAATTATCTATGAACTCCAGCATTATGAGAATTCAGGTATGGCGTTCAGCTTATTTCAGGGGTATGCTCGTTTATTTGGTGTAGTTGCTGTCATCTTTATCTGTCTTATTCTTTATTATCGGTCCCAAGGGGACATTCAGGGCCGTATTTCGAATGCAGGAGCGGGATTTCTTGTCGGCGGTGCAGCGGGGAATATGATCGATCGATTCTGGCATGGTACGGTAACGGATTTTATTGTCTTCTCCGAAGGCGGAGGTATTATGAATATTGCCGATCTAGCTCTAAATGCAGGAATCATTCTCTATATCATAGGGATAATCTTGAATTATTTTTCTTCACAACAAAAGAAAAGAAAATTTCCTTAAATGAATCAATATCGAAATACCTTTCGTTGCTTTCATGAGGATTAACGTTTTTTTGAAAAGTATATAATTTTCCTATGACAAAATTGGCAATTTGGGTGTATAATTTAACATTGTGTGAACATTGTCACAAAGTATTTATACAATGGTCATGAATTTTCGTAGGAGGCTTTTATTACATCATGAAAAAATGGGAATTTTTTAAACAACTTACCCGGATATTTTCGATAACGGTTATGATTGTTCCCGTGATTCTCGGAACGGTAGCTGCTTATGCAGTGACGAAAGAGTTTCATTGGTTTTTATTTTTAGTCACACTGGTGGGGGCCGTATCAGCTCATATTTTCTCTAATCTCATTAATGATCTCTGGGATTACCGCAACGGGGCGGATACCAAAGCTGTCGAGCTAGAAGGTGACATTGCTACGCATTCCGCGATTCTTACATCAGGTAAAATATCGGAAAAGCGTCTTGCAAGTATTACTTGGGGATTCTTGCTGCTTGCTGCGGTGTGCGGTCTTGTACTTACGATGATCTGCGGTTGGCCTATTCTGGTTTTGGCTGTGGTCGGAGCTTTGCTTGCTTATTTCTATGTAGCACCACCGCTTAAGTTGGGTTACCGAGGAAAAGGGTATGGTGAGATGGCGATCTTCATCTCCTTTGGCGTTCTGCCTGTGCTCGGTGCTTACTATGTACAGACGGGCGAATTTGATCTTACACCGCTGTTATTGTCATTCCCGATCGGGATGCTCACTACAATGCTGCTCTATAATCATCATTTCTTGCATAGAAATGCGGATGCTGCAGCGGGTAAGAATACCTTGGTTGTCGTGTGGGGTGAAGAGAAGGGGCTGCGCGCATCAAAAATGATGACGAGTCTTGCTTATGTATTTTTGATTATCGCCGTTGCGTTTGGTGCTCTGCCGGTGTATGGTCTTATTGCTATCATTTCTATCATTCCACTTTATAAAGTGTATAAAACACTAAGTAACAAAGAAAATCCTACAGAAGCTTATTTACCTCTATTTGGAGCTTCCCAGCAGTCTTCTGTATTATGTGGGCTGATGATGGTGATCGCGTTATTCATTCAGATTTGGACAACATAGTTTCCGATTATAATGGTACACAAAGGTTATCTCCAAGGATTCATCTCCTTGCTGAGATGACCTTTTTTATTTCTCTCAAGCATTTTGGTATAAAAAATATAAGAAAATGTGTAATTTTGTGTGATTTAGGTTAATAAGGATAAGTGGTTGATTTGGGTGTGATGTGAATCGTTTTCGATGGACGAGCACAGCGCATTTTTTTACATAAGGAAATGTAAGCGATTTTATGTACATCATGAGGAGGGGGCTACCATGGGATTTAGTATGCTCAAAGGTTGTAAGCTGCTTTTACTTATCGGAGGAGCCGTGCTGACATTGAGCGCGTGCAGTACCAGCGGAGCATCGGACAAAATTCAGCTGGAGTTTTTTCAGAATAAATCGGAGGCGAAGGAATCCTTCGACAAGTTGGTTCAAAAATTCAATAGTGAACAATCCAAGATTGAGGTAACACAAGTGAATCCGCCAGATGCGGAGACGGTACTCAAGACAAGACTTGTCAAAAATGATGTCCCTGACATCATAGCGCTTGGAGCGACGGATACATTCTCAGTCCTCTCCCAAAGCCATATTTTTATGGAACAAACGGATCAAGAGATGATCGATCTTATTAATCCGAGTTACCTCCAAATGGTAACAGATACAAGCGGTATGGACGAGCTTACCGGTATCCCTTATGCAACGAATGCAAACGGCATTATGTATAACAAAACGCTTTTCAAAGAAATGGGGCTGGACGTTCCGAAGACTTGGGACGAACTGCTCGAAACCGCGAAAAAGATTAAGGACGCAGGCAAAATTCCATTTTACTTAACCTATAAGGATGATTGGCAAGCGAGTCTTTCCTTTAATGCGTTAGCTCTGAATCTAGAAGGTATTGATTTTTATATCGATCGTAGAGAAGACAAAACGACTTTTCAGGATAGATACAGAGAAATCGCGGAGAAACAGCTGGCCATTCTAGATTACGGACACAGTGATAACTTTGGTAAAACGTATGCAGACGGCAACCGAGCGTTTGCAAATGGCGAAGCCTTTATGTACATACAAGGAACTTGGGCAATTCCGGAAATAAGGAAAGCGAATCCGGATATCGAAATTGGCTTTTTTACTTTTCCGACGAGTAACAACCCGGAAGAAATCAATCTTGTTAATGGAATCGATACGCTCCTGACGGTATCTAATGATACAAAATATAAAGAGGAATCGTTGGAATTTATTAAGTTTTTGCTTCGTGAAGACAACATTAAACAGTACATTACGGAACAGAATTTATTTTCTGCTGTAGAGGGTGTGAAGCAGGATGATCCAAGTGTAGCGGGTGTAATTCCTTACATAGAAAAAGGACAAGTTACCGATTTTGCTGATCACTATATTCCTTCGGCAGTACAGCTGAATTCTATCGTACAGGAGTTTTTGCAAAATGGAGATATTGACGCGTATCTAGCCAAACTCGATAAAGAGTGGGATAAGGTAGCGAATCGCAGATAAATCAACAAGAGAATGACGAGAGAACGGGCTTTTGAAAATAAGGAACCAAAAGTCCTTCTCCCCACTAAGGAGGATGGAAGATGAAGAACCGGCTCACTCCGTATTACTGGATGACTCTGCCTGCTGTGGTACTTTTCTTTATATTTATGACTTTGCCTGCCTTGCAGGGCCTGTACTACTCGTTCACCAATTGGAACGGTTTCGGAGATACATACGATTTTATTGGATTCAAAAACTACGTTAACCTGTTCCAGGATAGCAATATTGGGAATGCCTACTGGTTTACCATCCGGTTTGCTGTGGTTGCTACGATTTTTATTAATGTCATCAGTTTACTCATTGCCCTTGGTCTTAACGCCAAGATTAAGTTTCGTAACTTTTTTCGTGCAGTCTACTTCTTACCGAATATTCTGAGTATTCTCATTGTCGGCTATATTTTCAATTATCTTTTCTCTAACGTATTTCCATTATGGGGAGAAAGCCTGGGGCTTACGGCGCTGACAACGAACATTCTAGGCAGTCAGGATCTGGCTTGGGTGGGTGTGGTTACCGTTGCCATTTGGCAAGGGATTGCTTTTAACACGATTCTTTATCTAGCGGGTCTGCAAACCATCCCAACGGATTTATATGAAGCTTCAAATCTAGACGGGGCAGGAAAATGGCGTGAATTCTGGAGTATTACATTCCCGCTGATCGCTCCTTTCTTTACGATTAATATGGTGCTTGCGATGAAGAACTCGCTTATGGTCTTTGACCTGGTTGTTGCCATGACCGATGGCGGACCTGGGCGGGCAACCCAGTCAATTGCCCATCTGATCTATACAGGCGGATTTGAAGGCGGGGAATTTGCTTATCAATCTGCGAATGCCATCATCTACTTTATTCTGATTGCCTTTATCTCGATCATACAACTACGATTCCTGCAGAGAAGGGAGAGTGACGTATAATGAAGAAACCTCGTAATCGTACGAATTGGATCGTCATGACCCTGATCGTTCTCGGGACCATCGTGGTGTTGTTTCCGCTCTATATGACCGTTACCATCGCACTGAAAAACCCGGAACAGATGCGTCAGTCCATCTTCGCTTTTCCTGCGGATATCCAGTGGAGTAACTTCTCAAAAGCGATTGAGATGACTGGATTCTTCCGAGCACTCGGGAACAGTACCTTGGTTACTACAGCAACCGTCACTCTTACTTTGCTGACAAATTCGCTTGTCGCTTATGCGATTGCAAGAAACATGAATCATAAATTTTTTAAAGGATTATATTTTTATTTTGTCAGTGCCATGTTTATTCCTTTCCAAATCATTATGCTGCCTGTCGTAAAATTAACGTCTGGTCTGCATATGACGAATTTGGTGGGTCTCATTTTTCTGCATACTGTGTATGGACTTGCCTTTAATATCTTTATCTATGTTGCTTATATTCGTTCCATCCCTATGGCACTGGAAGAAGCAGCGAAAGTGGATGGAGCAACGACTTGGGGTACATTCTGGCGCATTATCTTCCCGCTGCTTGCTCCCATGAGTGCTACTGTCGGAATTCTGACGTGCTTATCAACGTATAATGACTTCCTGCTGCCGCTGATTATGATTAGCGATCAACGTCAGTATACACTGCCGCTTGTGCAGTATATTTTCCAAGGACAGTTTAACACGGACTTTAACCTGGCCTTCGCTTCTTATCTCATGGCAATGCTGCCGATGATCATCATCTACATCTTTGCTCAGAAGTGGATTATTAACGGAGTAACTCAGGGGTCCATCAAAGCTTAATACTCTAGCTAAATAAGAACGTCTTGTATTTCCTAACAAGGGAAGTGCAGGGCGTTTTTTTATTAAAAAAGGAGGATCAAGAAGAAGGACTTAATCAACTTTTTATACCTTTATATTGACTAAGTAGAGACACTTCGTTAGACTAGGAATATCATTTTGACCATGAATTTACATGTAGCGGCAGAGGGATCTTTTTCATCCTTCTTGTGGCTGCTTCTTGTTGTTTAAGGGTCTGTAATTGAACTGCGAAGTGAACAATAGTAAGGTTTACTTCCTCGTTGTTGTCGTCTAATTCATAGCTTGGAACTATAAATAATGACAGGTGGAAACAGAGAATGAGTCAATCTAATTACCGTGTACTGCTGTACTATAAATTTGTCCACATTGATGATCCAGAGACGTTAACTCAGGAACATTTACAATATTGCAAGGATCTTGGACTGAAAGGCCGGATACTGATTGCGGAAGAAGGAATCAACGGAACGGTATCGGGAACTTACGAGCAAACAGAGCAATATATGCAGGATATGAAAGCAAACCCGCTGTTTAGCGATATATGGTTTAAGATTGACGAAGTAGAAGGTCATGCGTTCAAAAAAATGTTTGTGCGTCACAAAAAAGAACTAGTGACTTTCCGCTATGAAGAAGAGCTGGATCCAAACGTCTTGTTCGGCAAACGCCTCTCCCCTAAAGAATTTTATGAAGAGCTGCAAAGCGATGATGTTGTGGTAATTGACGGCCGTAACGATTATGAATATGAAATTGGACATTTCCGCGGAGCGATCCGCCCTGAAGTCGAGTCTTTCCGAGAATTCCCGCAGTGGATTCGTGAGAACCTGGGTGATGTGAAAGACAAGAAAGTCATTACGTATTGTACCGGCGGGATTCGCTGTGAGAAACTTACCGGTTTCTTGCTAAAAGAAGGATTCCAGGATGTCGCTCAGCTTGAAGGCGGAATCGTTACTTATGGTAAAGATCCTGAGGTTCAGGGCAGACTGTTTGACGGTAAATGCTATGTATTTGACGAACGTATTTCTGTACCAATTAACCGTACAGACGAAGATATTGTGATTGCTTCCTGCTATCACTGCGGAACGATAGAAGACCAATATGTGAACTGCCCGACATGTAATTTACAGTATGTGTCCTGTGATTCTTGTGCGGAAGAGCATGACTTGTTCTGTTCGGATGCATGCCGGGAAAAAGCAAACATTGCGGCTGCTTCGATTTCATAATACGAAAGCAGGTGATTCTTATGAGTGCACCAAGAGATATGTCAACACGCCAGCAAGTGCTGCACATGTTAAAGCTTCAAGGTCCACTGAGTGCCCGTGAGATCACTGCCGAACTGAAGATTACAGAGATGGCGGTACGCAGGCATCTTGCAACACTGGAGAAGGACGGGTATATTGCCCCTCATTTAGTTCGGCAGACTGCTGGCCGTCCTTCTGCCGTGTATGGACTCACGGATACAGGCGAAACGTTGTTCCCCAAAACCTATCCAAAGGTTACGCTGGATTTGCTTGAGGAATTACAAGACGAAGCCGGTGAGGAAATGATCGATCTGTTGTTTGAGAGGCGCAGAAACAAGCTTCGCGAACGATATATTAAAGAGATGGAAGACAAAGATCTAGAAAGCCGTGTTCATTCTTTGGCACGGATTCAAAATGATGGCGGTTATATGACCGAACTCACTGAGGACGAAGAAGGATATATTCTTCGTGAATA
This sequence comes from Paenibacillus sp. GYB006, assembly GCF_036577645.1. NCBI lineage: Bacteria > Bacillati > Bacillota > Bacilli > Caryophanales > Paenibacillaceae > Paenibacillus > Paenibacillus sp. GYB006. The sequence goes on along the minus strand of NZ_JARBDA010000003.1, from coordinate 300,646 downwards.
CAACTGTCCGATTTCTGAGGTTGCCGATGTATATCAACAGGCATGCCGCTGTGAGTTAGAATTATTTGAATCCCTGCTGCAAGCTTCGGTAACCCGCACCGAATGCCTTGCCAAAGGCGGACGCTGCTGTACGTATAAGATAAAACCATCTTAATTATGGAAACGTCATAATGGAACTTCGGTTCTATTGTGGCGTTTTCTTTTTATATTTGTACTTCCAGTAAAAGTAGTAATTGACGAATAGTACAAGCACCCGTAATATTAGGGAAAAGTTGTTTCTGACCATGCGTTAATAAATGACTGGTCGTCCTATTTTTAAGATTCTTACAAACGGTTTCATCATGGAGGAATTATGCCTTTTCAGCTCCGTGCGCTTTAACACAGTAATGCTACTATGTGACACTGTATGTTAGAGGTATTAAATGGAAGTAAAGTAAGCGAGAAGAAAAAGAGAGGGGTCTTATATATGAAGAAAAAAATGTGGATGTCTTTGATTCTTGGTGCTTCGATTGCTTTGTTAGCAGGTTGTGGTAACGATGCAGGGAGTACTAGTACGAACGGTACCTCGGGCGGGGAAGGCGGAGATGCGGCAGGCGAGAAGAAGACGTATACCATTGCGATCTCGCAGTATGTTGAACATCCTTCGCTTGATGCCACAAGAGATGGATTTATTGCTGCATTGAAGGACGGCGGACTGGTAGATGGAGATAACCTGAAGATTGACCTGAACAATGCACAGGCCGATGCTGCGAATAACTTATCCATTGCTCAGAAGATTGCTACAGATAAAAGTGATCTTGTGCTCGGTATAGCTACCCCTTCTGCTCAAGCTGTCGTTCAGCAAGTCAAAGATAAGCCTGTATTGTTCGCCGCAGTAACAGACCCTCTTGATGCAAAACTTGTGACCAATCTAGAGAAGCCGGGTGGCAATGTTACAGGAGCATCGGATACGAATCCAGAAGCAATTAAGACACTTGCTTCTTTCATTGCAAAGCAAATGCCGGAGATTAAAAAAGTCGGCCTTGTACTTAATGAAGGAGAAGCGAATGCGGTAGTTATGGCAGGGAATGCGGAAGCAGCTTTCAAGGAGTACGATATTGAACTTATTAAAGCCTCAGTAACGAATACGTCCGAGGTACAGCAGGCAGCGGATTCCCTAGTCAGTAAAGTCGATGCTCTCTACATTACACTCGATAATACCGTGGTAAGTGCGGTAGATACGATTATCAAAATTGCGAACGATAAAGACATCCCGTTCTTCTCCAGTGACCGTGATACGGTAGAGAAAGGTGCATTTGCAACCGTAGGTTTTAAATATTTTGATCATGGATATCAAGTAGGCGAAATGGCTGTAGATATTTTGAAAAATGGCGCAAATCCAGCCGATCTTGCGATTACCGTACCAGACAAACTTGATCTTATTCTTAACCTCAGTGCGGCTACAGAACAAGGAATTGAAGTCACAGAGGAAATGAAGGCAAGTGTAACAGATCAGGAAACCAATATTATTCAGTAATAGGTTAGGCAAGATGTATGGTAACTAGAAACAGGACAGCAATGCGGAACAGGGCGGGACTCCCACCCTGTTCTCTTTAACTAGGAGGAGAAAAGTATGGTTAGTACACTGCTCGAACTGCTTGCATCCACGCCAAAAGCGATTGAGCTGGGGCTATTGTATGGACTCATGGCGCTGGGCGTATATATTACATTTCGGATTCTCGACTTCCCCGATCTAACCGTTGATCAAAGTTTTACGACGGGCGGGGCGATTGCGGCGGTGATGATTACAGCGGGGCACGCTCCTTGGGTTGCGACCCTGGCTGCTTTTGGCGGAGGAATTGCGGCGGGAGCATGTACAGGACTGCTGCACACCAAGGGGAGAATTAACGGTCTGTTATCCGGTATTCTGATGATGATTGCTCTCTATTCGATTAATATGCGAATTCTCAAAGCACCCAACGTATCGCTGATTAATACGGATACTCTGTTTACAGGCGTATCTCCTCTGTATTTCATGCTGATCATTTCCGCCATCGTTATCTTGCTTCTTGATATTTTCTTTAAAACGAATCTAGGACTTGCTCTTCGTGCGACGGGTGACAATGAGCGTATGATTCGCAGCTTTGGTGCGAATACAGACACAACAAAGCTTGTAGGGATCAGCTTGTCCAATGGTCTTGTTGCTTTGTCCGGTGCTTTTATTGCACAGCAGTCTGGATTTGCAGATATTTCGATGGGAATCGGAATGATCGTGATCGGACTGGCTTCTGTCATTATCGGGGAAGCGATCATTGGTAAGCGCAGTATCTTCTGGGCGATTGTTTCCGTCATTCTTGGTTCGGTTGTATACCGAATTGTGGTCATGTTAGCTTATCGCATTGAATGGTTGGAGACTTCTGACCTTAAGATTATTACAGCGGTAATCGTCATTCTGGCACTGCTTATTCCTTCCACTCAGCGGAAAATAAAACAGAAGAAGATGGCGAAGAAACGGACGGCAGATCTGTTATCTGGAACAGGTTATACAGGGAAAAATGTAGGAGGTGGTCTCTAATGCTGCACATTGATCATGTCTCCAAATTATTTAATCCAGGTACGGTAGATGAGAAGATTGCGTTGATGGATGCAAATTTAACTTTGAACCATGGTGATTTCGTAACGGTTATTGGCAGTAATGGCGCAGGCAAATCTACCTTGATGAATGTGATATCAGGGGTATTGAAACCCGATGCCGGAGAAGTGAGAATTAAGGATAAGACGATAAGCGGTTTGCCAGAGTATAAGCGGAGCCAGTGGATCGGCCGGGTATTTCAGGACCCGATGGCAGGAACTGCACCTCAGATGACGATTGAAGAGAATCTTGCGATGGCTTACCGCCGGGGGAAATCAAGAGGGCTTTCTTTTGGTATTAGTAAGGGAACGAAGTTGCTATTCCGAGAACAACTGGAGAAGCTGGGGATTGGACTTGAAAATCGGACTAGAGCCAAGGTAGGACTCTTATCTGGTGGGGAAAGACAGGCGCTCAGCCTGCTTATGGCGACATTTACTCGCCCTGAGATTCTCCTTCTCGATGAGCACACCGCTGCACTTGATCCATCACGGGCTGAGCTGATTACGAGCATCACAGAATCGCTCGTCCGAGAAATGAACCTGACCACCTTGATGGTGACTCATAATATGGAACAAGCGATTCGGCTGGGGAACAGGCTAATTATGATGGATAAAGGCCGGATTATCCTTGATGTAAATGCAGAGCGTAAAGCAACTTTGACCGTGGCAGAACTGCTGCGGGAGTTCGAGCAGATCAGTGGAACTACGCTAGCTGATGATCGGGTTGTTCTTGGATAGAGACCTTGGATAGAGCCGTGCTCTTATAGAATGGAACAGGAAGCTGGCACCTTAGCGTGCCGGTTTTTTTGTTAATGGAGACGGAGGTAATGCCGGAACGCAGCGTGTACAATGAGATGAAAGAAAGTGAACGATAAAGACAAGCGGAGGAGATCTCATGATTGATTTTGATGAAGGCACCTACTCTGTTACTACCCCGTCAGGGAAAGCGATACTGCTGGCAAAAGAGTATGCACTCCTTACCTTTTTAGTTCGTCATCAAGGGCAGACCTTTACCAGGGAGCATCTTCTGAATCAGGTGTGGGGGATGGAATACCCCTCAGAGCGTACGGTGGATGATCACATTTACCGGCTTCGTAAAAAGCTCGTTCCTCTTCCTGAGTTTAAACTTCTCACCGTACGTGGTACAGGATATCGACTGAGTGTACACGAAACGAATGGCCTGCGTATGCGTCCATCCCTCTACGATGCTGAATTACAAGCGGCGGTAGGTCAGCTTTTTCAGAAATACCATTTGCTTGGTCAAGGCGACTCCATGATGGCCCTTGCTGCTCAGCAGGAGGTGCTTGGGATTGAGGTTAATTCATACTACTCCAGATATCTGCACTTTCTAGATGGAGATCTGGCCTATTTTGTACATGACAGCACAACGCCAGTCCAGGATCAGCTGTACTGGATATCGATACTATATGGAATCCTTATTCCGCCTGAAGAAGCACTTGAGCTCTTAGAGAAGATCCTTCAATCGGGTCTGCTATCTCCTCATCAGCATAGGGAGATGTATATCCTGAATATCATAGATATCTATGCAGAGAGTGGCCGATTTGCAGAAGCGGAGGAACGATTAATTGAGACCCGCCGGGTTGTGAAGGAAGATGAACTGATCGGGTTCCATATTCCAGTGGCTGCTGCTGAGCTGTACCTCTATATCTTGCAGAATCAGCCTGAAAAAGTGAACAAGAAGATGGAGCAGATCCGTCTCATGCTGGAGGATACACCTTATCTTCGAGAGCTGATTCGGTTTCATTTTTTGGAGGGAATCTGGCAGTATTCGCAGGGGCTTATTCAAGAGGCTACTTCTTCTGTTGATCTAGGAATGCGAGTATATTATGAATCCAAAAGCACCCCGCATTTGCTCATCTCGCTTGGACAGTTCATGCGTTATATAGATCGAAATCCCCGCCCTGAACAGGAAAAAGAGGTCAAAACTTTGCGCCTTAAGATAAAACGTATTTTCGCTGATTTAAATGAGAAGCACCAATATGACGTTTTACTAGGTCAAGCTAGTGACCAAATATTAAATTTCCTCGCTTCTGTCTGATATTCCTCTGACAATGTTCCGTTATTGTAAGATCAAACTTACGATGACGGGGGATTCATATGAAAACAGATTTTTTCAACCGCAAACGCACAAGCGAGAGCAGCTTATTTAAAAACAGACATTTTATGCGGATGTTTACCGCTTATGCGACGGCTTCTTTTGGAGAATGGTTTGATGCAATTGCGATCCAGATTATTATGGTCTACAGGTGGGGAGCAAGCCCGGTAACACTAGCCCTGGTACCTGTGGCAATGGCTTTGCCAGGTCTTATTCTTGGATCATTTGCAGGAGTGGCAGCAGACCGTTTCCCAAAAGTAAAGCTCATGATGTTCGCGGATCTGCTAACAGGTATTCTTACCCTGATCCTTCTCACGGCTTCCCATCCTTATGCAGTCATTCCTATACTCATGTGCCGTGCTGCCGTCTCTTCTTTTATCATGCCTGCACATCAAGCAATGACAAGATCGCTCGTAAGGGAAGAGCAGCTCGTTCAGGCCACTTCACTAAATGGTCTCGTTAACCAGTTTTCCAAGATTGCAGGTCCCCTTCTCGGAGGAGTAACGCTTGCTGTTTTTTCACCACAAGTATGTATCGCGATCGGGGCTTGTGCAAGATTTATCTCGGCATCATTGTTGTGGAGTATAAAAGGTGTGGAATCGGTGAAGGACAAGTTGTTGCTCACTGAGAACTTGTCCCATGAAGGCGAGAAGCTTGACGTGGATCGAGCGGCATTAGATTCTGCCGGCGGGCATCCCTCCCTATGGACTGAATGGAAGGAAGGATGGGGGTATCTTTTTCAGCAGAGAATACTGATTTGCACTTTAATTTATGCTGTGTTTGGGTTATTTGCGCTGCTTATGATTGATTATCAGTTTACCGTGCTGCTCAGGGAAATTGCTCCGGACCGGGAGTCGATGCTTGGTATTCTTGTGGCCGCCATTGGAGCAGGGTCGGTTGTTGTTATGATACTTGTTAACAGGATAGGGCAGCTCTCCTATGTGCTTGGACTCGGAGGCGGATACCTTGGAATTGGGCTTGGCATCGCTGGATTGGGACTGCTTGGGGAGGCGCATGGGGCTCTATCTATTGTCCTGTTTGCTGTTCTGATCGGAGTAGGAAATGGACTATTCATGGTAACCAACCAGACCATTATGCAAAAAGAAAGCCGCCAGGATATGGTCGGACGTGTGTTTGGTATAAGTAATACGGTGGTTAGTGTCGTACTTGTATCTGCACCGCTCTTTGGAGGGGTTGTTATTGAATCTGCTGGGGTGCAAGCGACCTTCTTCTGGATTGGATGTACTGTGGCTGTGATCGGACTTATCGGTTTTGCACTAGGTTCCTTTTTATGGGGGGAAAAGTCTAACCGAGAGGCCATAGAATCTATAAAAAGAACAGAGTCTGCTTAGACCTCCCACCAGACGAGGTTGGCTGTACTGGCAAGAACCCCTGCAACGGACAAAGCTCCGCTTATGGTTAGTGTGAAAGATTGACCTGGAGGAATGATAAAATCACCGAACTCATTATATTCAAGGGGGCCTGCAGCTAAAGGCATGGAGAGGATCGGAGTTCCTCCCGTAGAAGCAGAGGTAGACGAGCGGACGGTCATTAGGCTTGTGTTACTGCTTGCAAAATTTAAATTAGAAGCTGTCAGTGTAGTCGGTCCTGTTAAAGTGCCATTTCTAATGATTGTCATGGAGCCGGAAAATGAGGATAACAAGCTAAGTGAGACATTGATGCCGCCCGAAATGCGAGAGATATAAGCGGTTCTTCCACTGCCTGCGGGATTGGTCAGCTGTATGGTAATGATAGAAGATCCTCCAAGCAGTCCGAGCGTAGCTGAGTTCGTTGCTCCTGCTGTAAATAGCCTTCCCGCCTGACTTGCACTCGCTTCTGTAGGAGCCGCTGCGCTTGGAGATTGATACGTATTCAGTTGTAGCTGCTGCAGAGGTTTGTTCGCACTATTAAAAATATGATCGTTAGTCATAGACTAGTATCCCTCCTTAAAAACTTTTCATTTAGAACTCCCACCAGCTTACATTGATGGATCCCGTCAGTGCACCGGTTCCAAGATTAAATGTTACGGATTGACCTGGTGGAACAAGGATTGTCCCCGGAAGCCGAACTTGATAAGCACCTGAGGTTAGAGGAATGCTCATGATGCTCACAGGGCCTCCTGTAATGGAACCCGTCACTTGCTGCGCTGTCATTACACTTGTAATCGGGCTTCCAAAAAGATTATTAATCGGAGTCAATCCAGCTCCGCCAGTTAACGTACCTCCCCGGTATAAAATAAGCGAAGCAGCAGCTGTAGTCCCCCCGATCGCTTGCGAGAAGTATAGAGTACGACCGCTGCTTGCTGGGTTAACTACCTGTAATAACAGACTGCTACCCGAAGCTACCGCAACGTTTCCCGTTGTTAAGGAGAACAGTCTTCCAGCGGCCGCAGCTCCTGCATCAGGAGTAGCTTCAACACCAGGGGATACATAAGTGTTCATCTGCTGTGTATACAAAGGCCGATTGGGTGAATTAAATACATTATAGTTGGTCATCGATCTTCCTCCTTTAGTAAAATTCAGTTCCTAAGTTCCCTCTGTTATGGCTGCTCAAACACGGTTAATGATAAGTATTATCCAAGACTAGTATATGGAAAAAATGCGTATTTGGTTTGGGTTGTCCTTACCTTGAAAAAAAGAGTGAGGCTTGAGCCGTTACTACTCGCTAGGTCCTAGCATAGAATGACGTAGCACTGCTGCGGTGTTAGATCATGTTCTATGGAGGAGGCCCTTGATGCCAAACTTTTCGAGTTTTAACTTAAACCCCGACAATTTAAGGACGCTGATATATGGCACGGACAATGAGGAAGTATCCCATCCTGTTCGTACAGATCCATCGGGTAACCTGGTGGGTGTTATTTTGGATGGTACGATTAGTAACATGCCTAGCATCACGAGCGTATCCATTACTGCGGGTACAATTACAAGTGTACTCGGGGCGACAATCACGGCGGGAACGCTGACGAGTGTGCTAGGAACCACGATAACAGCAGGGACCATAACGGGAGTGCTGGGAGCGACAGTCACCGCAGGAACATTGACGAATTTGCTGGATGGAACGCTGACAAGTGTGCTCGGAGCGACAATCACGGCGGGAACCCTGACAAGTGTACTGGGGACAACGATCACAGCGGGAACGCTGACGAGCGTACTGGGAACGACGATAACAGCAGGGACGATTACGAGCGTACTGGGAGCGACAGTCACAGCAGGGACACTCACGAACTTGCTGGATGGAACGCTCACAAGTGTACTCGGAGCAACGATCACAGCGGGAACGCTGACGAGCGTACTGGGAACGACGATAACAGCAGGGACCATAACGGGAGTGCTGGGAGCAACAGTCACCGCAGGGACACTCACGAATTTGCTGGATGGAACCCTGACAAGTGTGCTCGGAGCAACAATTACAGCAGGAACGCTGACGAGTGTGCTAGGAACCACGATTACCGCAGGGACGATTACGAGCGTCCTGGGAACAACCATCACGGCAGGAACTCTATCGAGTTTGCTAAACGGTACGATCACAAGTGTACTTGGAGCAACAATTACAGCCGGAAGACTAGATAGTATTACCTCCATATCACAGAAAAGCTTTCAGGAAATTCCGACGCTTGGCATTACAACGGCGGATGCTTACACTCCTCTATCTCCAGTCACGACAAGTGTGTTTGGAACCTATTCTTTCTTTGTGTATAACTCAGGGACAACAGGCAGTGCGGATGCAAGGGTCGAAATCAGCGCGAATGGAACGAACTGGTTCACCGATGTGGACACAGTTACAGGAATTGCTGCCGGATCTGTTGATGTGCTTGTTCCGCAGCGTTTTCTTAAATATACAAGGCTTGCTTATAGGTCCAGCACGCCAGGAACACCTGCCACCATTAGTGTGTATTTCAACGGACAAGGCACATAATAAGCGCTGCACACATATACGTACATGGAGTCTCAACAGAGGCCCATGTATTTTTTTTGTAACCGGGGGAGAGTTCACGATGAGTATTCCTACTTTGGGAGTTCACCTGATTGTATATAACGAAGAAAAATGGCTTGGAGCATGTTTGGAACGAATTCATACCCTGGCTGATGAGCTGATCATTGTCGATACGGGTTCTACGGATCGGTCTGTTGCAATAGCAGAAAAGTACGGAGCAACCGTAATTCATAGTCCATGGGAACATGATTTTGCAAAAGCCCGTAATGCAGGGTTAGTACATGCAAATACAGATTGGATTCTTGTGCTGGATGCAGATGAACAGGTGACAGCCGGGCAAGAAGAGATCAAGGAGTTTCTGAGTCAGGAAGAAGGAAGCCAGTGTCTGATTGAACTTGTGAACTGGACGGGATCTAGTCCTGAGGAGTGTATTCATTATTTTGCACCGCGCGTGTTTCGAAATAGATATGGTTACCGGTATGAAGGGTTGATTCACGAACAGCTCGTTCAAGCAAATAAAGACACTTTGGGAGAGAGCGGACTGAATATTCGGCTGAAGATCGAGCATGAAGTGAAAGTGAAGTGCTCTTCGACAAAGTTAAAAATAGCCTCTACACCTTCCATCTGTCCGCTGAAAGTAAATCATTACGGGTATCTTCCCGCAGTCATGGAGAGTAAACAGACAGCTATGCGTAACCTGAAAATAATTCGGCAGGCCCTCCTAATAAACCCGGATGATCCTTTTCATCTCTATAATCTCGGGGTAACGTACTGCCAATTAGAAGATAGGGAGCAGGCTAGAATAACTTTCTTGCGAGCACTAAATAGCTGCCCCGTGAATGCTCCATACCGAGCGACTCTCGTACGGGACTTAGGAAAGCTGCTTTATGCAAACCAGGAGTTAGAACAGGCGAAAAATCTGTTGAAGACAGAAATCAGGCGATATAGAGACTACCCTGATCTTTACATTCTGCTGGGGCTTGTTGAACAGGAGTACGGGATGGCTGAGCAAGCTTATGGCTATTTTGCAAAAGCAGTGAAGTCCGGTCTTCCTTCAAAGAACCAAGCTGTACCTTACGTTACGGAAGCTGGGGCAGACAGCTACATTCCGCTCACCCATATGGCAGATATAGATAAACGAAAGGGGAGAGCATCCGATGCAGAGGATCACTACCGGTCTGCTATAAAGGCACATCAAGGCTATCTTCCAGCGATTAGCGGGTTGGCTGATCTACTGCAAAAAGAAGGGATAGCAGATCCCTCAATGAAGCAAATTTTAGTGGAGTTAATCGACAGAGAGAACCCCGAACATCTGCAAAAAGCGGCGTATGCACTCATGTCATGCGGAGCGTATGAAGCGGCTCTATCCATTCTGCCTGTGCAATCTATTGGCATAGAAGACGAAAGCTGGGCCCGCGCCTGTCTGATTCAGACACAAAGAAAGCCCCGAGCAATACAGCGATCGCAGCTGCTACTAGAGCGGAATAAGGGGATTAATCAGGAATTAAGTGATCAGCTTATATCTCCATACGATCAAGAGCATATTGATTTAGCCATAATGGATTGGGCGATCTGTTCATGGTCCTGCTCTGAGCCATTATCGCAAGTGTTCTACCAACATAGTAATGAAGACAGCGTGTTCTATTCGGAGATAGAGCGGCGGTTGTTGAACATAAAACAGCAGAGTGAAGCAGAAGATCTTCCTCAGTTTCCTCAGCCCGATTCAGGGCCCCTTTTTCAAAAAGCAGAGAAACTAGCGGGCCGGGCAGCGGCCTGCGGACAAAAAGAACTGCTTTTTTCCATGAAAAAAGCTAGATTACTGTCACCTGGCACGGCAGCTGATCTTTTATATAAACATGGTTTCCGATTAGAGGCGGCAGAGCAGTACTTGGAGCAATTAGCGAAGGGCGACCTTCATTTAGAGGGCATGTTTCAGCTGGCTGAATATATGTATGACCGCGCTAATTACTCAGAGTCCCTTGCTTTATTTGAGCAGGCAATCACATTATCCAAAGATTATAGCCGCGCTAGGATGGGGGCAGCAGCCAGCTGCTTGCAACTGGCAAAAGAAGCGGCTGTACGAATGCTGAATACTCAAACTGCAAAAAAATCAGAAAGTACATTTTCTACCTTAGCTCAGGATATTGCCAATCTCACGGGCAGTCTGCAAAGGTTAGATGACCTGAACTGGAAAACATCAAGGGACGGTCAGGCAAGAAGGAGAGGGGTGTGAGAATTGCCGAGTCAAACCATTTCTTTATGCATGATCGTAAAAGATGAGGAAAAAATGCTGCCCGCATGTCTTGAAAGTGTACAGGGAGCTGTTGATGAAATCATCGTTGTGGATACGGGTTCAACAGACAACACGGTTCAGCTTGCAGAACGTTACGGTGCTTCTGTTGTGCACTTTACGTGGTGTCATGATTTTGCAGCAGCCAGAAATGCAGGGCTTGAGGCAGCTACCGGTGACTGGATTCTGTTTCTTGATGCAGATGAAAGAATAGACGAACAGGGAGCAAGAGAACTTCCGATCTGGGCCCAGCAGGATGGGGTTGAAGGTTATTTTTTACAAATTCACAATTATACAGGAAACGGTTCGGGGGGAGTCACGATTAATCCGGTACTTCGTATGTTTCGGCATCGACCAGAGTACCGTTTTCAGGGGAGAATTCATGAGCAGATCGCCGAATCCATTGTGAGTCAACGTGCAGAAGCTCATTTTCATATGACCGATGTAATCATTCATCATTATGGATACAGCGAGACGATTGTCTCTGCTAAGAACAAAGTGAATCGAAATATGGAGCTGCTCCAGCAAATTATCGAAGAAGATCCAGCGAATCCGTTTCATGATTACAATCTGGGTGTCGAGTACTTACGAATAGGAAAAGTAGAGCAGGCGTTAAAGTGTTTTCAGAAGTCATGGAACGGCTTAGATCCCGCACGTGTTAGTTATGCGCATTTGGTTCTTAAATATGAAGTGCGATGTCTGCAGGCACTTGGACAATGGACAGAGGCGATGGAAAAGATTGCTAAAGGACGTAGACTGTACCCAGGCTATACAGATCTGCTGCATGCTCAAGCCTTTACCCAGAATACACTCGGCAGAACAGAGGAGGCCGAAGAGATTCTTCGAGAAGCCCTTCATATGGGGCCTTCAGCGGAGATGTACCATACGGAGGAAGGGATCGGCACCTTCCAAACGCTCTATATGCTCGGTCAGTATGCGGAACAAAGAGGAGCGCTCGAAGCAGCCGTAGATGCTTATGTTGAGGCAGTTCGGTATAAGCCTAGTCTGCTTCCGCCGTTATATCGAATCTGCCGTATCCTGCAGGTTATCGGGCAGGAGGAACGATTGCCAGAGCTTATCGAGGCGCGCTTTCGAATCGAATCGCAAGAAGCGATGGAGAAATTAATCGGGATCCTTAACGATAGCAGGTGCTACTCAGCTGTCCTATCCATCTTGCAGCAATGGGATCAGCCGCCCATTCCTCATAAGACGATCCGCGTAAGTAAGCTCATGGCGCGATGGCGGAGTGGGGATTGGGAGAGCGCAGCTCGTCTGCTGCACAAGAACCCTGACTTTCCTGAACAAGAGAAAGATTGGCTGATGTGGAGTTTAGATATCCCTTCTGGTGCAGAAAAGAAACAGGTCTTTAAAGATCAGGCCATCCTTCTCATCGAGCAGGGGATAGATAAAGAATTGAAGCCTTTAACAGAGGAGACTTGGTCTGGCTTTGCAGAACTTCTGGAAGCAGCTGACCATGCGGGGAAAAGAGAAATGTTTGTAGGGATAACAGGCGTCTGGCGCAGCACATTAGAAAAGAACAGAGAAGCATTGCCTCAGACAGCTCTAATGGGCACGAAGAAGTATGTGAGCAGTATGGTTTCGGCAGCAGACGGGCATCTATCTGCGATCCAAGCGCAGGCAAATGGCGATGTGAATACTCGTCTTGTCCAGCATATTCGGCTCGGACTTCCATGGCCGAACGGATTTAGGTAGATAACATCCATCAAGAATAAGAGGAGGCATTTACGCGAAATGAATCCAGATTCTCCTGTGTCCCTTTGTATGATTGTTAGAGATGAAGAATGGGTTCTTTCCCAGTGTTTGTCTTCCGTGGCTGATATTGTATCGGAAATCATCATTCTCGATACCGGGTCTGTAGATGCAACCTGTTCCATAGCAGAAAAATACGGCGCACAGGTCATTTCGTATCCATGGCAGTCTGATTTTGCAGCTGCACGAAATGAATCTTTAAAACTCGCAACCAAGCCATGGATTCTCGTTCTGGATGCAGATGAATGTTTTACTGATGGTCAGAAAGAAAAATTATGGGCGCTTTGTGCAGATGAAGCAGCCGCAGGATATGAGCTGCAAATCAAAAGTCTACTTGGACACCAAGGCGATGAGCAGGTAACAGACTATGTCTGCCGGTTGTTTCGTAATGATCCCGAAATAAAATTTAGCGGTTCGATCCACGAACAGATTGCCTCTGCAGTTCAAGCGAAGTCCGATCAGCAGTTAAAACGTTGTGACCTAGAAATTATTCACTATGGTTACCTCACGCATATTATTGAACAAAAAAATAAAACCGATCGGAATCTCCGGCTGATTAAGGAAGCGCTGGCTGCCGATTCGAAAAACAGAGAACTGCTTTATGCACTGGGCACAGAATATTTTCAGCAAGCAGATTATTCGCAGGCACTTCCTATCTTTGAACCGCTGCTTGCGAGTCTGCCCGTTACGGAAGGATATGCTTCGGATCTGTTCCTAAAAACGATGTATGCACTCAGAGAAACGGGCCGGGCAAAAGAAGCGCTGCAGCAGATCGAGCAGGGACTGACAGCTTTTCCTAATTTCGCAGATCTACAGGAGCTTTATGCCGTACTCTTCATGGATGAGGGACAAGATGACCAGGCTCTTCATGTGCTGGGCGGCATGTGTATATCGAGGGAATATACCTCGGTATCGGGAGCGGGGACTTACCGAACCGCTTATTTAAAAGGGGTGCTGCTAGAGCGGCAAGGTCAGTGGCAGAAAGCTTGTGAATCTTATAGGGTTTCTCTCGAATACCGACCAGATTATGTGCTGGCATGGCAGAGATGGCTTCCGCTTCTTGTCTGTACCGGGCAGATACAGCAGTTGAATGAATGGGTAAAGAAGCAAGCAATTCCGAAAAAAGCACAGTTGCTCGTATTCTATCTCATGCTGGATTTGCAACAGCCGGCATGGATTTTAAAACATAGAGAATACCTGCATGGTGCTTTTTTGGCCCAACCTTGGATAGAAGCACTTTTGCAAGCACAGATGGGAGAATACAGCACGGCCTCTCGGAATCTTCAGCCTTGGGTACAATCTCCAGCCCACCGAGAACAGACGGAAACCATCCAAGCGGCCTTAGAATATAGCAAGACTGCATTGAAATCAGGGCATCGCGGCGTGCAGACTGGTTTGGGAAAACCCCAATTGCATCGATTCTCCTCTGCTGCGGATGCCTGCAAAATGTTCATTCGAATCGGGGCATGGTACGGTTTTTCATCCATGTTACGCAGTGATCCCTCACCTGGAACGCTGCTGTCTGCCCTATCGCCAGCGATGAAGATGGCACTCGTTCATGCACCGCTTTGGATAGTCGAGCAGCTGCATTCTTTGCTAGAGCAGGAGCTAGAGCGGGAGTGGGAACGAGAACAGCCAGATGAAATCCTGGGAAGTCGTTGCTATATGCTGTGGATTGCTCTCCATACCCGAATGATTCAGAGAGACAGTGATCCGCCGCTTGATACTAGGCTAAGGTCATTTCTACAGGAGCAACAGGAGAAATATATACCCGCTTCAGAGGCACATATCGCACGCTGCGGATGGAATGCTCTTACCTATGTAATCAGCACACCGCTGACGAGGTCGGGATTACATCCGCTTGTGCTATTGTAGTCTAGATGGACGTAATGCTATCTGAGGAAGGGAATCAGCACCTTTTTCCAAGCGGATTTCCACTTCTCTTCATCATAACTAAGAGCGGTTTTCCGTGCCTGCTTACCAAGCTGTAATCGGAGATCTTCATCGTCAATAAGGCGGCATAGGGCAGCTGTAATATGGGATTCTTCAGGCGAGACTAACAGGCCATTAAAACCATCTTGTATCAGATCATTGAGACCGCCGACATTGCTTGCTACAACAGGAATTCCACAGCTCATGGCTTCTAGACAGGCATAGGAAGTTCCCTCAGAGAAAATCGTAGGAATGACCGCGATATCTGCCATATGATAGGCGGTAATCATCTCATCAAAAAGATAGCTTTTGGAAAGAATGCGCGCTTTATGGGGATGGTGTTTCATCCACATTTCAAAAGCTCTGCCCACGGTGCTTCCCTGTACCCGCTCTCCTGCAAACTCAATTTCTACTTGAGGGTAAAGACCTAATAAATAATCAGCGGACAGCATCATCGGAATAATTCCTCGTTCCAGACTAATTCTTCTTGGAAAAAGAATTCGGATCCGTCCCGGCTGTTCCTCTTCACTTGCTTCGAGCTCCTCTTCTGACTGGTGAAGATGGACCTTTCTGTTATTGGTTCTTTTGCGCAAGGTATGCTCTTCAAGTTCTGTTTCTTCCCCAGCAGACTCCAGCGGTTTGAAATAATGGGTATCAACTGCGTTTGGAATTAAGATAATCTTCTGCGGATCGTTAAAGGTACAGACGGCTCTACAAAAGGTGAGAAAGTGAGAATCAACAGATACGATGGTCTCTAAATGATCTAGCGCGTGCTGTATAGAGACAGCCACTTCTTGTTTCACTTCGGATGGAAGACTCGGACGATCCCAGTTGATCCCGTGACATATCCCGAGACTATTTGGGGAATAACGCAGCGGATGCCATATACAGCTGGCATAAATGAGCGGACCCTTCGCCTGGGAAGCCATCTCCTCAAATGCATCCGGTATACGCTGCGGATCATAAGCATATCCAAACACTTCAATCTCTTCAATATGGCGGTGGAATGAATCGTAGTAGGATAATTGATGAACCTGCGGTGTATGACCGAGTGAGCGAATAACCTGACAGAGCTCGTAGATATACCGTTCCAGCCCGCCTCCAAATAGCCTCTCAAAATCACGGTTATATCCGTCCGCAAAGCTGTGCGTAAGAATGCTGACGTACAATTAATCTTCCTCCTTCCATTCCAGAAGGTTAGGTTTCAAATCCAAAATGGACTCATATTGGGCAAGATTTCCCCATTGTCCTTCGGGGTCCATTTTTTTGTAGCGGACATATTTCTCAACCCGTTCTTCCAGCGGTCCTGACCAGCCCAGATGCTTGATACGTAAGTCTGTGGTAAGCCCCGGGAGCGCGGAACAGGTAAGCGGCAGCCGAGGTACATGATGCTGCATTTGCGGATAAAAGTAGGGGTAGTCTTTGAAAAAGCGAACAAGTGTCATGGTTGCCCCTTTATGTGCTTGCCACAATTCGTCTTCCCGGTAATACTGCCGGCTGCCCCAAAGATCCTATAGCCGAAAGCTGACTGAGTCATAACGATTCTGATTAATAAGACCTCGAATATTTCGCTTGGCCCGTTCCTCATACAATTCATCGGCATCAACAGCAAGCAGCCAGTCGGGAGAAGTAGAAGCAGCGGCTTGCCACAGGATAGAACGTAATTTCCATTCCTCTGCAAACAACGATTCCGGCAGCTGTACAAGCTTGATTACCTTCTCAAATGACTTACAGATCTCGGCCGTACGATCTGTACTGGCATCATCAACGATAACAATGTGATCAACATAAGTAGAGAGGTCTGTAAGTACTTCTTCCAAGTAGCGATCTTCCTCATTGTGCACTTGCAGCATAGCGGTGAGCGTATTGCCTTCCGATTTACGTACATTAGAAATAGAGGGAGAAGGATCTGACATAAGTAAAATCAGCTCCCTTTCAATAAATTATGAACCTTATCATCCAGTACCTCCAGAGCAGCGATATGGACAAGAGCTTCTTCCTTCTCGGCAGCTGCCTCTAGAAATAGGCGAATGGCTGCGTGTCGTTCTCCGCGCATTGCTTCCACATTGCCGCACAACAGGCGAAACAGATATCGGTCTTCTGCTGCGAGCAAGTCAGAGGAGTGAACCTGTGATAGAGCAAGTTCCAATTGTCCTGTTTCTCGGTACATATGAAACAGCAGGTGACGAACACGATGATCGGCAGGCAGCTGCTTGATGAGAGAAATGGCCGTTCCATAGTCATCATTCAGCCGAAGTAATTCCGCGCGCGCAAGGGACTCCTGATCTTGAGCCAGAAGGGATAGGATGTTCTCATATTGTCTTGCCTCGGTTTCACCAAAGGCCGTAATTCCGTATATACTAGCTGCAGTTTGCAGGTTGCCTAGCTTTGCATGAATCGCGGACAGAAACCGGTAATGGGAAATCAGAGATTGATGATGACCGCTTATCACTGCCTGCAGAAAGGCTTCCTCTCCATAGTGCAGTGCTTCTTGTTCTCCTAATAAGTAGTGATATACAGCTAAAAGAAATGAAAATGTCTCATGAGGTCCGTTCTGTTCTCTCATAGCACGGTAGTGCGCTTTACGCTTAGTCCACTGAATCTCATGGGCAGAGAAAGGAACATCCTCCACGATTTCATGGATGGCATGTATAAAAAGGTCCAGGTTTAGGCTCTCTTGTTCCTCATCCAGAAATAGAGCTGGGGTCCCTCGAAAAGTCGCATCCAGACACTTCATCTCGGAACGGGAACAGAATAGCGAAGATATGGCCCGAAGTTGTTCTGTACAAGTACTGAATAGACTGCTTGCGTCTTCTTCATCTTCGAATTGGAGCATAATGAGCTGCGCTTCTGTTTGGGAAGCAGCGACATGCAGCCAGTACGGATGAGCAACAATAGCAAGGGTATCTTCTGTACAGACGGTATGAAGTTCGGAGGGCGTGAGTAAAAGCACACTTGACGGGAGCTCGGCTAAACGTAAACATGCTTCGTTTTTTACCTGTTCTCCTTCTTGAAGTTTAGGTTCAGACAGATAATAGACATCATATTCCTCACACAGCACAGATAAGAGTTTGGTAAGCAAGGGGTCTGGTTCACGCGGAGGAAATACAACAATGGAAGAAGAGAGCATCGCACAGCTCCTTTCTTGATGCGGATGTTAGCATGAGCTCTATAGTATATGGGCAGTTACCTCAGAACATGTTTTTAGGGTCTGTAAAAGTTATTGCTTCTGTAGAAGTTATTGCAAATGCTATCACGTTCTTTTTAATTATTGCTTAACGCAAAAAAGCAGGACCTGTCGGCCCTGCTTACATAGACGAGAATTTACATTTGAACGAGCATAAGAATGATGGAAGACAAACATAAGCAGACGCTGACAAGGCATAGGACAGCAACTACCTGTTTATGAGACAGTCCGGCACGAAGCAGTCTATAGTGGGCTTGGCTGGCATCTGCCTGATAGATGGCTTTGCCGTCAAGAAATCTTTTAATTACAACAAATAGGTTGTCGAAAATAGGAACACCAAGCGCCAGGATCGGAATGAGAATCGATAATACGGTCGCCTGCTTGAAAGCACCATCCAGGGCAATGACCGCCAGAATGAAACCGAGAAACGTAGCTCCTGCATCTCCCATAAAGACTCTTGCAGGCGGTTTGTTGAACTTGAGATATCCGATGGTCACACCCACGAGTACAATAGCCAGCATGGCAGAATTCCCTTGTCCCATGGTCAGTGCGACAATAAACAAAGTTGTTCCCGAAATAGCCGACAACCCTCCAGCTAGACCATCCATTCCATCCGAGAAGTTAATTACTGTTGTTACACCGAAAATCCAGAGAATCGTGAGGGTAAACTGCAGCCAGACAGGAAGAGAAATATATTCTTCACTGAACGGGTTATAGAAACCGCTGAAGCGAATCCCAGCAAAGTAGGCAATGACAGCAGCAGACATCTGAACTACCATTTTGGGCAGAGCAGGGAAATCTTTTCCCTTAGTCTTAAACCAGTCATCCACGGTGCCAATGATGAGAAGCAGTAATCCGCCTAAAAATAAAGCCCCTGTCTGCCAAGTATATTCTCCTGAAAACAGAAGATATGTAATGAAAAAACCGATGAAAATCGCATAACTTGCCGTTAAAGGAATCGGTTTCTTATGTAATTTACGTTCTTCATCTTCCCGGGGCTTGTCTACAAAATCGATTCGAAGGGCCAGACGCCCGAGCGGGGGAATTAGAAAGACAACGATAGCTATGGATAGTATAAGGGCTCCTGCATAAAGCATAATGAGGAATTCACCACTTTCTTCTATATTATACATTTATATTAAATATAGGTTTGTAATTTGTCGATCTTTTTATAACAAAAAACTGCAAATCCCGAGAAAGGAATCGCAGTTTATATGCGAGGACAACATCCACTTTATAGACTTAACCTTACCTGCATCTTCTAAGGCAGAAGTTATCTATAGCTTAAAATGACGTTTACTAACGTCACTATTACAGAGATCAATATTACAGATCAATTACAGATCTAAAAGAGCTTCTTCTAGAATCTTATTTAGAGAATCAGAAGGGGAATCGCCTTTCCAGTGCAGAATCAGTGCGTTCTTATGTTCATATACAGCAGGAGCATCATCTAAATAATCGATTTGCTGCTCTAGCTCGGTTACTGCATCTTGCAAAGCATCTGCGGATGCATAAGTGAAGATAGATAAAGCTTCGGGCTGACCTGTAGCATTTTCAGGTTGCAGAATATATTGAACTGCAGGAACGTGATTTAAAAGCGGTTTATCAGTGCTCTCACTTGCCGGCAGCAATTGAATATCTTTGCTCTCTAAAGCGCTTACGACCTCAGCGGGAGTAATAATTGCTTGAGCACTCAACATCTTGCTTGCTATGCCGCCAGCAGCAAGAATAAGAATAACTATTAAGGTAGTAAGGATCTTCTTTTTCATAAATTTCCCTCCGTTCTTACTCACCATTATAGCGCAGAACAGAGGGAGAATGTTGGGGAATTGTGAACTGATTGGGCTGTCAAATATCAATGAATGATGTTGCTTTTTCTCGCTTTTTTAACGAGTGGTTCTGACAATTGATTGATCGGTTTCTTGAGTAACAAACCAAGCAGCATAAAGAGTCCAGCCATGAGCAGAAGAACTACAATATCTCTTGTGATCACTTCCCATAAAATGCCCCCGGTCGCTTCTCTCATGAGGCTGATGCCATACGTAAAAGGAAGGAACGGATGAATCAGCTGAAAAAAGAAAGGGGTCACTTCAATAGGAAATGTACCGCCTGCTCCGCCAAGCTGCAAGACAAGCAGGACGATAGCTATTGCCTTACCTACATTGCCAAAGACGGAGACGAGTGTATATACAATGATCATGAATACGCTGCTGATCAGCATTCCAAACCATACAAAATATACAGGGTCATGCACATAGGCGTGCAGTAAAAAGATATCGCCAAGTGTAACTACCAGCGACTGCAACAGTGCCAGTGTCATAAAAGTCAGGTAGCGGCCAAAGTACACTTGATAAGGTTGATAAGAGGATTTTACCTGGTGATTACTAGAGTGACCCTCCTCTTTTTCTGAGTGGGAAGGTTCATGTACTTCCACTGACAGCAGAGAGACAAGCAGCAGTGCTCCCACCCACAGAGATAAGGTACTAAAAAAGGGAGACATGGCTGATCCGTAATTCGGAATGGGATAGAGTTTATGTTCTACTAAAGATACGGGAGAGGCAAAAAAACTGCTCTCTTTCTGAAAATCAATCTGCAATAAATCAATAATTTCTTGCAGATTGCCGGTACGGTCAAACTCACGAATACTATTAGCGATTTCAGTTATTTTTTTCTGGACCTCGGGCAGTTCAGATTTGACCTTCGTCAAAGCCTCTCCCCCTGCAATCAGGCCCTTTTCAGCGTCTGCTATGATTTCTTTAATACGAGGCAAAGCTGTTACCGCTGTCTGCAGCGTTTGATTAGCTTTTTGGGCAGTATCGGCTGCTTTCTCCACCGCCGTCTTCACAGCAGGAGCAATTTCACTGTCATACCGAAGGAGTATATTTTCACTGATGGAAGCTGTTTCTTGCGCTGCGTTATATAGACTGTCCAGCAGTTCAGATGGATCTTGTCCCTCTTCAAGCGCACCGCGGATACTATTTATCGCATTCAGCTGTGCTGTTAATCTGTCAGACAATGATGAGAGCTTTGAAATAAAATTGGTATACACCTGTTCCGGCAAAAAGTTCTGAATCGCTTCTATCCATCCTCTTGCATCTTCGGTCAACTGGAGAAGCGAAGTAAGCTTCGGCTCAAGATGATCAAGGCGCTCGGTAATCTCTTCTGGGGTGAGCGCCGCATTTTGAATAGCTTCAAGTGCGGTGAGGGCAGAACTGGCTGCCTGGTTAATAAGAGTGACGTCTTGTTTGATGAGCGGTGATACAGATTCTAGGGTATCTTGTACTTTAGGCAGCACGTCCGCAAGTTTAGCCGAGAATTCAGAAGCCTGATTTGCGGTTTGCTCCATGGATGGCAGAATTTCTTTTACCTGTTCCACCATCTTTTTAAGATCAGCTACATCTTGAGTTGCTGTATCTGCTGCCTTTACCAGATCAGGTACCATATCTTCAAAACGATAAACAAGGGCTTTTAACTTTTCAATGGAAGGGAGCTCCTCTTCCAGCTTCACCCCTATTTCGTTAAATGCTTTGAAGATCACGCCATTTGCCGTTTTCACAAAATTACTGCTAATCTCGCTCACGATACTCGTAGCACCCGAAGAAGTGATTTTGGGTGCAACGGCATTTATTTTTTCGTTTACATAATACTCGAGTTCCGGCTCCGAGGGGTTATCCGAAAGTGCAGTAGCAAGTCCGGCAGAAAAATCTGCAGGAATGATAATGCTGGCGTAATAGCGCCCTTTTTTCACCCCGGATAAAGCTTCTTCTTCACTCGTAAAAACCCAGCCAATTTTGTTATTCGTATGTAGTGTATCTATGATTTCTTGCCCTGCATTTATGGATTTGCCTAGGAGCTCTGTTCCTTCATCCTTGCTTACGACAGCCACTTTAATTCCACCGGTATTGCTGTAGGGGTCCCAAGAAGATTCAATGTTAAACCAAGCATAGAGAGAAGGAAGGATAACGAGACCTAGAATAATGACCAGGGCAGGCCAATTGTGAACAATGCGGTGTAAATCTTGAGTGTATATAGAGAATATTTTCTTCATGTTCAGCGGTTTCCTCCGGGAGTCTAAGTATGATATCTAGTCTTCCAAATGATTTATTAGAATATGCAGAAGGCTTAAGAAGGGAAGAGACAAGCGGCTCATATGAAGATAAACCAAGTAAAACAGGGGTGTTAGTCTAAAAAGAAAAAATATTCCGCTTTTTATAAAAATAGTGGAAAAACCTTTTTTTATTAGGATTGTTTTGCTATAATCTCCCACAAAGGGAATTAGAAGTAAAAAAACTTCCGGGATTCTCACATCATATTGTTCTCTTCAAAAATGACATTTTCCAAAGCTAAAGGGGGAAAAGGAATGAGAAGAAACAGAAAAGGGATGAAGCTAACCTGCCTTACCGTTTTACTGTTAGCTATGTTTATTAGTGCTTGTTCAGGTGGAGGAGGTACGGCAGAACCGGCTGATCCGAAACCGGCTGATCCGGGAAAAGGGGAAGTAAGCAGTGAACCCGTTACACTGAAGTTCTGGACGATTGCACTGCAGCCCAAGTTTAACGATTATTTCAACAAGCTCATTACCGAGTACGAAGCTGCCCATGAGAATGTCACAATCGAATGGCAGGATTACCCCTATGATGCAATTACACAGAAGCTGCTCACGAGCAGTGCAAGTAACACAAGCCCCGACGTTGTAAACCTCAATACGGAATTTGCCAACCAGATGGGCACCAAAGGAGCTCTGGTTGATCTAAATGAATACCTCACCGCCGAAGAAAAAGCCGAATATTTTGATGGAATTTTCGATTCAACCGTTCTTGGAGATAAAGCATATGCATTGCCGTGGTACACAGGCACGGAAGTTCTTTTTATGAACAAAAAAATAGTGGAAGCTGCCGGACTTGATCCAGCAAGCCCGCCTCAAACGCGAGAAGAGCTTGCAGACTGGGCTCGTACGGTAAAAGAAAAGACAGGCAAAATGGGATATGCCTTAAATCTGGTTACGAAACTGCTGACCATTGATGGTATCCCGATTCTTAATGAAGATAAATCCGCCGCTGCTTTTAACACACCGGAGATGGCAGCTACAGTAGAGAACCTCAAGAAACTGATGGAGGAAGGACTCATCGTTAAAGAAGACTCCGATCTTGGGAAGCAGGTACAGTTCTATTCTGCAGAGCAGACGGCTTTTGTACTCGCAGGACCAACATTTATCAACTTTATTAAGACATCCGCTCCAGAAATTTACGAGAATACAGTAGCCGTATCTCTTCCAACTGGAAAAGCAGGGCTTCGTTTATCAAATTCCATGGACCTTGTTGTACCTAGTAAATCTAAGCATCCAAAAGAAGCAGCAGAGTTCGCTAAATTCATTACCAATGCAGAGAACCAAACTGCTTTCTCTAAAGAGGCAAATACACTGCCATCGACTAAAAAATCAGTAGAAGATCCATTCTTTACGGAATCCGATGGTTCGCTTGAAGCAGAAGCAAAACTTGCTTCGAGTCAAAGTCTCGATAAAGCAACGGATCACATGGTAGGTGTGCCGAATGCATCGGACATTAACTCTGCTCTAGCCCGCGGATTACAAGATATGCTGCTAAATGGGAAAGAGATTCAAGCCACCCTTAAGTCGATGGAAACCGAGGTCAATAATATTTTGAAACAATAGTGATGAGATATGAAAATAGATTCAGCTCTAACAGATAAACCAAAAAGTGAGGCAGGACTTGTTCTTGCCTCCTGCTGTTTATGAGGAGGAATGTAAAGTGAGATGGATTCGCTCCGAGTCTTTTGCCGCCTGGGCTTTCATGACCCCGGGGCTGATCATTATCGCCGTATTCGTATTTTGGCCGATTCTTTACGGAATTCCGTTATCACTAACGAACTATTCTGTCATCGCAGAGACCAAATATGTCGGGCTGACTAATTTTAAAAATGCTTTTCTAGATAAGAACTTCACGATCTCGCTATGGAACTCACTGCTGTATGTTATCGTAGTGCCGTTCATTCAGATTTTCTCCATCCTGATGGCTATCCTGGTGAATAGTCGCATTCCGGGAATTAAGCTGTTTCGTGCCGCGTTCTATATTCCTGTTGTTACTTCGATGGTGGCTGTGGCGCTGATCTGGAGCTGGCTCCTAAGTAATAACGGGGTAGTGAACTACCTGCTTATGAAAGTAGGAATTATTAGTGAGCAAATCTCTTGGTTGTCATCAAGTGAAACAGCACTAGCGACGCTGATGTTCATCACCATGTGGAAGGCGCTTGGATATTATATGATGCTTTATTTAGCAGGTCTGCAGGGGATTCCGAATGATCTGTACGAGGCAGCAAGGGTGGATGGTGCGAACCGACTTCAGCTGATTTGGAGTATTACCCTTCCGCTGCTGCGTCCTCATATTTTCTTCTGTTCCCTGATTTCTGTCATGGGTGCAGTGCGGGTCTTTGACGAAGTATATATTCTGACAAAAGGTGGACCCGGAACGTCAACACTCGTATCGAGTGTGTATATTTTTGAAAAAGGGATTAACCAATTTAACTTCGGTTATGCCTCTGCGCTTGGACTAATCGTCAGCGTGCTGATCGGCGGGCTAAGCGTGCTCGTATTTAAGTTCAATCAGAAAGGCGGTGTCAATCCTTACTGATGGAAACGACGAGAAGAGCAAAAAACGTGCGCAAGATTACCAATATGGCGGTTACCTATTTCTTTTTGATTCTGCTGGCCATCTTTATGATGGGACCTTTCCTGTGGCTGCTTAGCGTTTCCTTAATGCCGGGCAGAAATGTGTTTGCTACACCACCTGCCATCTTTCCAACGTTTATTGATTTTGATAACTACGTGCAGGTATGGGCGTTCCTTAACTTTCCGAGATACATCCTGAATACCGTCATTATTACCGCACTTGGCGTGGTATTTAATATTGTACTAGCTTGTATGACCGGATACCCGCTTGCGGTGTTCCGTTTTAAGGGCAGAAACTTCGTGTTTGTGACGATGATTGCTACCATGATCATTCCTTCATCCACCGCAATGATCGTGCACTATTTGACGATACAAGAATTGCATTTAATGAATACGTATTTGGGTGTAGTGCTGCCCGCAGCCGTTTCCGTATTTAATATATTCCTGATGCGTCAGACTTTCATTGGAATCCCAATCGATGTGAGAGATTCAGGGAAGATGGACGGCGCGTCAGAATTCCGAATTTGGTGGCAGCTCATTTTACCCCTGGTGAAGCCGGGGATTGCGGTTATTGCGCTGCTTGAGGTGATGTCATTCTGGAATAGCTTCCTGTGGCCAATCGTTATTCTTGAGGATACGAATAAGTATCCGCTCTCTTCTGCACTGACCTACCTAAATGGACAATTCTCTTATAACTTCGGCTGGATCGCCGCCGGAACCATGATTTCTGTTATCCCTATCATCCTAGTTTTCCTCTTCACACAGCGTTACTACATGGAAGGCATCGCCGGAGCCGTAAAAGGATAAGTTGTCTCTTGCCGATGGAAGCGGCAAGAGACACGCCGAAGGCTACAGAGGTTTTTGCTCTACTTTATCTGCCTTATGTGAAACGGGCAGACAAACGCCGAAGGCTACAGGTTTTTTGCTCTCCCCCGTCTGCCTAAGGTAGAAACGGCAGACAAACGCCGAAGGCTACAGAGGTTTTTTGCTCTACCTCATCTGCCTTATGTAGAAACGGCAGACAAACGCCGAAGGCTACAGGGGTTCTGCTCTACCCCGTCTGCCTAAGGTAGAAACGGCAGACTCACGCCGAAGGCTAAAAACACCTAACATCAACCAGTCAGCCAAGTGGATATTAGGCCGACTTATGCCAAAGGCATCAAACTAACTAATATTGAGGTAAGGGTGGAGTGAAACAACCCGCCACCCAAGTCCCCCTTGCAGAGCGAGTGTTCTGGATTCTGAGTGACTTTTGGCTTTGAATGCAGAGAATCCTCTACCTAGAAACACTACGCATTCAAAACAAGTCGGAGCGAAGAGGCCAGAACAGGAGCGCCCGAAGAGGCCAGAACAGGAGCGATCATATGCAAATCACCTTTATCCCATTAGACGAAAGACCATGTAACTACGAATTCCCGTACATGCTTGTCCAAGGAACGGAGCATAAGATCGATCGTCCCCCTTTGCCCATGATGGGACAGAAGAAAACACCGGGAGACTGGGAACAGCTGTGGACATGGCTGGAAGAGAAAATAGAAACCGCAGATGGAGCGGTTATTGCGCTTGATACATTGCTGTACGGAGGGATTATCCCTTCTAGGCTGCACTATTTTAGTGAAACTGTATTACTTGAACGGCTGAACCGATTGCGGAAAATAAAAGAGAAACGTCCTGAACTGAAACTGCTGGCTTTCCAGCTCATCATGCGTTGTCCGCAGTATTCGATCTCGGATGAAGAACCGGATTATTATGCCGACTGGGGCCGTGAAATTTTTCGTAAGGGATACATTGATCACCGGAAAGAGCTGAATATCGCAACGCCAGAAGAACTGGAGGAACTGAGCGATATAAACAGCCGCTTACCGAATGACGTGCTGAATGATTATCTGGGCCGAAGAAAAATCAATATGGAAGCGAACAAAGCCGTACTGGAGCTTGTAAAAGACGGGACGATTGAGTTTCTGATTTTTCCGCAGGACGACTCCGCTCCGTATGGTTATACAGCAAAGGATCAGCAGGTAGCAAGGCAGCGAATTGGAGAACTGGATCTGGAACTAAAAGCTTATATGTATCCGGGAGCCGATGAAGTGGGATGTACGCTGATGGCGAGGCTGATTAACGAGTGGAAAGGGGTACAGCCGCTTGTATATCCAAGGCTTTCTTCCATTCAAGGGGCTTTTGTGACCCCGGTTTATGAAGATCGTTTTTTCTATGAAACACTGAAATACCAGATTACTGCTGCAGGAGCACTGATTGCTTCGAGTGCAGCCGAAGCTGACCTCATCTTACTGGCAAGCACACCTGGAGAAACCATGATGGAAGCTGTTTCGCAGGAACATCCTTTTTTTAGTTATGACGTGTACCGGAATTTGATGGAGCTTGTGGAGTATGGGAGTTACCTGCTGAAGCAGGGAAAGGCGGTAGCCGTTGCAGATGTAGGATATGCCAACGGGGCAGATCTAAAACTTGTAAAGATGCTGCGTCAAAAAGGAATGTTGTTTCAGCTGGCAGGATACGCCGCTTGGAACACAAGTTCAAATTCACTCGGGACCGTGATATCCCAGGCTCTCCTATACACCCATTATGGACGTACGCAGGAACATCTCGATTTTCTGTCGCTTCGATATGCTGAGGATGCGGGCTACTGCGCTGTCGTACGTAAAGAGCTGAATGCAGGTCTCGTGGATCAGATGGGATATAACAAGTTTCTGCTGGATGGGCCTCGTGGTGAAGTAGCAAGTTATGTAAGAACGAGATTAGCGGAAGTGTTGGAAGAGAAGATAAATGGATCCGATGGTAAGGTAACGATTACGGATTGCTATATGCCATGGAATCGTACATTTGAAGTCGGATTGAAAGTGAAATATACGAGGGATTAGATAAATGGATACAGATAGATAGCTTTTTTACTTAGGAGAAGGATGAAGGAAAGAAGGTGCATCAACGATGGAACTCATTATGAAGCAGATTCGTAAGGGACTCATTGCCTCGTGCCAAGCTTTGCCCGGTGAGCCTCTGTTCGGTTCAGATACGATGGCGAAGATGGCAAAAGCAGCGGAAGAAGGAGGAGCTATTGCCATTCGTGCGAACAGCGCCGAAGATGTGAAAGCGATTAAACAAGTTAGTAAGCTACCTGTCATTGGAATTGTGAAACGAGATTACGCTGATTCAGAAGTATATATCACTCCTACTCCCAGAGAAGTCGATGAATTGGTCGAAGCAGGAGCAGATATGATTGCCATTGATGCGACTCGGCGCAAAAGACCTGGGGGAATCAGACTTGAGACGATGGTAGATTATATGCGTTCGCTGAATATACCGATCATGGCAGACATATCGACACTGGAGGAGGGGGAGTATGCAGCTTCTCTCGGGGTTACCTGCGTGTCGACGACACTCTCTGGATATACACCGTACTCTCCGAATCTACAAGGACCGGATCTGGAACTTGTAAAAGAAGCTGTCCAAAAGCTAACTATACCTGTCATTGCCGAAGGCAGGATTCCAGAACCTTCACAGGTAGAAGAGGTCCTTCGGCTTGGAGCATATGCCGTGGTGGTCGGCTCGGCCATCTCTAGACCACAGCTGATAACCAAACGGTTTGCCGATGCTGCACGGAAGGCAGTGATCCTACTCGATGGAAATGAATGATCGGATTCATACGTATTTTCCTTCCCTCACGAAGTCAGAGCAAAAAGTAGCAGAAAGTGTCCTGGCGAATACCGATGATCTGATGTATTACTCGGTTACGGAACTTGCTGATTTTGCGGGTGTTGGGGAGACCACCGTTATGCGTTTTTGCAGAAAGATTGGTTTTAACGGATACCAAGACTTTAAATTATCACTTGCCCAGAACGTTGGAGTGAGAAAGATAGATGGTCAGGATGAAGATGAGAATCATGGTGATTTTGTAAAAATGATCTTTGAGACAAATGTGAATATTCTGAAATCGAGCATGAGTCTGCTTGCAAAAGAGAATCTAATGCAGGCCATTGAATGGATTGATGAAGCGAGACATGTACAATTTTTCGGAGTTGGAGCTTCGGGAATTACGGCACTGGATGCGAAAAACCGGCTGCTTCGCATAGGAAGAAGATCAGAGGCTGTAGTGGATAGTCATATTCAGGCGATGATGGCGGTCAGTATGTCAGAAGGAGATGTAGCTTTTGGGATCAGTGTTTCAGGAAGTACGATAGATACCAATAATATGCTGATGAAAGCTAAAGAAAATGGAGCGAAAGTGATAGCCATCACGAATTATGCCAAATCACCTATTACAGCGATAGCAGATGTTGTACTGCTTACCGCCGGTAAAGAGATGCCGCTTGAAGGCGGTTCGATCGGGGCTAAAATTTCGCAATTGTTCATCATTGATCTCATCTGTGAAGGCTTGGCCCGCCGTAATGTTGTGCTAACAAAACAGATGAAAGAAAAGACGGCAAGATCCGTCATAGATCGAAGTTATTAAGAATTTAACACATAGCCGAGTAACTAACTTCATTCGAATGGAGGAAGCACGATGCAGACTACGTTCATGGAAGCAGATATTGTCATCATTGGAGCAAGTCTTGGGGGAGTGGCTGCAGCCAGGGCCGCAGCCAAAGCAGGAAAACGTATAGTAATGACGGAAGAAACGGACTGGATTGGAGGTCAGCTTACTACACAGGCAGTGCCGCCGGATGAACACAGGTGGATTGAATCTTTTGGCTGTACGGCAAGTTACCGTGAATTTCGGGACCGAGTCAGAGCTTATTACAAAAATAATTATCCACTCACCGAAGAGGCGATGGCGAATAGCGTATTAAACCCAGGTAACGGATGGGTAAGCCGTATCGCACATGAACCGAAAGTTGCACTGCGTGTGCTGGAAGATATGCTCGCTCCTTATGTGAATACAAGGCAAATTCAAATTCTATATGATACGGCAGCTATTTCCGCAGAAACGCAAGGTCCAGAGATTATCTCCGTACGTACAAGAAATGAAAAAAGCGGCAAAGAATATCAGCTGACAGGGCAATACTTTTTGGATGGCACCGATAATGGCGACCTATTGCCGATGACAGGAACAGAATATTTGATTGGCAGTGAATCAGCCCGGCAGACCGGTGAACCTCATGCGCTGGATGAAGCCGATCCGGAAGATATTCAGTCCATTACACATGTGGCAGCAGTAGAGTATGTAGAAGGCGGTAACTTTACGATCCCCCGCCCAGCGAATTACGAATTCTGGAGAAGTTATACACCACTCTTCGGAGATATTCCTATCCTCAGCTGGTTTACCGCAGATGTGAAGGATACTGCTAAACTGAAACAGTATACGATGTTTCCTAATGATCAGGGGATTCCTTCGCTGTGGACCTACCGCCGTATCGTTGATCCATCCATATGGCGTGAACTGCTGCCTTCCGGCGAAGTCACTTTACTCAACTGGGCACAAAATGATTATTACTTAGCTCCTGTCATTGGTGTGACAGCGGAGCAGAAGAGGGTGCATGCGGAGCAAGCGAAAGAGTTGACACGGTCGCTCGTATACTGGCTGCAGACCGAAGCACCCAGATTAGATGGAGGCAAAGGATATCCGGGAGTAAGGCTGCGAGGCGATGTACTTGGAACGGAAGATGGTCTGGCTAAGACTGCTTATATCAGGGAATCGAGAAGACTTAAGGCCCTGTATACGATTAGTGAGCACGATGTGAGTAAAGAGCTGCGCGGCGACCAGGGGATTAAGCGTTATTCAGATAGTGTGGGCGTAGGAAGTTATCATCTGGATCTGCATCCTACGACAAAGTCTCAGCGATCGTTCTACATACCAAACTATCCTTATGAAATTCCGCTGGGATCCTTCATTCCCATACGGATGTCTAACTATCTTCCTGCCTGTAAAAATATCGGAATGACGCAGATTGCTAATGGATGTTACCGCCTGCATCCGACGGAGTGGAATATAGGCGAGGCAGCAGGGTACCTTGCTGCTTATAGCGTGACCCATGGTATTCGTCCAAAACAGGTGTACGAATCAGCAGAGCATCTAGCTTCCTTTCAGCAACAGCTGCAGGAGCAGGGCGTCGAACTGCACTGGCCTGATGAAGTATACGATTCTTTATATTAGATGAAAAAAAGCATCCGATTTTCCCACTCAGAACGGGGAGAACTCGGATGCTTTTATTATGCGTTATATGTTTTTAGGAAGCCGCTCTTCCATTTTGATCTGAAAAGCAGTGATTGCCGCATATTCTTCTTCAAACTTGCGAGAAATCCGAATAAAGATAGGCAGCAGCTCGCGGTAAACGGAAACCGCTTCTGCTTCAGGATCATGATGATAGGTAGACCCGATCATGTCCTTTGCTACATCAAGAGAGTCGATGTTCCCTGTTGCGTACATCCCGAGAATCACTGCACCGAGGCAAGAACTTTCAATGCTATCTGGAAAAATGACTTTTTGATCAAAAATATTAGCCATCATCTGCCGCCATAATTCTGTACGAGCAAAACCGCCGGTTGCGTGAATGGTTTTCGGTGTTCCGATCTGTTCTTCAATAGCGAGCATGACGGTGTACAGATTAAACAGGACTCCTTCGAGAGCAGCACGTACCATATGTTCTTTCTTGTGCTGTAACGTCAGGCCAAAAAAGGAACCGCGGGCATCGGGGTTCCATAGAGGCGCCCTTTCTCCCATCATATAAGGATGGAACAGAAGTCCATCTGAACCGGCAGGAACCTTCTCAGCAATATCAGCAAGAACTTCATATGGATTTACGCCAAGCCGTTTTGCTGTCTCCACTTCGGAAGAAGCGAGTTCATCACGGATCCAGCGGAAAATCACACCTCCATTATTCACCGGGCCGCCGATCACCCATTTCTGCTCCGTTAGCGCGTAGCAGAAATAACGGCCTTTCGGATCAGCAATAGGACGATCAACCACGGTGCGTATGGCCCCGCTCGTGCCGATGGTAATGGCAACAACGCCGGGGTCGATTGCCCCTACGCCTAGATTAGATAAAACACCGTCACTCGCACCTACCACAAAAGGAGTCGATGGAGCAAGATGCATCTGCTCAGCATAGGAGGGATGGAGATCTTGTATAACGTGTGTTGTGGGAACCAGCTCCGATAAATGATCAGCCGAGATTCCTGCAACACGCAGTGCTTCTTCATCCCAGTCCAGGGTATCCATGCGAAGGAGCCCTGTAGCGGAAGCGATGGAGTGATCAACGATATAAACCCCAAAGAGTTGATAGAATACATATTCTTTAATTGATATGAA
Organism: Paenibacillus sp. GYB006; assembly: GCF_036577645.1. Classification (NCBI taxonomy): domain Bacteria; kingdom Bacillati; phylum Bacillota; class Bacilli; order Caryophanales; family Paenibacillaceae; genus Paenibacillus; species Paenibacillus sp. GYB006. The sequence goes on along the minus strand of NZ_JARBDA010000003.1, from coordinate 268,859 downwards.
TTTATGAATCTGAGGCATTAGGTCTTGCTGTTCCCGAGTAAACCACATGATCTTGGTGAGTGGTGACATCGGATGAATCGGTGTACCTGTTCTTGTATACAGTTCATGTCCAGTCGTATCTTTCCGAAGCTGCTTTGCATACGCAGCGCTGCGATTATCTGCCCAGGTTAGAGCGGGCGTAAGTCGATTACCGGAATGGTCCATGGCAATCACACTGTGCATGGCTGAGCTAAAGGAGACAAACTGTATTTTATCAGCGGTTGTTTTACTACTCGTCATTACCTGCTGAATCGAATAAACGACCGCTTCGACGATCAAATCAGGGTCTTGTTCCGCTTTTATTGCGCCTTCGGTATGTAAGGGATAGCCTTGACTCGCTTCAGCAATAATCGTTCCGTCTTCCTGGAACAGGACAGCTTTGGTGCTTGTGGTACCCATATCGACTCCGATCATATAGGAAGCCTCATGACTTTTGCCCATTGAATACACCTTCTTCCTCGGAAAATAGGAAAAGACCGCAGCTGCAGCGGCCCTTTCCGCGTTCTTTTTTTGCGAATGAAAGCCTGAGAACTATACTCATGCATTAACCTCTATTATTGCCCATTAATCTTCTCCCTTTTTAGATGAGGCAGAAATAATGGAGGAAAAGGAAATCCAGCCTAGTCTTTAATAGCACCCGCTGCAATGTCGGATATAAACTGCTTGCTTACAAATAAGAACATGATGATAAGAGGTATAATGGCGAGCAGTGTACCGGCAATAATCATGGAATAATCGGTATTATAAAGCCCGTTTAGCTGAGATAAGGCAATCTGAAGCGTGTATTTTTTCTCGTCCGTAAGAACGATGAGCGGCCACAGGTAATCATTCCATACTCCAATAAAAGTGAACGCTCCTAGAAAAGCGAAGGCGGGGCGCAAGATGGGCAGGGCTACATTAAAGTAGATTCGAAAGAAACCTGCACCATCCATGCGGCCGGCATCGAGCAGCTCGCTTGGAATCGAACCTTCAGCATACTGCCTGATCCAGAATATGCCGAAGGCATTGACCATTCCAGGGATGATCAGGGCTTTGAACGTCCCGACCCAGCCGAGCTCTGCCATAATGACAAAGGAAGGAACAAGAGAGAGCTGTGAAGGAACCATCATCGTCGTAAGCAGGACAACGAACAGGATCTTTTTTCCCGGAAATTCATATTTAGCAAAGGCAAATCCAGCCAGTGAATCGAAGAAAAGCACGAGTACCGTAACCGCCGTTGCCACGAATAAGGTATTTAAAAAGGCACCCAAAAAGTCAATCTGTGTCATGACCCTCGAAATGTTATTCCACAGTTCCCCGCCAAACCAAAGTTTTGGAGGGAATTGATAAATATCCGATGTCGTTCGGGTCGACATCACAATAAGCCAATAGAAGGGAAACATGGAGATCATAAGTCCGATGGCTAAGCCAAGATAGAGAATAAACGATGTAAACTTTGACTGCTTCATGGAACCTCACTCCTTCTATTTGGATGATGGACCTTGAACAATTTTCCAGTTAATGAATGAGAACAGCGCAATAATCAGGAACATTCCCCAGCCTACCGTTGCGCCGTAACCAAAGTAATTATTGATAAATGATTCACGGTACAGATAGAGGACAATCGTCATCCCTGCTCCGCCGGTTCCGCCATTATTGCCAAGTAGAATCTGCGGCTCGGTAAAGAGCTGCATCCCCCCGATCGTGGAAGTGATGACGGTGAAGAGAATAACGGGACGAAGGAGCGGAATCGTAATACGGAAAAAAGACTGAATTCCCGTAGCACCATCGATTTTGGCAGCTTCATATAAGGTAGTCGGTATGCTCTGAAGTCCAGCAAGATAAATGACGGCATTATATCCGGTCCATCTCCAGATCACCATAGAGGAAAGAGCTACTTTGATTCCCCAAGGTACATTGAGCCAAGCAACAAGAGGAAGATTGAATACACCCATTACATAATTCAAAATCCCATAGTTGTTAGCGAATAAGGCAGCGAAAATAATAGACACGGCTACAATCGATGTAACATTGGGAAGAAAGAAACCAATTCGGAAAAAGGTTTTGAACCTGACAAAGGGTGCATGAAGTAAGAAGGCTATAATTAAAGCAAAAAAGAGCATTGGGATTGTGGAGTAAATCCAGATCATGAAGGTATTGCCTACAGCTTGCCAGAACTCGGGATCAGTCAGCATATAGCTGAAATTATTGAATCCGTTATATGTCATCTCACCTATGCCGTCCCATTTATGAAAGGCAAGATAGAGAGAGAATCCGATTGGAAACAAACCGAAGACAGCGAACAAGAGATAAAAAGGGGAGATGGCAGTATACACGGCCCGATTCTTCCAGATTTCTTTAGCAAGCTTACGTTTTGGCGGGACCGGCAAATAAGTTTGTGTAGGTTTATGCTTTACAGGCTGCTGCATAAAGGTACCTCCTTTTCATTTGGGCTTATCGCTTCAGTTCCCGTTCTACCCGCTGCATCGCTTCATCGAAGGCAGTATCCGGATTAAGACTCGTAATATTATTCAGCCAGCGTGTCATTACACCGTGAACGGCAGGATATCGTTCTCCGAAGAAAGAGATTTTGACATTCTGTGCCGATTCAGCAAAAACTTCACCTGTCGCTTGTCCTCCAAAGAAAGGTTCTCCTTCTCGAATCGTGGCACTGTCATAAGCGCTGGGAGTGGATGGAAATAGGTTGGTTGTTTTAAGCATCGTCAGCTGGTTCTCAGGATTCTGGAGCCATTTAATGACTTCGAATGCTTCCTTAGGATGCTCGCTTGATTTGGGGATGGCCATGAACGAGCCGCCTACATTTCCGTCTCCTCCTGGAGCCCTTGTTACACGCCATTTTCCTGCCGTATCTGGTGCTGCTTCTTGGAGAGGTTGCTTCATCCACACTGCGCCTACAAAAGAAGCAATCCTTCCTTTGTTTACACCAGCGTTCCATTCGGATGTCCAGTGGTCTGCATTAGCAATCAGTCCGTCCTGATGAAAAGAAAGCGACATGTCCCAAGCCTCACGAATGACCTCATTGGAATCCCCTATAAAATCTCCTTCCGGAGTGAAATACTTCTTATCACTTTGTGAGATGATCTCGTTGTATACGTTTTCAATATTGTCGTACATAAAGACCTTCCCGTTGAATGCTTCCTTCAGAGTAAAGCCCGCTTTCCTATAATCGTCCCATGTACTCATCTGCTTATGCACTTCTTCAGGATCGGTTGGCAGTCCGGCTTCTTCAAATAAATCTTCTCGATAAAATAAAGCCGTTGGTCCGGTATCCATCGGGAAGCCGATCATCTGACCATCCGGTGTAACGCCTTGTTGCCATTTCCAGTCTAGATACTGATCCTCTACTTCAGCGGCTCCAAACTCATAGAGATCGTAGAAACGATCCTGGCTTGGAAACAGCTCCATGATCCAGTCATTCAAAGCAACGATATCTGGTTCACCTGACTTTGCAGCCATCGTTGTCTTTAATTTGGACTTGAAGTCACCGCCGATCTTTTGGGTCACTAGATGAATGTTGGGAAACTGTTCTTTCGCTTTTTGAAGCAGCTGATCATCAATACTACGGTTCCAGTACCACAATGTAAGCGTTATCTTTTTGTTGGATGAAAATGGCTCTGCAGTGGGTGAAGAGCTGCAGCCGCTGATAACAAGAACCAAAATTAGGATAACGAGTGACCAGGTTCTCTGTTTCATCTTGAAGATGCCCCCTTTGGTGGTAATAGACTAGATTTAGTACCATTTTATGCTTTAAATGAAATGATATGTATCCTTCTCCATACCTAATTTGTTATGACTTCAAACAGTGAAAAGACGATAACAAAGTAAATAAGCATTCATTAAAGAAGCCTGCCGCTGTAAACGGCAGGCTTCTTACTCGATCCTCGTATTACATTTTTTTCTTAATTTCATCTTTTAGTGCTTCAGAAGAAGTACCAAAAATAATCTGAACAGCACCATGACCGAGGCGCATAACACCCGCCGCACCTGCTCTTTTTAGTTCGATATCATTCACTATATTCTCATCTCGTACCACGAGACGCAGGCGGGTAATACAAGCATCAATACTTTCAATGTTATCCGTGCCGCCAATGGCTCGCAGCACTCTTTCCGCTTTGATCTCCTCTAGAGTTGATTTCACGGCAGGTGCTTCGGGTTCTTTTATTGACTCTAGGGCCTGCTTATCATCATCTTCGCGACCTGGTGTTTTCAGATTGAATTTGACGATAACATAGCGGAACAGGAAGTAATAAACGGCGCCAAAGGCGAGACCAACGGGAAGGAGCAGAAAAGGGTTAGTCGATAACTTGATATTCAGCAGGTAATCAATCAGCCCCGCCGAGAAAGCAAACCCCAGCTTTACATCAAGCAAGTACATAACGAGTCCGGACAGGCCGGTAAGCAGCGCATGAATGACATAAAGAACAGGTGCAAGGAACATAAAAGAAAACTCCAGCGGCTCTGTAATCCCAGTAAAGAAAGAAGCCAGCGCTGAACCAATAAAGATGGCACTAACCATTTTACGTTTCTCAGGTTTGGCGGTATGTATAAGCGCAAGTGCAGCCGCCGGCATGGCAAACATCATAATTGGGAAAAATCCAGACATGAAAACGCCAGCTGTCTTGTCTCCTGCAAAATAACGAGTTAGGTCCCCGTGAACCACTTCACCAGCTGCATTCGTAAAGTCACCGATCTGGAACCAAGCAATAGAATTCAGTACATGATGAAGTCCGACAGGAACAAGCAGACGGTTTGCTACACCGAAGATAAAGGCACCCATGCCTCCGAGACCAACGACCCAATTTCCAAAGACAGCAATGGCGTCTTGTATAGGGCTCCAGATCATACCGAGCAAAGCAGCCAGAATAATCGTGGTAATCGATGTAATGATGGGCACAAAACGCTTCCCAGAAAAAAAGCCGAGCCACTCAGGTAGTTTCATGTTATGGAAACGCCTATAGAGATAGGCAGAAAGAATCCCTGTAATAAAACCGCCAAGCACCCCGGTATCCAGCTTTACATCGTCCGGTATATAGTCAAAAACAAGAGGAACCTGTTCCATAACCTTTACAAGAATCAAATACGAGATTACCGCAGACAGGGCAGCGACGGCATCTCCAGCCAAACCAATGGCAACACCCACAGCAAAAATAATCGCAAGATTGCTAAAGATCGTTCCGGCACCCGCACTCAGAAAAGGAGTGATGTACTGGTTGATAAATCCGCCGGCAGCGCCAAGCGGAATGTCTTTTTGATAGTCAATGAGTGCGAAGCCTTGCAAAATCCCGGCAGCGGGAAGTGTAGCAACCGGCAGCATTAACGACTTGCCGAGTCTTTGTAGAGCTTTCAGCATGAGTATCATTCGCTCCTTATAATGTGATGAAAAGACTAGCTCCCGCGGCATTCTTTTGCTGCCCCATGTTGACTTCCGCAAAGCCAGCATATAGATTAACTATACATAAAAAAGGCACTTGCTTTCTCTGCCGACTAGTCAATTTGACAAGAACATATTTCTCTAATTAGATAAGGATTACAGGATGATAGAGAACCATACCTGACTATATTGAAGTATTACCAGGTATTATGCCTTCAATCATAGTAAGAACGGAAGGGATAAGATTTTTAACTCATCGATGGTTAGCCTAATTGAGTTGAACGCTAATATGAATAGAAAAGAGTTCAACGTAAGTAAACCGTAAGGAGGTAAACAATGGAGCAATATATCATGTCTTTGGATCAGGGGACAACAAGTTCAAGAGCTATTTTATTCAATAAAAAAGGAGATATCGTCTATAGTGCTCAGCGTGAATTTACGCAGTATTTTCCGAAGCCGGGGTGGGTGGAACATAACGCGAGTGAAATTTGGAGCTCTATTCTGGCTGTCATTGCAAATTGTTTAGCTGAGTCAGGGGTAAACGCTGCTCAGATTGCCGGCATCGGTATTACGAATCAGCGGGAGACTACAGTGGTATGGGAGAAGGATACGGGACATCCCATTTATAATGCGATTGTTTGGCAGTCCAGACAGACGGCAGATATTTGCTCCAAGATGAAAGAGGATGGATTAGAGGATCTAATCCGTGAGAAGACAGGACTTCTTATCGATCCTTATTTCTCTGCGACAAAAGTGAAATGGATTTTGGATCATGTAGAGGGAGCGCGGGAAAGGGCGCAAAAAGGCGAGTTACTCTTTGGAACGATTGACAGCTGGTTGATCTGGAATCTGTCAGGCGGAAAAGTGCATGTCACCGATTATTCGAATGCTTCCCGTACGATGATGTACAACATTCATGAACTGAAATGGGATCAAGAGATTTTGGATCTACTGCAAATTCCTGCTGCGATGCTGCCTGAGGTCAAAGGTTCTTCTGAAATCTATGCACACACCGTACCTTATCATTTCTTCGGTGCTGAAATCCCTATCGCAGGAGCGGCAGGCGACCAGCAAGCTGCTTTATTCGGTCAAGCTTGTTACCGAGAGGGAGATATTAAGAATACATACGGTACAGGCTGCTTTATGCTGATGAATACCGGCGAGACCGCGATCCGTTCAAAACATGGGTTGATTACTACCATTGCTTGGGGCGTTGGCGGTAAGGTGGAATATGCACTGGAAGGCAGTATTTTTATCGCCGGATCTGCTGTACAGTGGCTGCGGGATGGACTGCGTATGATACGAGATTCTAAAGACAGTGAGTTGTATGCCTCTCGGGTAGAATCTACGGATGGTGTATACCTTGTTCCTGCATTTGTAGGGCTTGGAAGCCCGTATTGGGACAGTGATGTGCGGGGAGCGATGTTTGGCCTGACCCGGGGAACAACCAAAGAGCATTTTATTCGTGCTACCTTGGAGTCGCTTGCTTATCAGACCAGGGATGTACTAACAGCGATGCAGCAGGATTCAGGCAATGGGCTGGCAAGGATGCGAGTTGATGGCGGTGCGGTAAGAAACAACTTGCTGATGCAATTTCAGAGTGATATTTTGGGCTGTCCGGTAGAAAGACCGATCATTGGTGAGACGACTGCCCTCGGAGCAGCTTACTTAGCGGGTCTTGCTGTTGGTTTTTGGAGCAGCTGTGAAGAGATTAGTGCGCAGTGGGCTTCGGAGCGAATTTTTGAACCGGTTATGAAGGAAGAAGAGCGAGAACGACTATATAGCGGCTGGCAAAGAGCAGTACATGCTGCCATGGCTTTTAAAATATAAAAATGGTAGAATCTGTGTCAATTATACGGCTGCGTGGTAAGATACAGGTAAAAGTAAATAAAGGTCTGGAAGAGAAGGAGAGACTGCAAATCCACTTGGGAATATCCCGTGTGCTATTTTGCAGTCTTTTTTACATAGGTTAAAGAAATGATGGGGGCGGAGGTTTTCTCATATGAAGGCAGGTTTTGCAGGGATATCAAGACTAGAAATGATCCAAACGATGGAGAAGAATACATATGATTTGCTCATTATCGGCGGAGGAATTACAGGCGCAGGGATCGCTCTCGACGCTTCATCCCGTGGGATGAAAGTGGCTCTAGTGGAAATGCAGGATTACGCTGCTGGGACGTCCAGCCGCTCTACGAAGCTTGTGCATGGCGGTCTAAGGTATCTCAAACAATTCCAGGTTGATGTCGTAGCCGAGGTCGGTAAAGAGCGAGCGATTGTATATGAGAATGGACCGCACGTTACGACACCCGAGTGGATGCTGCTTCCGTTTTATAAGGGAGGAACGTATGGCAAATTCATGACCGGGGTCGGACTTCGAGTGTATGATTTTCTAGCTGGAGTGAAGAAGAATGAGCGCAGAGTGATGCTGAGTAAAGAACAGACGCTGCAAAAAGAACCCCTGCTGAATGATCATGACCTGTCAGGCGGGGGTTACTATGTGGAGTACCGGACGGATGATGCAAGACTTACCATTGAAGTGATGAAAGAAGCAGTGAAGCTGGGAGCCCATGCAGTAAATTACGTAAAAGCAAATCAGTTTCTCTATGAAAATCAGCAAATCAAAGGTGCAATCGTGCGAGATCTGGTATCAGGAAAGGAATTCACGGTTCGAGCAGCGAAAGTGGTGAATGCAGCCGGTCCATGGGTAGATGAACTTCGTGAGCTGGATCGTTCCAAAAAAGGAAAAGTGCTGCAGCACACGAAGGGTGTGCACCTGGTCATTGATCAGAGCCGCTTCCCACTAAGGCAGGCTGTTTATTTTGATACACCGGATGGCCGTATGCTTTTTGCGATTCCACGAGAGGGCAAAGCGTATGTGGGTACAACCGACACAGTCTATGAGGAAGATCTGGCTCATCCACAGGTCGAACCCGAAGATCTGGATTATGTCATGAAGGCGATCCAGCTTATGTTCCCGGGTGCAGGGATTACTTGTGATGATGTGGAATCGACCTGGGCAGGAATCCGTCCTCTTATTTATGAAGAAGGAAAAAGCGCTTCTGAAATTTCACGAAAAGATGAAATCTGGCAGTCGGAAACGGGACTGATCACGATTGCTGGCGGCAAATTAACCGGTTATCGAAAGATGGCTGAGACGGTCGTAGATTTAGCTGCAAAGTTACTACGTGACACGAGTGGGCTCGTGTTTCGTTCTTGTCAGACAAAACAAATGCCGATTTCAGGAGGTCATGTCGGTGGAAGCAGCGGGTATCCTGCTTTTGTGGAACGAATGACAAATGAAGGACAGCGGTATGGATTTACACGGGAAGAAGCGTCCTTTCTAGTTACGATGTATGGTTCCAATACGGAGCGGCTGTATCAGATAGCAAAGCGGTTAGAGCAAGCGGTGCAGGATTATGATCTGCCTGCTCCATTACTCACCCAGCTTCAGTATGCGATGGAAGAAGAGATGACGGTAACACCAGCCGACTTTTTCGTGCGGCGTACGGGCAGCTTGTTTTTTCGAATTCAGCAAGTGGAGCAGTATAAATCCGCCGTCATTGCCTATATGTCTGAGGCAAATGATTGGACGGATATGGAGCAAGATTTGTATAACCAGGAGCTAGAACAGCTGATCCAAGAAGCAAAGCCGCAGCGGGTCTAGATTAGATATAAAGGAGATGATGAAGTGATGTTACACATCGGAATCATTGGTACCGGGTGGTTTAGTAAAGTGCATGCGGATCTGCTTCATGAGACAGAAGATGTGAAGGTACAAGCGATTCTCGGTACGAGTCTCGAAAAGGCGCAGACGATGGCTGCAAAATATGAGGCAAATCATTATGAAGATCTTCATACGATGCTTGAACAGGAAAAGCTGGATGCTGTCTATATCTGTGTTCCGCCGATGGCCCATGGAGAGATAGAGTTTGCACTAATCGAACGGGGCATCCCTTTCTTTGTGGAGAAGCCGCTGGCGGTTGATCTTGAGCTGCCGATGCAAATTGAAGCTGCGATTCGTGAGAAAGGACTGCTGACGGCTGTAGGGTATCATTTTCGCTATCAGGAGAATGCAGAAAAGCTCAAACAGGCATTAGCGGGACAAACGATCGGGATGGCTAGCGGCTGCTGGAATGGAGGGATGCCAGGCGTAGCTTGGTGGCGTGATCTAGAAGGCTCTGGCGGGCAATTTATTGAACAGACCACGCATATTGTAGACTTACTCCGCTATGTAGCCGGCGAAGTGTCAGAGGTACAGGCGATGTATGCAGGGCGCAGCATGCACAAGCTTCATGAAGGAGTTACGGTTCCAGATGTAGGGACTGTAAACTTAAAGATGCAAAATGGAGCAGTAGCCAATATTATGAACACCTGTATTCTACCTGATGGAGTAGCGGGACGATCTGGACTCACTTTCTATACAGCGGAGGGCATATGGGATTGGAATCCTGAACAGCTGGCCATTTCTACGGCTGAAGGAAAGCAAACCATAGCGGGTGAGAATAATCCTTATAAGAGTGAAAATGAAGCCTTTCTGCATGCTCTTCGGACAGGAGATCGCAACATGATTCGGTCAGATTACCAGGACGCGCTTCGCACACAGGCAGTTACCGTAGCTGCATTACAGTCTGCTAGGTATGGAGATCGGCTGTTTATTTCAGAGCCGACAAATAATGAATCGGTATAGGTGATTCTGGGTTCTGCTTCAAAGATAAGTACAAGAAACAAGCCCTTCTTCTTGATGAAGAGGGGCTTGTCCGCTTTGTATACCTTTTGTCATGTAACTGCTACTTTAAAATCTGATATTCCTACATGATACCGTTTACTAAAGAAGTTTCTTGAGCTGAGATACACGCCCTTGGCTGATCCCTAGTTTCTCCGCGATTTGATTCTGAGAGATACCGGGATGCGTATCTAGTATTTCTTTCATCTTACGCAGCATTTGCGCTGTCTTCGGTCTTACATCACGGGCAAATTCGTCGGAGTTGGTGGCGAACGGATGTCTATGTACGTTAGGTTTTGCTGACAATTCCGGCTTAATAAAGTAGGTTGCACGTCGTTCATGCTCAGAAAGTGTCTTTTCTTGTCGTTCGCCTGCTGTAATATCGATTAGGTTTTCCGCGATTTTTAACTCTTTGGCACAATTCTTGCAGATAAACTGCTCCTTGAAATACATTTCAGTATCTACATTTCCGCAAAAAATGCATAGCGTAGATTTGTATTTACGAAGGATTAGCTCCTTACCTTCAATAAAGAACTCAAGCGGATCGCCGATATCTATCTCCATGGTATCACGCATCTCTTTTGGTAGGACAATGCGGCCAAGGCGGTCGAGCGCTCTTTTCATACCGGTTCTCTTCATGGGTAATCTCCCCCGCTAATCAGCGATGTTATCGTTCTTTCATTTTAAGGTAGAAGTGTCCTGCAATACAATAACTTTTTTGAAAAAAAAGGGATAGAAGGTGTATTAAGAGAACAAAAACATCGATATGACAGGGGATATTGCCAGAGTGATGATAGCGGAGAGCACCATGGATATGCTGGATATGGTCCCGGTAAGCGGACTGAATTCGAATGCTTTGGAAGTCCCGGTACCATGCGCACTTGTACCATAAAGAATTCCACGGGCGATTTCCCCGTCAATTTTCAACAATTTTAGGGTATAAGGTCCAATTAAAAGTCCCATGAGTCCCGTCATAACGACGAAGACGGCAGTGATCTGAGGCACGCCTCCAATCATGGTAGCTACGTTCATCGCAATCGGTGTCGTAATCGAGTGTGGCAGCAAGCTTGATTCAAGGCCTGGATCAAGATGTAGTCCCTTGGCAACAAGAACAGAGGAAGAGATGGCGACTACAGAACCGAGCGATACACCGGTCACAATTTCACGCCAGTATTGCTTGAGTTCTTTCAAATATTTATAAAGCGGAATTGCAAATGCAACGGTTGCAGGCTGCAAGAGCAGAGTCAGTATACTCCCGCCTTTGTTGTATGAGGTATAAGATGTATCTGTCGTCAGAAGAGCAACAATAATGACCACAGGCACAATAATGAGTGGAGATAAGTACACTTTAGGCATCTTTTTATACATTTTTTTGGCTAGCAGGTAGATGGCCAGAGTGAATACGAGACAGAGCAATGCGGTCATTTTGTTTTTTCTCCTTTCTTTTTGTCATGATCGAAGCAACAAGCCCCGATACAGCCATAACAAGAAATGTACTGATTAGAATGACGAGTAGAATGCTTAAACCATCTTGCTTCATCATTTCGAAATAATTCATAACCCCAACAGCGGAGGGGATAAAAAACAATAGAAGCTCTGCGAGCAGCCAGCTTGCACCGGCATCAATCCAACTGAGTTTAATGATGCGGGTCTGCAGAAGGATGAACAGAACCACCATACCAAGAATCGATCCAGGAATAGGCAGGTGCAGGAGATTCGCCATCCCGTTCATAAGCAGAGCGAACAAAAGCAGGATCAGAACCTGAAATACGATCTTTCCTGTTTGTTTCATGTGATGGACCTCCTTAAAAAACAAAGATATATAGATAAGAAATCACTTTGAAATTGGAATGTTTTGTTACTGAAAATTTTACATTAAATTCTTTCATGAGTAAAATGCATATTAAGCATTTCTACTATTCCTTTTTTCTATAGTAGGGAAGGAGTTCACTTATGGACATTAGGCATCTGAATTATTTTTTGGAAGTAGCGCGGCAAAAGAGCTTTACTAAAGCAGCTCAGGCCCTGTATATAACCCAGCCTTCGATCAGCAAGACGGTTAAGAATTTGGAAGAAGAATTAGGGGTGACTCTTCTTGATCGGTACGGGAAGAAAGTCGAGCTTACAGATGCAGGAGAGGTTTTTGCAAGACAGGCTCAAGAGATAGTGAATTCTTTTCATAACTTGTCCTCAGAACTCGATGATTTAATGAATCTCAAAAAGGGGCATATCCGAATTGGGCTTCCGCCAATGATCGGTGCGAGCTTCTTCCCTAGGGTCATTGGGGAGTTCTACAAACAGTATCCGAATATCACCATTCAGCTGTTTGAGGATGGCGGGAAAAAAGTAGAGAAAGACGTGGTATCCGGTGCACTTGATATTGGTGTTACTGTCTTGCCAGCAGATGACTCACTACTAGATGGATATGTATTTGTTACAGAATCACTTAAAGTCGTACTTCACCCTACACATCCGCTTGCTGGTGAAGAAGAGATTCGTTTATCAGCACTTCGAGAAGATGCATTTATTCTGTTCCGTGAAGACTTTACTTTGCATGACCGCATTATTGGTGCTTGTCAAAAAGCAGGCTACCAGCCTCGTATTATCTATGAAAGTGCCCAGTGGGATCTGATCAGTAATATGGTGGCAGCGGGGCTTGGTGTGGCGCTTATGCCGGAGACAATTTGCAGGGAACTGGATGTGGAGGAAGTATGTATTTTGCCGCTTCACGAACGTATCCCTTGGGAACTTGGCATGGTTTGGCGTAAAGATCGTTATCAATCCTTCGCGGTAAGAGAATGGATCGCATTCACCGAGTCTATGCTGAAACAAAAAAGCTAACGATGATACCCTTTGCTAGATACAATAGTGGCACTAGTGGCTCTAGTGGTATACAAAGGTTATAAATACGAAAAACCCTCTATACAAGTACAGAGGGTTTTTCGTATTTGCTATTTTGCTAAGAAGAATGATGATTTATCGCTTCGGTAACTGGGTTACATAGCTGTCTGAAAGGTGAAGCAGCTCAAGCGCACGATCGTATTTGTCTTTGCTGACCGTTCCCTTGTTTATGTTCTTGCCTGCTTCCTTCAGCGCATCCGGCGGTGGATTCAGAGAAGATACAAACGAAGGGTCGGCTGTCTCTTCAATTAAGGGAAGCGGATACCGTGTACCGTCTTCATAGTCGCTGCCTGGAATAAACATGCCTTCTTCGGTAATCAATGATCCAGAAGGAAGGTAATAGCGCTCGGGAAGAAGGTTAGAATGCCCATTCAGCAGATCCTGACCGAAATGAATATAGTCATCCATGGATATGCCAAGCAAGCTTGCGACAGTAGGCACAATATCGGATTGACCTCCAAGCTGATCAATACGAGCCCCGTGAGTAGCACCCGGTGCAGAGATAATAAGCGGGATGTTCATCATATCTGCGCGAGTATAATCACGTCCAAAAATTTCTTTCATCAGAACCCGATCATCTTCCTCAAGTGAATAGAGCGGAAGTCCGAGATGGTCTCCATACAGAACAATGAGGCTGTTATCCCACACCCCGTTATCTTTCAGCTGCTCAATGAAAATACCAAGTTCATAATCAGCGTAGTTCTGGGCTCTTATATAATCACCTACGAGCGTATTTTCATAACGCGCTGGAAGCTCCATTTTATATTTACTTTCAGGCAGATGATACGGATGATGTGCGGACATGGAAATGACCTGAGAATAGAAAGGTTTGCCTGTGTCCTGAAGAGACTTCAGCTCTTCAGATGTCTTCTTATACAGCACTTCATCGGAAGCAGCAAAGGCAACTGCATCTTCATTACCGAAAAAGTCCATATCGTAATATTTTCCGAAGCCAAGCGCTGCATACATCTCTTTACGGTTCCAGAACTCTACCTTGTTCGTATGAAAAGTGGTTGTGTTATATCCGTATTGATCCAGTAATTTGGCTAAACTAGGCACTTCATAATCGGCGTATACCTGGGAAGAAGCCCCTCTTGCTGGGATGTAATAAGAAGAGTTCACAACAAACTCTGCATCCGATGTATTTCCCTGACCTACTTGCTGATAGAAATGAGGGAAATACAGGCTTTCTTTTGCAAGTTCATTTAGATTAGGTGTAATTTCTTTACCGTCGATATGAAGCCCGACTAGGAAATTTTGAAAAGACTCCATTTGGATAATGATGACATTCCGTCCTTTAGCCTTATCCCAATAAGTAGAAATCGCAGGCTGATCGGCGGAGAAACCTTTTAGTTCATTGATTTTATCCTGTGTAATCTGGTCAGCAGGTACGGGATCACTTGGTTTATCTGCGGCAATCATATAAGCCTCGTAATTAAGTATCCCCATCGATTCGGCTTGACTCAGCTCATTCATACTGGCACGGTTTGGCCAAATGTTATAGATGGTCAGCAGCGCAGAAAAAGCAAAGATAACGACTGCTGTCCGCTTACCTATACGAGGCAAGGTTATGGTTGATCTAGAACCCTGTTTCTTTTGCCTAATCCTGCGCTGAATATAGTAAACACTAAGCACAATAACATCGACAAAAATAAGCAGGTAATAGGGTGCAAGCAGAGAGAAAACACTGCTGTTGACAGAAGTAACTTGGTTCACTTGAGCTAGTGCATGATAGGTAACGATGACTCCATAATATTTGTAGTACATAATGGCAGCAAAGAAAACGATCGTAATGACCAGATTGGCAATCATGTAATAGCCGATTTTACGTTTATGAGAAAAACGTTCAATAAAACAAAAAATAAGCCATACAAAAGGAACCTCGGTGAGTAAAGGTTGCCAGAAAGGAATGTTGTCAAAGATAGCATACCAAGTCAGGTAGCTTTTTATAATCATAATTAAGGTGAAGAATACAAATGGCTTCGTAATCAATCTGCTCCATATTGGGCGTTCCAACAGGTTCCCTCCTTTACTTCCATGTGACAAGCTGTAATGTAAAATAATGGTTTTATTATATCTTATTTTAGAATATATGCTATCTCCACATTTATAAGAAATATTATCCTATGCACGCTGGGGGATGTCAAAAGACAATCTATTCATTATTGCAAGCAAATCTTACATATATAATATAAAATAACACTTAATGGATATTGATTATCTGAGGATCATAAGGAGGGACTGTGGATGATACGCAATGTTATGCATTCAAACCAGAAGCTGTACAGCCGGTTATTGCTGTACATTACATTATGTGTGGCGTTCACGATGATCGCATCCACAATCGTTTATTATCTCTACTATAACCAGTTTCTAAAGAAACAGGCTTTTCAAAATGACCTCGCTAGTCTAGAGAGCACAAGTAGTGTAGTTACGAATATGACAGAAACTGCGGAAGCCTTGTCCTATCAAATCTATCGTAATTCCACGATATCAAAGCTGATGTTCTATAACGAACCCGGAATATACGACGAGACTGCAGCCATGCTTGAACTAAATAATTACTTGCGAACGATGCCGTATATTGAATCAATCTATGTAAATAACCAAAGCAACAGAACGTTCTATATTGCATCCAACCGAGAACAGAATGGAATCTACAACCAAGAAGAGGTCGTTGATACAGGAATTGTAGAAATCCTGCAAAATGTTGAGGACTACAAACCGTTTACTCCAATCCCCCGTAAATATCTCAGCAGTGACGGGGAGCAAATCTCTGTCTATTCTTTTCTTTGCTTTGATGCAATCGGACGCAGCCGGGGTCTCAATTCTGCGGTAGTCGTAAATCTATCCTCTAGCTGGATTAACAATTCTATTATTGGAAACGCTACCACTAGCGGATTCTCTTTCATCGTGGATGACCGGGGGAGGACACTTCATGTCGATACTTTGGATGAACTTGAAATGGATGAACAAAGTGCTAGAACGGTCCAACAGCAAATTTCAAAAGTTGAATCCGGTTATTTTGTTGATGATTTTTTAGGTGAAAAATCACTTCTTTCCTATAGTTCTCCTGATGCGCTCGACTGGCAGTATGTGCAGGTTACACCTTATACAAGTATTACATCACATACATCGAAGATTAGAAATATGACCATTATGCTTGCTGCCCTAGTATTGGGTATCGGACTTTTTATGTCTTTTCTTCTGTCTCGGAGATTGTATGTACCCTTTAGGCAGGTCCTGTCTCAGAATCACTCGCTTGAAGTTGAGAAACGTAATGGGATGTTTACGGTGAAACAGAATACACTTCGTAACATGGTCAGAGCCAAAGGGGGCTGGAATCCAAGGCTTGCCGGACAATATAAAGAACTCGGGATCACGGTAAGTCTAACTGAACCATATTATGTTGTGCTGTTGTCTATTGATCGTTTTGGAATACTGATGCAGGAGCGTGGGGCATCAATACTACCCTATAAATTTGCAATGATGAATATTGCCTCAGAAGTCTGCTCACAAGCGTTTCGAGTAGAGACCGTTGATATGGATGAGGATAGTGTACTTCTATTCATGAACCGGACTGAGGGAAGCATCCTTTCCGAGAATGAACTCATGGAATCCGTTATAAGGCAAATCCAGGAGGCTTCGGAGGAATATTTAAAAATCAGCTTATCCGCTGTTTACAGCTCAGCAGCAGATCGGCCTGAACAGCTTCGGGAATACCATAAACATACCAAAGAAGCCATGAAGTATCGTTTTTTTTATGGGGAAAAAAGCGTAATATGCGGAGATACCATCGCAGCTTATCAAAGTTACTCCTATATCTATCCAGCAGATAAGGAAAACAAATATGTAGAACTGCTGATGGAAGGGAAGATAGAAGATGCCAAACATGTATTTGCAGATATGTTGCTTGCTACTGAGTCCTATCCTTATCAGGCGGTAGAGCTTGCTTACTCCCGTTTATCGTTAACGACGAGCAGTGTTCTGGATAACATCCAAAAACGGAACGGTTTTACGCTATCCTTTGAAGAAATCCCTTCTCTACATCGTTATGAATCCTTAGCCGAATGCATTGGTGATTATCATCAGCGCCTTGATGAAGTTCAGTTGAAACTACTGGATAAACGCAGTGATAAACAACTTGGCTTAATGAAGCGAATGAATGAGATGATTGAGCACCGTTATATTGATCCTGCGCTGTCCTTACAACAAATTGCGGAAGAACTGCAGATGTCCCCTGTCTATCTCGGGCGGATCTATAAACAGCACCATTTAAAAACCGTTGTAGATGCAATCAATGAAGAACGGATTAAAAATGCCTGTCAGCTGCTAATGGAGACAGATGATTCAATAGGGAATATTGCCGAAAAAGTAGGTTTTACAAGCAGTTCCTACTTTCACAGGATGTTTAAGCGATTCTACAGTATCACGCCAACTGATTACAGGCGCTCCCGGCAAGTCGATGCCTAAAAATAAGAAGCGGCCAGACTAAAGTCTGGCCGCTTCTTATTTGCCTGCAACGTTTTACTGAATTCCTTGTTCTTCTACGTACGCATTCCACTGTTTGGTATACTCGGTTTGCACCTTTTCAAGCCCAGCCTGTTTGGCTTTAGCGAGGAAAGTATCTATACCTTCATCAATATTAGTGACAAGTCCAGCAAGTAACGGATAAAGATACTGTTTTTCTACCTGCTCAAGTGCTGCTTTTTCGGCTTGGTAGGAAGTGTAGTCTTCAGCAAATCCGGTGAATATATCCGGTTTCTGCACTTTATCCAGCTCTGCGAAGATCGCTTTCACACCATCGTATCCTTCATCAAACAACATGAACTCAGGATTACGCCAAGCCCAGCCATTCATGCCTTCACGAGGGAAGCCGTTAGACTGCGCATCTCCAATCAATTTGTAATATCCATTGGCGTCAACTTCATAGTTCTTGCCTTCGATTCCGTATTGAGTAAAGAGATTATATCTTTTGTCTGTGACAAGCTTTTCATAAAAGGCAAGAGCGCGTTCTGCATTTTTGCTGTTCTTTGGTACAGCAAATCCGTTGTGAATCGGATGCACCGGTGTAGAGTATCCTGTTTTCTCTGCAAAAGGAGTATAAGCGAGCTCCCAATCGGGTTGAGAAGCTTTTATTTTAATCACCGCATCGTTGAAGCGGGTAGGGTTATCGCCAAAGATCGCAGCCGATTTACCGGACGTAATTTGGCTTTGAAGGGTATCTTTGATGTTGAGTACGTTTTTAGGAATGAATCCTTTATCAGCCCAGCGCTTCAACATTTCAAGTTCAGCCTTGTGTTCCTCAGAACCCCAGAAAATAAAAGGCTCCTTCGGATTGTCATATTTCACTCCGACTCCGTATTTGGTAGGGCCTGCAAAGCTGCTGATTTCCGTATACCGGTCATGAAGGTTGCCGATCACATCACTGTTTAGGGAAACCGGCATCATACCCGGCTCATTTTTCTTGATGCCGTCCATGTACGCTTCAAATGTTTCGAGATCGACCGGCTTAGGCAGATCATATTTTTTACGCAAATCTTCACGATAGACAAAACCATTATTTACGTATTCTTTATAGGTAGCCGGAATTGTATAAATGCTATCGTCGATTTTCACTGCATTCCACATGTCTTCTGGAACAAACTTATGAAGTTCTGGAGCTGCAACTGGGAGGAGTTCATCCAGTGCCAGGAAGGCGCCTGCTTTTGCGTAGGATTGATACTGTGTCCACTCTGCTGTAAAGATGAGGTCTATGGATTGACCAGATGATAGCAGCAGTTTATATTTCTGATCCCAGTCCGTCCAGGTAGTAAAGTTAAATTTAACGGTAGTATTCAGGTCCTCCTGAGCCATTTTGTTAATCTCAGCTTCGATTTCGGCCAAGTCTTTAGGAGCATCTCCCAGCATGTAGAACTGAAGCTCTACTTTCTTAGAGGTGTCCAGCTTACCGTCTTCTGTCACGGGAGCGCTCCCGCTGTTCTGACCTGTGTTGCTGCAGCCGGTTAAGATGATGATACATAGAAAAACGGTGGAAAGCAGGATGGAACAAGTGCGTTTTACTGTTCTTTTCATGTGAATCCTCCCTTTAAGAATTATTCTTGTATCTACAATCTATGTTAGCTGCGGCAGGAGCAACGGACATTCTCGCTCAACCTGCAGTCTTAACCTTTTACCGCCCCAATGGTGAGTCCCTTTACAAAGTATCGTTGTACAAAGGGATATAGCAGCAGGATGGGACCTGTAACGACGATGGCCATCGCCATTTTCATAGATTCCGTCGGCAAGTTGCCGGAGAGGGAAACACCGGTGCCCGCTCCCATATTGGCCAAGAAGGCGCTGGAGTTAATCACATTGTATAGATAGTACTGAAGCTGATATTTATGCGGCGAGTTAATAAACAGGGAAGAGGAGAACCAGTCGTTCCAGTAGTGTAAAGCAAGGAAAAGTCCAACGGTGGCAATCCCGGGCATCGCGAGCTTTAGGGCAATTCGGTAGTAGATAGTAAAGTCATTTGCGCCATCCATTTTGGCAGACTCAAATAGCTCTTCCGGTACACCGGAACGGATAAAATTTTTCATTAGGATAATAAGAAAAGGAGTCATGAGCCCAGGCAGAATGAGAGCAGCAACCGAATCGAGCAGACCTAAGTACCTCGTGATCATGATGTACCATGGAACAAGCCCGCCCCCAAACAGGGTGGTGAAATAGATATAGAAAGAGAAGCTGTTACGGTATTTAAAATCTTTGCGGGCAAGTACATAACCAGCCATTGTCATCAAAAAAAGTCCAAGTAACGTACCGCTTACGGTCGTAAATAGGGTAATCCCATATGCTCGCAGCACATCCTCCGGAAATATGAAGATCGCTTTGTATCCTTCAAATGAGATCTCTCCGGGAATGAACTTAAATCCATCTCTTACGATGGAATCGTTACTTGTCAGTGAAGCAGAAATGATGAGCAGGAAGGGAAGCAGACAGATGATTGAGGTAAAGATTACAACCGTGTAGGCAATGACTTGTAGCAGCCGGGTATAGTGGTCATCTTTGATGCTCGTGTTCATGTTCTCTTCTCCCTTCTAGAATAAAGCGTAGTCTTCGTTAATTTTACGAATGATGGTGTTGACCGTCATGACGAGCACAAATCCAAACATGGACTGATATACGCCGGCTGCCGAAGCCATTCCCATATCAAACGTGACTTTTAGAGAACGATACACATACGTATCGAGAATGTCGGTTGTGTTGTACAGAATGCCGTTGTTTCCAACAAGCTGATAGAACAAATCGAACTGCCCCTTCATAATGCTGCCTAGTGCAAACAGAAGCAAAATAACAAAGGTAGGTTTAAGCATAGGGAGTGTGATGTTCCAGATCCGTTGAAAAATATTCGCACCGTCAATTTTAGCGGCTTCATAATATTCTTCGCTGATCCCTGTAATGGTTGCGAGATAGATGACCATGCTGTAGCCGAGATTTTTCCAAAGGTAAAAAATAATGATGAGAAAAATCCATACATACGGTTTGTTATAGACATCAACAGGCTCGTATCCAAACTGAGCAAGCAGGGTATTCAGAAACCCATTGTCATAGTTAAACATGTTGTAGACGATGACACTTAGGATAACGAAGGAGACAAAGTAAGGCAGGAACATAACAGATTGGGTTATTTTCTTAAAAAAGGCCCCTCTGATTTCGTTTAGTAGAACGGCAACGACGATAGCAAGTACGTTACCCAGTACAATAAAAGCCAAATTGTAACCGATGGTGTTCATGGTAAGTTTCATGAGAGTGCCGGATTGCCACAGAAACTTAAAGTTCTGCAATCCCACAAATTCGGCTTGGAATAGGCTTGTGTTGAAACTGAATTTGGTGAATGCATAGTAGATCCCTACCATGGGCAAGTAGTTGTTGATAAAGAAGAAGAGTAAGGTAGGAAGCAGCATCAGAAACATGATCTTGTTCTTCCTGATTTCTTTTATAAAGGAACGAAACCGTCCTGTTCGCACTTTTGACCCGGGTACGGTTTGAGGCCTAAGCGGGATTAGCGCCTCTCCTTGAGGATCGGATTTTGCCAAAGTCATTCACCCTTTCTCTGTGATCTGGATTATCTGGTATTCAGTATAGGAAAGCGTTTACCAAACGTATAGTGAAGCCTTTTGTCCTTTGTGAACAAACGAAGGAATGGGGATGTGAACGATTTATACTTTTATGAAGAAAAGTGGTGGGGAAGGTTGATGTGACGTGGTTTCAGGGGTGAAGACGGTAAGTTTAAAAGGGAAACGGTGATTTCGAGCTCTCTGCTCCGCTTGTTTTGTCTGGACTGGGTGGATTCGAAAGATGAAGGGGTCCAGCCAAAGCCAAAGTCGCGCCGATCTCGTAATCTCCTTATTCCCTGGAGTTACGCTAGCGCATTTCCTAAAGTGTAGGCAATATCATCCTTCCCCTAGATGGGGGGCGGTAAGGGACTCGTTGCTCCTTGAGATGAGCAACGAGTCCAAGGAAAATGAATTAAGGAATAAGAAAAGGACTCGGGCGAAGGGAAATTAGCGCTAATGTGGGTAGGTCAAATATAAATACGTAAAGTATGAATACGTATAAAGGGATTAAACAAAAAAGTACGCAAAAAAAGAGTTCAGAAAAATAGAGTACAAAAAAGAGTACAAAAAAGAGTACAGAAAAAAGAGTACAAAAAAAAGTACACAAAAAACCGTCCACTCCTGTTCAGGCTAGAACGGGGAAGTGGACGGGCTGCATTATTTTATATTACTCTGCGGTGTACATCGTTACAAAGGATGGGCGGGCGAAGATTGACGGTGCTTGTGCAGCAATACCTTCGCTTGTATCGCGTTTAGCATGTGCGTGGGAATAGGCTTGAGACTTCTGCCATGCTTCAAAACTTTCTTTGGATACCCATGCGGTCAGAATGACATAAGTGTCACTGTTCAGTGGACGTAATACACGGATACCAGAAAAGCCAGATTCGCCTTCCACTTTACGTGCCCGGTTCATGAATCGTGCTTCAAACGCTTCTCGTCCCTCTTCGGTAACAGGGATGTTATTCATAACGATGAAGTTGCTGCCTGCGATCGTACCATTTGCATCAATGACTTCATATCCGGGAACCGCTGCTTCTCCCTCGATAGGATTATCCATTTCGACAATGTAACGTGTACCTTCTTCGCCTTGAAGCGTGACGTAGTGATGTTCCTCGCGTGCATCTGTGATCGGTGATGAGAAAATATAAAGATACATAATAACAACCTCCTGTGCACTAATAATGAGATAACATGTATTACCATCAAAATATAGCATATAAACAGGTCGCTTTCTAAACATGGGAGATAGATTAGCTATTTATCGCTGTCCCTCTTACTACATCTTGTCCGCTCATTTCGGAGTTTTTTTCTTACTTAAATCAATTTCATAACTCATTAAAACGATGAATTGGTAACTATATATAGACAAATAGAAACGTTTTGATCTATATATAGTCCTGATTAAAGCAACTAAAGGTATTATGAAATTGATTCACTTGTCTCGATTTATCAATTTCTTCTCTTACTATATTTCGTTTCTTAGGTAATTTACTTCTAATATCTAAAAGGATAAGGATAACAATCCCTAGCAAAATAATCATAAAGAGCATGCATAGTCTCCTTTGTGTGTTCGTTTCATTTATTATATTACAAATAATGTAATCTACTTATTTTATAATACATGGTTTTTCTAACTTGTTGTTCACTGGTTTCTGGCATGCTGTTCTGTTACAGTGAAGAGATGAATAAGACCAGGAGCGGGTGAT
The DNA here is from genome assembly GCF_036577645.1 of Paenibacillus sp. GYB006. NCBI lineage: Bacteria > Bacillati > Bacillota > Bacilli > Caryophanales > Paenibacillaceae > Paenibacillus > Paenibacillus sp. GYB006. The sequence goes on along the minus strand of NZ_JARBDA010000003.1, from coordinate 246,020 downwards.
TGTATGAGTTACGATATTTCCATATCGGTAAGACCGCTGGTAGAGTACGTCTATCGCAGCGGCAGCATTACGAGCGGTTTCAGGACGAATGCTACAATGCATGAAGGGACCCGGATCCACCAGAGTATCCAGAAAACCTATGCGGAAACAGATCAGAAGGAAGTATTTCTTACCGCAGATATTCAGCATGAGGAGCTGTTATTCCATATCGAAGGGCGCTGTGATGGGCTCATCCAGCTAAACGGAGAGTGGACAATTGATGAGATCAAATCAACCGCAGCACCGCTAGCGGACCTGGGAGAAGGACTGCAAGTCCACTGGGCGCAGGGGAAAATGTATGCTTACATGCATGCCAAAGCACAGAACTTGCCCCGCATGCAGGTTCAGCTTACCTATGTACGTACGGGCAGCGGAGAACAGCGAAAATTGCTCGAAGCTTATACCTTCGAAGAGCTGGAAGCTTACGCACACGAGATCGTAGCAGCGTATGCTCCCTATGCGGATATGCTCCGTATCCATGAGGAAGAGCGGAATAATTCGATTGAGGCTCTGCCCTTTCCATTCCCGAATTACCGGGCGGGTCAGCGGAAATTTGCTGGTGCTGTTTATAAAACCATCCAGGAAGGTGCGGGACTTATGGCAAAGGCACCTACAGGAATCGGAAAGACGATGTCCACCTTGTTTCCGGCAGTGAAAGCGATGGGAGCAAAACATATCAGCAAAATTTTCTACCTTACTGCGCGGACGACGACAAGAGCGACGGCAGAAGAGGCTTTTGCTAGGATGCAGGCACAGGGTCTTCATGTGAGCAGCGTAACGATTACTGCTAAAGACAAGATTTGTTTTAAAGAAGAGGAAGCTTGCGATGCAGGAAAGTGCTCATTATGCGAAGGATATTATGACCGGATTAACGGGGCTGTCCTCGATATTATGACAAATGAGACGATCATGACGCGGCCTGTGATTGAACAGTATGCACGCAAGCACCGGGTATGTCCGTTTGAATACTCTCTCGATATCGCCTATGCGGCTGATGCGGTAGTCTGTGATTATAACTATATTTTTGATCCAAGAGTATCTCTGAAGCGGCTGATGGAAGACCAGAAGAAAAAGACAGCTGTCCTTGTCGATGAGGCACACAACCTAGTGGACCGAGGCAGAAACATGTTCTCGGCAGAGCTTGTGAAATCAGTTTTTCTAGGAATTAAGAGCGAGTATAAGACAGCAAATGAAGGTGTATCTCGCGCAGCAGGAGAGGTGAATTCCTTCTTGCTTGCCGTTAAGAATAACTGTAATGCAGATGGCCGAATCATCCAGTCCGAACTGCCTGAAGCACTGATTCAAAAGCTGGAGAAGTTTGTGGAGACAGCAGAAATTGAGCTGGTAACGGGAACTGCGGCGTCCAAGGTGAGTGTAGAAGCACAGGAAGAACTGCTCAGTACCTACTTTGCAGCACAAAACTTTATTCGGATGGCGAAGTTTTATGATGAACGTTATCTAACCTATGCGGAGATTATTCGCAGTGATTTCAAAATCAAAATCTTCTGTCTCGATCCTTCCGAACTGCTTCGGCAAGCAGGAAAAGGGTATCGCTCCATTATTCATTTCTCAGCGACGCTGTCGCCGATGAATTATTACCGAGATATGCTGGGTGCGGGTGAGGAGGATTATACGCTGAGCATTCCTTCTCCATTCAACAAGGATCAGCTGGATGTAAGGCTTGTCCCTGTCTCGGTTCGTTATAATGACCGCGAGCGCTCGAAGCAGGTCATCGCAAAGCTGATTCAGCAAGTCGCAGAAGAGCGGCCGCGTACAAATCTGCTTGTCTTTTTTCCTTCTTATGCGTACATGCAGGAAGTATATGATGCCTTTACCCAGGAGCAGGGCAGAGGGATCGATACAGTGATTCAGCAGTCATTCATGAGCGAAGAGGAGCGGGATGCCTTCTTGCAAGCTTTTCAGCCGCATCCAGAGCGAACCCGGCTTGCTTTTGCCGTACTTGGGGGCGTGTTCTCAGAAGGGGTGGATTTGCCAGGGGATCGACTGAACGGTGTCATAGTGGTGGGAACGGGATTGCCGCAGATTGGCATGGAGAACAACATGTTGAAGGATTATTTTAACAAAACAGGGCGTAATGGATTTAACTATGCGTATGTTTTTCCAGGTATGAATAAAGTGCTTCAGGCAGGCGGGCGGCTCATTCGAACCGAAGAAGATGAAGGCGTGCTCGTGCTGATTGATGATCGCTTTACCCAGGAACCTTATCGCTCCTTACTGCCTGAAGAGTGGAGAGAATACCAGCTCGTTAACCCTGCTTCCCTTTGACAAAAGCCCGAACGAATTGAATGAAATAGTAGAGAAAAATCCAAGGCAAGATATACAGGGTAGTCCACTCAATTAAATGAATAACAAATAAGCCGAGCGAACCTGTATTAACACCAGTCATAACTAGTACGAAAAGGAATACAAAACCGAGAACAGAGTAAAACAATAGTTTGGTTGCTTTTTTCGATATGGGATGAGGAGCGTAGGATTGATCTTGTTCCAGCTCATTCATAATAAGATCGTCAGAAGGCCCCTCCTGAGGAGGGGTATTTTTGTTATTCGGTTGATGATCTGTCATAGTTCAATCACCTCTAGCGGATGGGCGAGCTTTGCCAGCGATTCTTGGTTAAACCGTTCTCTGACTTCCCTATTTGCGTACCCGTCATGGTAATGCATGAGCAGCGTTTTCCGCTGAATGGACTCAGGCAGCGCCTGAATATCACCGAGTGAAGTGTGCGAACCGATCGTTACGTCCTGCATATGGCACTCATAAAGAATGATTTTTACATCTTGATCGATGTCTAGCAGCAGATCCCGGTCCATGGTAGCGTCTCCGCTGTAATAGAAATATCCTCTTGCGAGTAGACCGCAGCTTATCATCCCTGGTACATGCTCGGTTCTGGTCATTTCATACGTTATCCCGCCAATAGTGAAGGGAGTTCCTTCTTGTAACGGTACGATATGAAAATAATCCTCGAGAGATTTTTCACCGCCTACGGTGTATTTCATCCCGGGCTCCAGCGTGCGCCATAGCGGGTCAACCAATTGTTCGTGAATATACAAAGTCGGTTTATGATCACCAAATACTTGTGCGTAGTAGCCAAGCTGCTGTAAACCGTTGATGTGATCGTCATGCAGATGAGTAATGAACACATCCCGTACATCGCTGAGGGGAATTCCTAGTTTGTGAAGAACTTTGCTATTGGATTCAGGAAAATCAATAATGAGCCTTGTATCTTCATGCTCGATTATGGCGCTGTTATGATCCTGTTCGAAGCTGAACATGTCGCCGGTTCCAAGAAATTTAATCTGCATAAAAAAACACCTCTCTTTCATGTTTATTATAACCGTCCTTTGCTAGAAAGGACGCTTTAAACGAAAGAGAGGTTGTATATAAACGTAATACTTATGTTTCTAGGTAAGATGATCCCACTGTAATCTATGAAATAATGCCGCGGATTTCATCAAGCGACTGAACGCCTTCTTGTTCCATCCAGGCTGTAACCCCTTCTATTAGATCTGGACCTGAACGGAGATTAATAAAATTAGCCGTGCCTACCTGTACGGCATCAGCGCCTGCCATAATAAACTCAATAACATCCTCAGCCGTTGTGATTCCGCCCATACCGAGAATAGGCAGGGTAACCGCGTGGGCAACTTGATGAACCATACGAAGAGCAATCGGTTTAATCGCAGGACCGGATAATCCGGCATAACCATGCTCAAATACACTTTTGCGCTTGCGTATATCTATTTTCATAGCAGAGATGGTATTGATCAGGGAGAGGGCGTCTGCTCCTTCGTGCTCGCACATGATCGCCATTTCCGCCAAATTCTCAGCACCCGGCGATAACTTTACTATAAGAGGCAAGTTTGTCTTATTTCGCACTGCACGTACGACATGCCGTGCTGCATCAGTCTGAATCCCAAATGCCATTCCGCCTTCTTTTACATTCGGGCAGGAAATATTCAGTTCAATCATATCGATGGAGGAACGGCCGGTCTCTTTGCGAACTCTCTGCTCATGTTCTTGAATGAGTTCTGCGCCGACTCTATAATCCTCAAGTGTTCCGCCGCCGAGGTTCACAATTCGAACGGTATCTAGTGACTGCCAGTAGGCACACTCTTGTGTAAGAAAAGCATGGATCCCTGGATTCTCAAGGCCGATACTATTCATCATTCCTGCAGCCGTTTCCGCCATACGCGTCCCATTATTACCTTCTTTGGGTTGCAAGGTAAGGCCTTTACCCACAAATCCGCCCAGTTTATTAATATCATAGAATCCGCTGTATTCCCGTCCAAAACCAAAGGTACCGGAAGCCATGACGATGGGATTCTTAAATGAAATACCTGCAATATTACATGAAAGATCGATCATACGAAAGAAACCTCCTCTGCTCGAAAAACAGGGCCGTCCGTACACGTTTTTTTGCGTCCTGTTTTATGTTTCGTGCTGCAAGCAAGGCAAGCACCAACACCGCAAGCCATTTTATTCTCCAGAGAAACATAGACACTCGCCGTGGTTTGCTCTGCTGCTTGTTTCGCTTGTACTGCTTTTAGCATTCCTTCAGGACCACATGCGATGACATGGTCATAATCAGAAAACGATATGTTGTCCAAAATTGTACCGCCAACATCAACCGTAACAGAGGAAGAGACTTGTTTGAATTCTTCTACAAGATAGGGCTGATCGCTGAAACCAAGATAGACATCTGCATTCTCATACTGTTTTGCTGCGTAATAAAAAGGTGCAATCCCAATTCCGCCGCCGATCAGCGCAATTTTCCCGCTCAGTTCAGGAAAACCATTGCCAAAAGGTCCTTCCAGCATCAGGTTGTCGCCTGCGCGGAGCTGATATAGACGGCGGGTTCCCTCGCCAACAACCAGGTATAGAAAACGGATGCTGTGATCCGTACAATCAAAAATACTAATGGGTCTTGGGAGCAGCGGATAGGTATCCCAGGCTCGAAGCATATAGAACTGTCCTGGTTTTCCGCCGCGTTCACATTCCACCTCAAGCAGACCCACTTTTTCATTCAGGTGCATATTGGAAATCACTTTTGCCATTAGAGTTCGCCCCTTTGGTACATTTCGATACACTTTGCATGAAAAACAGAACTTTTTCAATGAGTTAGATCACTTAGCAAGTACCCTGCCAGAAATCCGTGTAAGATGGATAAAGGTGTTCAATAGAAAAAAAGGTTTTGTTAGCGCTGTCAATTTATATTGAATTTTTTGGGAAAACAGTGTAGCTTTAGGTAGTAAGTAAACCGAAATGAACTAAAAGGAACTTATAGGGAGCGTGAAAGGGTAGATGAAGTCTTTTCTGGATGAGCAGTTTTTGTTGACGAACGACACAGCGATCACGTTGTTTGAGAACTATGCCAAGGATATGCCCATCATCGATTATCACTGTCACTTAAGTCCTAAGGAAATTTACGAGAATAAAACCTTCCGTAATCTGACGGAGGCTTGGCTATATGGAGATCATTACAAATGGCGGCTGCTTCGTGCGAATGGAGTAGAAGAGAAATACATAACCGGCGATGAAAGTGTCAGCGACTACGACCGGTTTATGGCCTGGGCTAGAACCGTACCACTGGCGATCGGGAATCCGGTCTATGCATGGTCACATTTAGAGCTTCAGAGATACTTTGGTGTATATGAACTGATTAATGAAAAGAATGCACCTGTGATTTGGGAAAAAGTAAACGCCAAACTGAATGGTGAAGGTTTTGGTGCACGTGATCTCATAACCAAATCAAATGTTACCGTAATTTGTACAACAGATGATCCGGCAGATACGCTGGAATATCACCTTTTAATTAAAGGGATTCCAGACTTCGATACCGAAGTGTTACCCTCTTTCCGTCCCGATAAAGGACTCGAGATCAATCGTGATGGCTTCCGTCCTTGGTTAACTCAGCTCGAACAGGTTGCCAAGCGAAAGATAGAAGACTATGATACCTTCCTTCAAGTAATGGAAGAGAGGGTGGATTTCTTTCACTCTGTAGGAGGACGGGTCTCCGATCATGCGCTTGATTATGTTCCTTATGCAGATACAACGAAAGAAGAGGCAGCTGCTATTTTTGCACAAGCTAGGACTGGCGCAAAGGTCAGCTTGAACGATGAGCAGAAATACAAGACTTATACGCTTGTTTTCCTAGGGAAGTTGTATGCAGCTCGGGGCTGGACCATGCAATTCCATATCAATGCAGCGCGGAATAACAATACAAGAATGTACCATCTGCTTGGACCGGATACGGGATATGACTCGATCAATGACAGCCTGATCGCAGGTCCGCTAGTTAAGCTCCTGGATTCGCTTGCAAGCGAAGATGCACTGCCAAGAACCATCCTCTACTCACTTAATTCGAGGGATAATGAAGTGCTGGCTGCAATTACGGGAAGTTTTCAAGGGGACGGGATTCCAGGCAAGATCCAGCTCGGATCTGCATGGTGGTTTAATGATACAAAAGATGGAATGCTTGCTCAGATGAAAGCACTCGCGAATGCGGGACTCATTAGCCGATTTGTTGGGATGCTCACGGATTCAAGAAGCTTCCTTTCGTATCCAAGGCATGAATATTTTCGCAGGTTAGTGTGCAATTTGCTTGGAGAGTGGGTAGAGCAAGGAGAAGTTCCCCACGATATGGAGTTGCTTGGAAATATCGTGCAAGATATTTCATATCGAAATGCAAGGCAGTATTTTGAGTTCAGTTCCCAGGTATCTACAGCTAGGGAATAGTAGAGGTATGAGGAAAGCGGTGGCAACGATGCCATCGCTTTTTTTTGTATTCCAAGGGCTTAGAACCTCTTCATAAAAACAAGCAGTAAGGGGGATTTTATTCTGTAATAGACGCTAGTTGACATTCGTGATAACGGGGAATATAATTTGCTTGCTTGAAGTTAATTAGGATACCTAACAATTTAAGGGTATGATTAATTTCAGAAGGATATAAGGGTATTCGGTTGTAAAGGAGGGGTTTACAAAAATGAATGAAGATACAACGGTACAAAGTTTGCTCTATACGTTTATGAAGTTTAATCGGGGGATATGGAAACAACGAAAAACGGAAGGACGTAACCCTAGCGAAATTATGCTTTTAACAGCACTGATTAGAGGTACGGAGACAGAGCGAGATCCTGCCTCCGTTGTATGTAAAATCAGTGAATATATGGAGAAGGGACCCACGACGAAGGAGCAGATTGAGGGGATGAAGGCATCTGAAATCAGCAATCTTCTTCGTGTGAAATCTCCTACAATTACACCAGTAATCAGGACTTTGGAAGAAGCAGGTCTGGTGGAGCGGACAGTGGATCCGGATGATCGGAGGGTCGTCCGCATTAAAATTACGGAAGCAGGTCAGCAAGTAGTCAGAGAGGTTCACAAAGAAATGATGACTACGATGCAAGGTCTTGTAGAGTATCTCGGAGAAGAGGATACAAAGCAGCTCACCCTGCTCCTGAACCGGGTTCATGAGTACCATGACAAGGTCCGGGAAGAAAAGGAAGAACGAAAGAGAAAAGAAGGAAGTGAAAATTTATGCTGAAGCTTTTAAGGATGCTGAATGTTTACAAACTTCCGGTGATCCTTGTCATTATCTTTGTATTCTTACAATCGATGTCTGATCTATACTTACCTACTTTGATGTCAGATATTGTGAATACAGGGATACAGAATAACGACGTTCCTTATATCTGGAGTGTAGGAAGAATGATGCTGTTTATTGCTCTGCTCGGAGCACTATGTTCGATCTTGGTCAGCTTTCTCGCTTCTCAAGTATCCGGGAAGTTTGCACGGGATTTACGCAGCCGAGTGTTTAGACATGTCGAAAATTTCTCGCTGCAGGAATTTGACCAAATTGGAACAGCTTCACTCATCACCCGTACAACGAATGATATTACCCAAGTACAAAATGTACTGCTCATGATGATGCGAATGATGATTAGTGCTCCGCTCATGTTTATCGGAGGACTCATCATGGCAATCTCGCAGGATGCCAAGCTTTCACTGGTTCTTGTTATATCTCTGCCGATCTTGGCAGGAACAGTAGCGCTTATTGCCTTTAAAGGGCTGCCTTTATTTAAGGCAATTCAGAAAAAACTAGACCGATTGAATCTGGTGCTGCGTGAACAGCTTACCGGAATTCGGGTTATTCGTTCCTTTAACCGAGGACATTTTGAGAAAGAACGTTTTAAAGAAGCCAATCAGGATTTAACTCAAACGGCGATTCGTGTCAATAAAATTATGGCCTTTATGATGCCGTCCATGATGCTGATCATGAACTTCACCGTTATTGCGATCATCGGATTCGGCGGCCTTCGTATTGATGCAGGCGATATGCAAGTTGGTAATATGATGGCATTTATCCAATATGCCATGCAGATTATGTTTTCACTGATTATGGTCTCCGTGATCTTTGTTATGCTCCCTAGAGCTTCTGCTTCTGCTGCTCGTATTAACGAAGTGCTGGAGATGAAGCCTGAGCTGAAGAATCCAGAGAGTCCGGCAAAACCTAACAAACTTTATGGAACACTGGAGTTCGATAACGTTTCATTCAAATATCCAGGTGCTGAAGAATATGCGCTTGAAGGGATCAGTTTTACAGCGAAACCAGGCGAGACAACCGCCATTATTGGCGGTACCGGTTCAGGTAAAACGACGCTGCTCAGTCTTATTCCTCGTTTCTATGAAGTGACGGAGGGCAGTGTTAAGGTAAATGGAGTAGATGTCAGAGAGATGACGCAGGATGATCTACGGTCAAAAATTGGTTATGTACCGCAGAAGGCAATCCTGTTTACAGGAACGATTGCGGATAATCTTCGTTATGGTAAAGAAGACGCGACCCAGGAAGAAATCGAGCATGCCGCTTCGGTAGCTCAGGCTTCTGATTTTATCAGCGAAATGGAAAATGGGTACGATAGCGTAATCGCTCAAGGCGGGAATAACGTTTCTGGAGGTCAGAAGCAGCGCTTGTCCATTGCCAGAGCCTTGGTGCGCAGACCTGAAATTTATGTGTTTGATGACAGCTTCTCTGCACTCGATTTTAAAACGGACAGCCGTTTGAGAGCTGCTTTGAAAGATGAAACTTCCAACTCGACCGTCATTCTTGTCGCCCAGCGCGTGAGTACAGTGCGAGATGCAGACCGGATCCTTGTTATGGATGAAGGAAAAATTGTGGGCAGCGGTACCCACAGCGAACTGTTAGCTAATAACGAAGTCTACCGTGAAATTGTATCCTCACAGTTATCAGAGGAGGAGATCGCATGAGTGAGAAACGTACACCGCCACCTGCAGGACCGGGGCATCCCGGCGGACATCCGGGCCGAGGTCCTGTAGAGAAGGCGAAAGATTTTAAAGGAACCATGAAACGGCTTGTCAAATATCTGAAGCCGGAGAATAAAATGCTCGTATTCGTCTTTATTATGGCGATTCTGAGCACCGTGTTTACCATTGTTGCACCGAAGATCATGGCGCGTGCTACAAACATTTTAGCGGAACCGGCCCTTGCGAAGATGTCTGGACAGCCTGCTATGCCAATTGACTTTACGGCTATCTACCGTATTCTGATGCTGCTGGGCGGACTTTATTTACTAAGTTCTCTATTCAGCTATGCTCAGCAATATTTAATGTCTGGTGTAGCACAGCGAATTGTATACAAGATGAGAGAGCAGATCAACGAAAAGCTGTCGCGTTTACCGCTCAAATATTTTGACGGACGCACCCATGGAGAAACACTTAGCCGTGCTACAAATGATGTGGATAACATTAGTAACACCTTGCAGCAAAGCATAACGCAGTTCATCACCTCGCTTGTGACCGTTATCGGGGTTATCGTAATGATGCTGACGATCAGTCCTTTGATGACACTCATTACGTTTCTGACGTTACCGCTTAGTGTCATTGTCGTAACGGTGATTGCCAAACGTTCACAAGGGTATTTTGTTGGGCAACAGAAAAAACTTGGCGAACTGAATGGGCATGTGGAAGAAATGTACACAGGTCACAATGTAGTCAAAGCTTTTGGACGCGAAGAAAGATCCATTCATGATTTTGATGAGATTAATGAAAAGCTTTACCATACGGGCTGGAAGGCTCAGTTTATCTCTGGACTCATTATGCCGCTGATGCAGTTTATTGGAAATCTAGGATATGTATTGATTTGTATCGTAGGCGGGGTTTTAGTCACCAAAGAAAGAATTTTAGTGGGAGACATTCTTGCTTTTATCCAGTATTCTCGTCAGTTCACTCAGCCGATCACGCAACTGGCAAATATCGCTAATGTCATTCAGTCCACAGTAGCTTCTGCTGAACGCGTATTCGAACTGCTCGATGAAGAGGAAGAAGTGAAAGAAGCAGGAAGTGACATGGCACTAGAACAGGTTCAAGGAGCCGTTACCTTTGAGCATGTGAAATTCGGATATGAAGGCGGACAGACGCTCATATCTGATATGAGCCTGGATGTGTTGCCTGGACAAACGGTAGCTATTGTCGGACCTACAGGCGCTGGTAAAACAACGCTGATCAATCTTCTGATGCGCTTCTATGAGATTCAGGGCGGTGAAATCCGAATTGACGGGGTTAATATTACCGATATGCCGCGGGGTGCACTCCGTGAAATGTTCGGTATGGTACTGCAGGACACCTGGCTGTTTAATGGTACAATCCGTGACAATATTGCGTATGGAAGAGAAGGAGCAACCGAAGATGAGATTCGGCAGGCTGCCATTGCTGCCCGTGCCGATCATTTCATTCGTACGCTGCCGGATGGTTATGATACCGTACTGAACGAGGAAGCATCAAATATTTCGCAAGGTCAGAAGCAGCTTCTTACCATTGCTCGTGCGATCTTGGCAGATCCATCTATTCTTATCTTGGACGAAGCAACAAGTTCAGTGGATACGAGAACCGAGATTGCGATCCAGCAAGCGATGAACGAACTGATGAAAGACCGGACCAGCTTTGTTATTGCTCACCGGTTGTCCACCATTCGTGATGCAGATGTGATTCTGGTCATGAATCATGGAGATGTGATTGAAAAAGGAACACATGTAGAATTGCTTGCGCAAGGCGGATTCTACGCCGATCTGTATAACAGTCAGTTCTCTGAAGCTGGCTAAAAAACAAAAAACACCGATCTCTTTTTGGCAGATAACGCCTGTCTTTGAAAGAGATTCGGTGTTTTTTTATTTTATCATGTTGTACTCGGTTATTCCTTAGGTGCCGTATCAGCTGATTCATCCTCAGAATGGGCTTTACTGTCGATAGCGACGGATTCCGTTATTCTGCTGAGAATTTCAGAATCTTTCGGCAGTTCATGCGCTTTCGCTCGGCGTTCTTCCAAGAGCTTTAATGCAACTTGGTAACAGTCTTCTACATGTTTGTTGCCGATATAGCGCATTGCTGAGAAACTGAGTACGGCAGACAAGGCTTGCCCTGCAAAAGGAACAAACCGTGTCGCTTGTTTCGCTGCCATTCGCACCCCAACTTTTTGGAGCAATTTAATGACCACTTCTCGGGTAACGAGTCTTCCGATTACAGCGCTGCCCATCGATAGAACGAGTCCATAAAAAGCGGCCTTGCTCTCTGCATCCATACCCTCTACATCTTCTTTAGCTAATCCAAATTTCTCATTAATAGCAGGAAGCAACTGCATTAAAATTCCTACGTCGGCAACGACATCGGTTCCCGGAATCGGAATGAGTGAAGTGCTTCCAGAGGCAAATGCCCGCGTCTTTACCATGGACCGACATTGTGTCCTGATTTCTTCCAGCTCTTTATGTGTTGCAGGAATCATAGAGATTGCCTCCTTGGTGAAAGATGTGTTTTTTTACTTTATTACCCTGAACGAAGGTGATAGATAACACCTCTCATCAATAAAATATGGAATAAGTTGGTCTGGGAATAATGTCATGTAATTGTTAAGGGCCTGTTACAACGGGTAAAGAAAGAGTAAGCACCATAAGAGAAGTAGGAGGGTTGATTCATGGAGATCACAAAAGCGCTGCTTATCCATAATGATGCAGCAGGATCTGCTGCAGGAAGTTTAGTTAGTTCTGCCGTAGCTGTGCTGGCACCTGCCATCAAGGAGCTCGATATCATTCAGACTTCCGGCCCTGGAGACGGAGAGAGGATATGTCTGGAACGGGGAAGCGGGGTAGATGTGGTATTTATTTTAGGTGGGGACGGCACGGTCCATGAGTGCATCAACGGATTAACACAGCTGGTTCATCCGCCGGTCGTGGGAGTTCTGCCAGGCGGAACGTGTAATGATTTTGTAAGATCGCTCGGAATGCCGGTGGACGTTACGCAGTCTGCTCGTATGATGCTTGAAGGAAGAACCATCGATATTGATCTGGGGTTTGCGAACGGGCGAGTATTTACTAACTTTTTTGGGGTAGGTCTCATTACGGAAACATCTGAAAATATCGATCCAAACTTAAAAGGTTCACTCGGCAAACTAAGTTATTTTATTAGTACACTGCAAACGATCCGCTCAGCAGTACCCTTTGCTTTTGAGATGGAGGCTGATGGCAAGCTGATTCAAGATGAAGCCGTGATGATTTATATCGCAAACGGCCGATCGCTTGGATCGAGTGCGCTTCCTTTTGCTCAAGATGCCCTAATGGACGGCCAGTTCGATATTTTAATTATTCGCCAGACAGGATTGCCGCTTCTAAGGGAATTATTAGCTCGTAAACCAGAAGGAGAGTGGCAGCCGAAGAATGACAGTATTCTCTACTACAAAGCCCGTAATATCAAGCTTCGAACCGATGTAGAGAAACAGGCAGATACAGATGGAGAGGTATATCTTAGTACCCCTGTGCAAATCTCCGTTCTTGATCATAAGCTGGCTTTTTTAGTGGGCGGTCCGGATGCCATATAGTGTTGCCGTGACTTGTGAATAAAAAAAAGCCCTTACGGGCCTTTTTTAAACCTTGATCAAAGGGCAGTTTCTCTTAAGAACCTGCACCTTGCCAGAATAATTCAACTAGTTCTTCTGCAAGCTCTCTGGGACTTGCATATTTACTCGTAATATCCTCACGATTACCCAGCATGAGCAGGGCAGAGAAAGCTTGGGCAAGTAGGAGGGGATTCTTCTGTTTAATAACCCCTGATTGAAATTCGCGCTCAAAATGATCCGCTAAAAGCTGATGAATGGCACGCTCGCCATCTCTAATCTCTTGGATCTGTTCTTTGCTGAGAAAAGTTTCTGCTTCACGAAGAATCGTTTCCATCTCCGCATGAGGTGTAGTAATTTTGGCTTCCGCAATAAAGAGAAGGCCTTCCTTCAAAGTATCTGCTTTCATCAAACACTTATGTGTTTGTTCGTAACCGCGCCGCAGCATACTGGTGACAGCGATCTTGAACAGTTCTGGCTTACTGGTGAAGTGATAGTATATGGAGGCCTTTGTAACATTACATAGCTTCGCAATCTGCTGCAGAGACACGGGTTCATACCCATTCTCCATAAACAGCCTGGAGGCTGTTCCTAGAATCACATCATAGGTGGACACTTCATCCGAAGTTTGTTTAGGACGCCCGGGTGAACGAGGTGGTTGTTTAGTCATCATGATTCCTCCTGATGAGCAGTATAAGTGAATCCACCGCCAATTTCAAAAATAGTTGTTGATAATTAACCTACCGGTATATATAATTACATCTAGATTGTATTATGACCTGCGGTTCATTTCAATAAAAACATGAAAAAATGAAGGATGTGACTGGAACAATGAAAGAAAAAGAACCCGGTGGATATGGAAAATGGATCGCTGGTAAAAAAACAAAATGGATCACCGTTTTGGTGTGGGTCATCTTGGCCGTTGTTTTAAACCTGATTTGGCCTGCTGTTGGTGAACAGGAAAATAACAATGCAGCCAATTTAAAAGAAAATGAACCTTCTGTCATTGCGCAAATGGTAGCAGATCGTGAGTTTCCGAATGATTCGGGTATACCTGCTCTAATTGTTATCCATAAAGAGTCAGGACTCGGTACTGAAGAGCTGACAAAGCTGCAAGAATTAACTCTTCAGCTGGAGGAGAAGCCTGTTCCTCATCAAACAGCTGTTATCCCTTTACATAAATTACCGCCTCCAGCGCTGTCTGCACAGTTGTCTGAAGATGGAAGCACACTGGTGCTGCCTGTATTTTTTGAAGACGAGGCGGATGCCGAAGAACTAGGGCAAGGTCTTGATGGAATCAAGTCCAGTATGACTTCTATATTTGGAACGAACCCATTTGATGCTGAAATAGATAGTGGAGATGAGCTTAGTGCTCGGGTAACAGGTCCTGCCGGTATCTCGGTAGATGCGACCGGATTGTTTGAGAATGCGGACGTATCGCTTCTCATCGGCACCGTGCTGCTTGTACTTATCTTCTTGCTCCTTATTTATCGCTCACCACTGCTTGCTGTTATTCCTATTGTAGCCGTTGGATTTGCGTACATTGTGACAAGTCCCATCTTAGGATTTCTAGCAAAACAAGGAGTCATTACCGTTGATTCACAGTCCATTTCAATTATGACGGTTCTGCTTTTTGGAGCAGGTACTGATTATTGTCTATTTATGATTTCTAAATTCCGTCAGATTTTATGGAATGAAGAAGATAAACGTAAAGCGTTGTTCCAAGCGATTACAAGTTCTTCGGGCGCGATTGCGATGAGTGGATTTACCGTTGTTATCTCACTTTTTGCTCTTCTGCTTGCTGAATATGGTGCTTATGAGCGCTTTGCAGTTCCATTTAGTTTATCCATTCTTATTATGTTTATTGCGAGCCTTACACTAGTCCCTGCATTTCTGGCCATCTTCGGCCGTGCATCCTTCTATCCGTTTGTACCAAGAACAGCAGAGATGCAGGCAGAGCGTGCTCGTAAAAAAGGGAAGCCGGTACCGGCTCCACGTAAGAAAAAAGAAAGCTGGATCGGCAATGTAGTGACGAAGCGTCCTTGGACCGTCATCGTATCCACGATTGTGGTGCTCGGAATCTTAGCTTCCTTTTCACCTCAAATCAAATACACGTATGACCTATTGTCTTCTTTCCCTGAAGATGTTCCATCCAGAGAAGGATTTACGGTCATTGGGGAACAATTCTCCGAAGGAGAGCTTGCCCCTGTACAGCTTATGCTGGACACGGAAGGTAAAGATACGGATGTGAAATCGCGTCTGGAAGCACTAGATTATGTAAGTATCGTTTCGGAGCCTGAAGAAGGATCTGTAAATAGCGACATTCTAGCTTACCAAGTGGAACTTGCCATGAATCCATATTCCATTGAAGCAATGCACCATATTCCCGATCTTCGTTCTGAAGCAGAGACTGCTCTTGAGAGTGCAGGTGTGAATGCTTCCGGTGATAAAGTGTGGATTAGCGGTCAAACGGCTACACAGTATGATACGGAACTTGCCGGAAAGCATGATTCAAGACTCATTATTCCGGTCGTGGTGGGTCTGATCAGCTTGCTGTTGCTGCTTTACCTGCGTTCTTTGGTGGCGATGGTATATTTGGTTGCTACCGTAATCTTGTCGTATTTCTCGGCACTCGGTCTTGGATGGCTCATTATTCATTACGGACTCGGTGCAGATGCAATTCAAGGAGCAATTCCGCTGTATTCCTTTGTGTTCCTAGTAGCATTAGGTGAGGATTATAATATCTTTATGATCTCGAGCATTTGGCAGAAGAGTAAAACGATGCCGCTGAAACAAGCGATTAAAGAAGGAGTAGGAGAGACGAGTTCTGTCATTACCTCTGCTGGACTCATCCTTGCGGGTACCTTTGCCGTTCTTGCTACTTTACCGATTCAGGTACTTGTTCAGTTTGGTATTATCACAGCGATTGGAGTATTGCTCGATACGTTTATTGTGAGACCGTTCCTTGTACCTTCCATTACCATGGTGCTTGGAGAAGTTGCTTTTTGGCCAGGTAAAAGAAAAGTTGCCGGTAAAGAAGAACAAGTTCAAACCTTCCATTAATATTGGATAATAACGATAGTAAGGGGGGTGTTAGCAGATATTGAATTTGCTGACATACCCCTTTTTTCTATTTCCTGTTGATTTTCAGAGGAGGATGGTTGCATTTGCACTTTGTAAAGACTTAAGATGAGAACATATGAGGTAAGGTTTCACACCTAATAGATAAGACTAGCAGGGGGATTTTTCAAACATGACGAAGAGAAAAGTATATTTTAATCATGATGGCGGAGTAGATGATCTTGTATCACTGTTTATGCTTCTGCAGATGGATGACGTGGAAGTGACAGGAGTGTCTATTATTCCGGCAGATGGTTATCTGGAACCAGCCACGGATGCAAGTCGTAAAATTATCGATCGTTTCAGCACGTATCAAGTCGAAGTATCGAAATCGAATTCTCGTGGTAAAAACCCGTTTCCAAGCGATTGGCGCATCCATTCTTTTTATGTTGATGCACTTCCTATATTGAATGAATCCGGAACGATGGAAGCTCCATTGTCTGAATTACCTGCACATAAGCATCTTATTGAGACCATACGCAAGACGGAAGAAAAAACTATTCTCGTATTCACCGGACCACTCACAGACCTGTCCCGAGCTCTGGAAGAAGCACCAGAGATTGAAGAGAAGATTGAGAAGCTGGTATGGATGGGAGGAACCTTTGAAAAAGGGAATGTCCAGGAACCAGAGCACGATGGAACGGCAGAATGGAATGTATATTGGGATCCAGAAGCAGCTTACCAAGTTTGGCAGACAGGGATTGAGATTGACCTTGTTGCGCTTGAAAGTACGAACAAAGTACCGCTCACGCCGGCAGTTCGTAATCGCTGGGCGAAAGAACGCTGCTATGAAGGCGTAGACTTCCTTGGTAACTGTTATTCGGGAGTACCTCCGCTTGTATACAGCGAGACCAATTCAACCTATTATTTGTGGGATGTACTTACCACAGCAGCGCTGGGACGAGAAGAGCTTGTGAAGCGCAAAGTTGTGCAGTGCAGCGTGATTCCAGATGGACCAAGCCAGGGGCGCACCATTATAGATCCAGATGGAAAACCAGTTAATCTTGTCTATGATACCGACCCAGATGCATTTTTCTCTTATCTCACAGAGTTAGCCAAAAAAGCAGCACCAAAAAGATATTAAGCTTCATCTATAGAAGCAAGGGATTATAAAAAATAACCTTTGCAATATCAACCACTGCCGTTCATTCAAGTTGCTGCTGAGCGCTTAGAAGAAGGGCAGTGGTTTGTTTTTATAGTAAGGTTAGGCGAGGAAGAAGGGAATTTACAGATGAATGATAAGCTCGTCCTATGTATTCCAGGACAGTGGAAAGATGAAGACAAACTGATACGAAAACTGACAAGAAAGAGCAGCGGGGAATATTCTCTTACTGGCGGTCTCTTGCTCGATACGAAGCGAAACCGTGCTTTTGAAATAAGGATTGAAGAGCAGGATCCAAAACTCGCGGAAGCTTTTTATTTATCCTCTAAAGGTGATTTCTCAGACAAGACGATGCAAAAGGTAGAAAAACATACAATGGTCATTTATCTGTCTGGCTATATGGGTTCCGCGGAAGCGGTCCAGCGTATGATTGCTCCTGTACAGATGCTGCTGGCATGCGGGGGAGTTGCCGTCAAAATCGAGAATTGTGATAAAGCATTTACTCCGGAAGAGTGGAATATGATCGGTGAAGAAGCGCGCCTTGATCAATTGCTGAATACGATGATCAGCTATATGCAGGACGAACATTATTTTTACTCTTGCGGGATGCAAATGTTTGGTTTGCCTGATGTAGCTCTAAGCAAAGAAACAGATCCGGATGCCTCCTTGCAGGTAATGTCCCAGTTTTTGTACCTTATGATGAATGCAAGTGAAGGAACGAAAGATAAATTAAATGAGTTTAAATTGTATGGGACCACGTATCAATATCATCATCAGGAAGGTTTCTTTCAAGAAGAGAGCTCTTCTATAAACAATCCATACGGCATTTATGTGTTAACTCAGATATAGGAAGAGGAGGAAACCTTTTGGCTGATAATGTACAAAAAGCAGTGTTCTTTGACGTCGACGACACACTCTATGATCATTTATCACCACTTCGAGAAGCCTTGCAGGAGGCTGTAGGTTTAGCGGACGATATGCCTTATGAGGATATTTATTACCGGTTCCGTTATTACAGCGATTTGTTATCAGAAGAGAAGAATTTATCTGCCGTACCTGAAGAAGAGGCGTTAGCCGACATGCGCAGACGCCGCTTTATGCTGGCTTTAGCAGAATTCGGGGTCTTCCTCAATGAAATAGAAGCGGAAGCTGCACAGACAGCTTATGTAAATAGACAGTTTCAGATTCAGCCCTTCCAAGGCGCTATGGAACTGATCGAGACACTGACCTACTCAGGGATAAAGGTAGGACTCATTACGAATGGACCAGCGGAACACCAACAGAAGAAGCTGAAGGCACTGCAAGTGGAGCGATTCATTCCGGAGAATATGATCTTTGTATCCGGAGGAGTTGGTTATGCCAAACCTGATGTCAGACTGTTTGAGCATGTTAATGCGATCACAAAGACTTCTCCTGAGCACAGTTACTATATTGGCGATTCATGGCGAAATGATGTGGTTGGAGCAATAAAAGCAGGCTGGACCGTACTTTGGTACAATCACCGGAACGCTGAAGCTGAATCTAACCATCGTCCGCATTTTACAGTTCATAATTATCAAGAAATCACAGACACCTTGCTTTCGATAGCTGGACTGCAAAAGGTGTGAATTAAAAACATGGAAGAGCGATCACAATGATTCCCTGATCGCTCTTCCATGTTTTTTTATATCCAAATGGGGCATTCTATTCTTGTCAGTGCAAAAGAAGCCGCTGCTCTGACTGTTCATCAAATCTTCATCTATCAAATAGAGGGAGTAAGCTTCCCTTTTTCGAAAACCATGCTATAATAATATTAGGATTTAGATTAAGTCTAAATTAAAAGTCTGTGACAAGTATCACTGTACCAACATTGTTTATTACTTACATTTAAAATAAAAAGGAGATCTAAATATGACAACTCAAACCAATCAAACAAACCAATCACAAGGTGTACAAAAATTGCATGATGCATTAAATCGACAAATCGCTGGATGGTCTGTGCTATATACAAAACTGCATAACTTCCATTGGTATGTAAAAGGAACTCACTTCTTTACCCTGCACGAGAAATTCGAAGAGTTTTACAATGAAGTAACGGAACATATGGACGTTGTAGCAGAACGCTTGCTTGCTATTGGCGGATCTCCGGTTGCTACACTGAAAGAACATCTGAGTCTTTCTCCAATCCAAGAAGCAGAGGGCAGCAAAACAGCAGAACAAATGGTTCAAGCTTTGGTCGAAGACTTCACTACCATGGTTGAAGTACTCGAAGAAGGAAAAGAAGCAGCAGAAGAACTGGGCGATGACAGCACAGCTGATGTGATGATTGGCAACCAAGAAACACTGCAAAAACATATTTGGATGCTTAATTCTTTTCTTGGAAAATAATTTACTTTCTAGCGATTAGGTGAATATAAAGTGAACATATTACCCAAATGATGGTTTTGTATGCAGTCGAACCGTATAATGAGACTATTCCATTAGTCCTGCTGAGGTTAGAGTGAATTCTCTGGTATGACGCGTAGACATGAGGAGATTATCGGTATGACAAATACAAATGATATGTGGGAAGAAGCAAGCACATTTATATACACTTGTTATGAGGAGCTGGGTCTTTGCCGTGAAGCGGCAGAAGCCCGGCTTCTTGACATTCAGCGGGAAATTGAGGATTCAGGCACGTATGGACATACCCAGCAGGAGCTGGAGTACGGAATCAAGCTGGCTTGGCGCAACAGTAATCGCTGTATAGGGCGACTATCCTGGCAATCCATACGGCTTGTAGATGCAAGAGATGCAGGGAGTGCAGAAGAGGTAGCGGAGTGTTTATTTCAGCATATCCGTACAGCTACCAATCACGGCAAAGTGATTCCGCTGCTTACTCTTTTTGCTCCAAGAACACCAGAAGGAGTCGATCCAGTCCGCATTTGGAACCATCAGCTCATTCGTTATGCCGGGTATGAAACGAGCAGCGGTATTGTGGGGGATCCGGCTTCTGTCGCCTTCACCAAAGAAGCAATGAAACTCGGCTGGGAAGGCAATGGCACAGATTACGATGTCCTTCCGCTCGTCATAGAAATAGCAGGCCAAAAGCCTGTGTATGTACCGATACCGAAGGATCTAATCATGGAAGTGGACATAGAACATCCTGATTATCCTGAGATGGAGTCGCTTGGTCTGAGATGGTATGCGGTACCTATGATTTCCGATATGAGACTAGAGATCGGGGGAATTCAGTATCCGGCAGCTCCTTTTAATGGATGGTATATGGGAACGGAGATCGGAGCAAGAAATCTAGCGGACCCTTTCCGTTATAACAAGCTTCCTGCTGTGGCAAAGGTTATGGGCCTTGAAACCACGAGTGAAGCAAGTTTGTGGCGGGATAAGGCACTCGTGGAGCTGAATGTAGCGGTGCTTCATTCTTATCGAAAGAATGGCGTCAGTATGGTAGACCATCACACAGCAGCGAATCAACTGGCAAAGTTTGAAGAGAGGGAAGCAGAAGCCGGAAGAGAAGTGACCGGTAACTGGACCTGGCTTATTCCGCCGATGTCACCGGCAACGACACATATTTTTCATAAGTCCTATTCGAATCAAGTGAAAAAGCCGAATTTCTTTCATCAACCAGCACCTTACACGAAAAATCAGGATGATAACCTTCCGGAGAAAAAGTTCGATCAGAAGGAAGAAGCAAATCCTGCTATCGCTACATGCCCTTTTCATGGATAGAATATGTTATTGTTTTTTTGGTAAATTCATAGAATCGTAGGCTAAGTGAATACGAAATGGTACAATATATAGAGCAGGGACCAGAGCATCTCGGAGGTTCAAAAAACCTTTAGGAGATGCTTTTTTGCGGGAGTAAAGACAAATTTGAAGTTTATAGACACGGTTTTTATTCCGTTTATTGGGTGGCACACTCATTTTTGGAAATGTACTCGGGATAAAATATCGAAGAAAGAAGTAAACTTCATAGAATGATAAAAAAATGGGTTGCGCAATTAGATGATTTCTATATAATAAGTTGCGACATGTGCCCGAACGGATCAGCAGTAATATGCTTAAATGAACTAGAAGGCGCAAGGTAATCCCCTGAAAAAGGAGGTTTTTCTATCATATGATAAACCAAGACTCCATTATCCGGTTCGAAAGCGTGACGAAACGATATGATGAGGATGATCCCATCCTTAAATCGGTCAGCTTTGAAATCGAACGCGGTAAATTTTATACGCTGCTGGGTCCATCTGGATGCGGCAAAACTACGATCCTTCGGCTGATTGCTGGCTTTACGGAGCCTTCCGAAGGAAATATTTATTTTAATGGTAAAATTATTAACCGTGTTCCTGCACATGAACGTCAAGTAAACACCGTATTTCAGGACTATGCATTATTCCCGCATCTGAATGTATTTGAGAACGTGGCATTTGGTCTGCGGATCAAAAAGATGAAGAATGCAGAGATCAAAGAGAAAGTGGAGAACGCTCTTCGTTTTGTCAATCTGGCTGGGTACGGAAACCGGGAGATTACTGAAATGTCTGGCGGCCAACGTCAGCGGGTAGCGATTGCTCGGGCAATTGTTAATGAACCAGAGATCATTTTGCTAGACGAGCCTTTGTCTGCGCTTGACCTCAAATTACGTACAGAGATGCAGTATGAGCTGCGCGAACTTCAGCAACGTCTGGGTATCACCTTTATTTTTGTAACTCATGATCAGGAAGAAGCACTTGCTATGTCAGATGAAATCTTCGTACTCAATGAAGGGGTCATTCAGCAAAGCGGAACACCACTTGATATCTACGATGAACCGATTAACCGATTTGTAGCTGATTTTATCGGGGAATCCAACATTGTCTCAGGTAAGATGAAACAAGATTTCTTAGTTGAGTTTGCAGGGAAGACGTATGAGTGTGTTGACCAAGGGCTTAGACCGGACGAACCGATTGAGATTGTAATTCGCCCAGAGGATCTAGAGATTACAACACCTGAGCGAGGAAAACTCCAGGTGCGGGTAGACTCTCAGCTATTCCGCGGCGTGCATTATGAAATTTCAAGTTACGATGATATGGGCAACGAATGGCTTGTACATTCTACAAAACGCGCTACCGTTGGTGAAAGAATCGGTCTTTATTTTGATCCAGAAGCCATTCATGTTATGCGCTTTGGTGAAACAGAAGAAGAATTTGATAAACGTCTGGAATCTTATGAATCCAATCTTGAGGATACACAGAAGACTTCAGAGGGTAAGGTTCAAGAGGTAAATCATGAATCGTAGTTTAAAGAACCGCAACTTCTACCTGATCCCCTACATGTTTTGGATCATTTTCTTCGTCGTTGCTCCGATTCTGTTAATTGTGTATTACTCCTTCTTCAATGTAGAAGGTCAATTTACGTTTGAGAATTACGTGAAATTCTTTACACCTGTATATCTGAAAATGACACTCAGCTCATTTTGGTATGCACTGTTGATTACTGTGTTTGCATTGCTCATTTCGTATCCAACAGCTTATTTACTTACGAAAACAAAACATAAACAGTTATGGTTGTTACTCGTTATTTTGCCGAGCTGGATTAATCTTTTGCTTAAAGCTTACGCATTTATCGGCCTGTTTGGCACGTACGGATTTGCTAATGCGATACTCGAAACGATTGGAATCGGTACGCAGCAGATTCTATTTACGGATTTTAGCTTTGTTTTCGTATCCGTATATATCTTCATTCCGTTTATGATTCTGCCGATCTTTAATGCGCTTGAAGAGCTGAATCCTTCCCTTATCTATGCAGCTCGAGATCTGGGGGCTTCTTCATGGACAACATTCCGGCGCGTTATTTTTCCACTGACACTAAGCGGAGTGCGCTCGGGAATTCAGGCTGTATTTATTCCAGCTTTGTCCCTGTTTATGATTACAAGACTTATTGCCGGTAACCGGGTAATTACCTTAGGTACCGCAATTGAACAGCATTTCTTAGTAACACAAGATTGGGGAATGGGAGCAACGATCGCCGTCTTCCTCATCATTATTATGATTGCCATTATGTTTATTAGTGGGCGTGGAAAGCGGGGTGTGCCTCATGGGAAGAAATAGTAAGCTGTCAAATGTATATCTGTTTATTGTTTTTGCCATTTTGTACATGCCGATTCTTTACTTGATCTACTATTCATTCAATAGTGGCGGAACAATGCAGAACTTTGAAGGCTTCACTCTGGAATGGTACGAAGAAGTATTTGCGGATACGCGGCTGCTGATTATTGTGCTGAATACCTTTGTGATCGCACTTCTGTCTGCGGTGGCTTCTACCATTTTGGGCGTGGCAGGTGCTCTAGCGATTCATCAGGTTCGCCGCAAACGTAACAAGAATACTCTATTGTCTTTAAACAATGTACTCATTGTGAGTCCTGATGTGATTATTGGTGCTTCCTTCCTCATCTTCTTTACAATGCTGGGGATTCAATTAGGATTTACCTCGGTACTCTTATCACATATTGCGTTTAGTGTACCTATTGTCGTGATCATGGTACTGCCTAAGCTGCAAGAGATGAGTCCTACACTTATTGATGCGGCACGTGACCTCGGTGCATCGAGTTGGCAGGTGCTGACAAAAGTTATTTTACCGTTTGTTAAGCCAGGAATTTTCGCTGGTTTCTTTATGGCCCTAACCTATTCACTGGACGATTTTGCGGTTACTTTCTTTGTTACCGGGAATGGATTCTCAACGCTATCGATAGAGATCTACTCGAGAGCAAGACAAGGGGTATCACTGTCCATTAATGCATTATCGACGCTGTTGTTCTTACTGACCATTATCCTGGTAGTAGGTTACTACTTTATCAATACACGTAACAACAAGCTTCAAGGAAAGGGGCTGAGACCATGAAGCAGCTGGTACAGACATTTAGTCTTGTGCTGATCGTGGCTTTTGGCCTCATGTATTTTACCTCGGTACTGAATTCTAGTGAAGGATATTCTGGAGGTAATACACTTACCATCTATAACTGGGGTGATTACATTGACCCCGAACTGATCGCTGAGTTTGAGGAAGAAAGCGGGATGAAGGTCGTTTACCAGACGTTTGACTCCAATGAGGCGATGATGACCAAAATTCAGCAAGGAGGAACGACGTATGATGTCGTGATTCCTTCGGAATATGCAATCAGTAAAATGAAAGAGGAGGATCTGCTGATCCCTCTCGATCATTCAAAACTCCCGAACCTTAAATATATCGATGAAAGGTTCCTGAATCTCTCTTTCGATGAAGGTAACAAGTATTCGATTCCTTACTTCTGGGGTACGGTCGGGATTGTATTTAATCCAGAATTAACGGACCTTACATTTAAGAGTTGGGACGATCTGTGGGACCCAAGTCTGAAGAATCAGATACTGCTCGTGGACGGAGCACGTGAAGTTATCGGAATGGGCCTAAATAGTCTGCATTACTCTCTAAATGATACAAACGAAGAGCATCTGCAAGAAGCACTTACGAAGTTGTCTAAGCTCACACCTAACGTGAAAGCGATCGTCGGAGATGAGATTAAGATGCTGCTTGCAGGTGAAGAAGGTGCAGTCGGTCTAGTTTGGTCGGGTGATGCTTCGGAGATTATGGATGAGAATGAGAAACTCGATTATGTGGTACCGGAAGAAGGATCGAATCTGTGGTTTGACAACATGGTCATTCCTAAGACAGCGAAGAATTTAGAAGGTGCACATCAGTTTATTAACTTTATGTTAGATCCAGAGCATGCTGCACGTAATGCAGAGTATGTTGGTTACTCGACACCAAATGCTGGGGCACTAGAACTTCTCCCTGAAGAAGTTTCAAGTGATGAACGTTTCTATCCAAATGAGGAACTGACGGAAAAGCTCGAGGTTTATGATAACCTTGGCAAACGAATGCTTGCTCATTACAATGATCTGTTCCTCATCTTCAAAATGCACCCGAAGTGAATAATGGGGATAACCTGTGAATATATAGATAGTCAAAAAACCTTATCCACATGTGGATAAGGTTTTTTGGTTTTTGAACCAGACATTCAACCACCCGAATTCCTTTGGCATCTTTCAATTAAATGATAAATGTTATATACTGAAATTATATATACTTACTTAAAGTTAGTAAAAGTGATATATAACACATACATATCAGGTTTATAGAAACAAAATGTAGAGATCCACTTCAGACCAAAAAGAGAGGAAGATCAGGATGGGAGAATTACAATCCGTAATTAAAGAACGGCGTTCGGCGATGAAATTTCAAAAAGAAGTGAAGATTAGTAAAGAGGAACTAAGCCAAATATTTGCAGTTAACAAATATGCTCCCTCTGCGTTTAATTTACAGCACGCTCACTATGTTGTTTTAACTACGCCGGAAGAAAAAGCATTAGCTTATGAAGCTTCAGGTCAATATAAAGTACAGACAGCATCTGCTGTCATTATCGTGCTCGGTGACACGAAGGCATACAAGCAAGTAGGACGGATTAATGAGGGAATGCTGACACTAGGGATGATGTCTCAAATTGAATATGATTTGGAGATTAGCAGTGTGACGGAGATGTATGAATCAAGAGGACCTGCATTTCAGCGCGAGGAAGCAATTCGTAATGCGAGCCTGTCTGCCATGCAGTTCATGCTGATTGCAAAGGACATGGGATGGGATACCTGCCCGATGATCGGATATGATGAAGCACAAATAGCTTCACTATTACAGCTCCCTGCACATCATATTCCTGTCATGATGATGACCATGGGGAAAGCGGATGAGAGCAAAGTGAGACCCCGGGGCTACCGCAAGCCGGTAGATGAATTTGTGACTTGGAATTCGATGGCCTGAATAAAAAAAGGATGAATGGTAGTTTCTTATCAGAACTACGAATTCATCCTTTTTTATTTGTTACCGGTGTGCTGCTGTATTCATGGCGAGCTCTGCAAGTGTATGATCCTTTTTTTTGACATAAATCTCGTATACGGTGCTTGCTTCTGAACTGGTCTTTTGTTTGCCTGTGCCCGCAATATTAGTCTTGTAATCAATATAGTGGGCATTGAGATTTAAGATTTTCTTATGGAAATCCTCTTCATTATGAGAGGCATAAAGCTGGATTTTGTAGCGTGAGAATAACTTTCTGCAGGCATAGGTGAAAAGATTGTCAACAGTACCGATCCGCTGGGACATAGATAACACTCCTTTTACATTTGATGAAGAGGTGAGGAAGGGAGTCATTATAAACATCTCATAAACAAAATGTAAATATTTTCTATTATATTACTTCTCTATCGCTTTATGACACGTAAAAAAACAGCGCGATGCACTGCACCGCACTGTTTTCATTATTAACACGCGATAAGAAGAGGATCATTAGGAGAAGATACGACCAATCTCCGTAATTTCTGACTGGGATAGTTTCACATCAAGGGCTTTTAAATTATTAATCACTTGTTCTGGACGTTTCGCACCTGGAATGAGTGCATCTACAGACGGCTGAGTAAGATACCAGGCGAGAACAAGATGAGCCACTTCTACCTGTTTAGCATCTGCAATCGTACGAAGCTGCTCGACTTTGTCCAAGTTTCTCACAAACTGCTCACCTTGGAACTGTGGATTGTTTTTTCTGAGATCATCAAATGTGGTGTCTTTATTATATTTACCTGCCAGAAGTCCAGATACCAGTGGGAAATATGGAATAAAGGTAATTTGGTTTGCTGCTGTATAAGGGAGAATCTCTTTCTCTACTTCCCGATTTAATAGATTATATTCGGATTGAAGTACATCAACATAACCATCCTTATTTGCTTCTTTAAGCTGGTCAATTGAGAAGTTAGATACACCGATGGCGCGGATTTTTCCCTCGTCTTTTAGACGCCGTAACATACCTACAGCTTCGTCTTTGGGTGTATGCTCATCTGGGAAATGAATATAGTAGAGGTCTATGTAATCTGTCTGTAATCGTTTAAGGCTGTCTTCGACTTGTTTTTTTAGAAATTCTGGTTTGTTGTTTGGTTTATAATCATTATTCTCATCATGGGCACCTTTTGTGGCGATCACCACCTGATCCCGAGCTTTGAGCTCCTTTATAACCTGACCAGTCAGTTCTTCAGAGCGTCCAGGACCATAAATAAATGCGGTATCCAGGAGATTCACTCCATTCTGAATGGCTGTGCGAACGACTTCCTTACCCTGCTCCTCACTGAGGTTAGGGTATAAGTTATGCCCTCCCACAGCGTTTGCTCCAAGTCCGATTGGATTTACATAAAGATCTGATTTACCGAGTTTTGTGTGATTCGTCAATTTCTTTCGCCTCCCTATAGTTATATATAAGACAAATTATACAAAATAAATCTGTGGAAATCAGAAGAACCTCTGACTAACTAGCCAGAGGGAGGTAAAAGCCCAAGTAAATCAAGGTCAATTTACTTGGGGTCT
Organism: Paenibacillus sp. GYB006; assembly: GCF_036577645.1. NCBI lineage: Bacteria > Bacillati > Bacillota > Bacilli > Caryophanales > Paenibacillaceae > Paenibacillus > Paenibacillus sp. GYB006. The sequence continues at coordinate 218,462 of NZ_JARBDA010000003.1, read as the reverse complement.
ATTTTGAAGATAGATTCCAAGATCCGGATTAGAACCTTTAACAATGACATCACGCAAAATACGAGACAGCACGGCATTGTACACCGTTCCGTTATCTCCATAACCCATAATGACATAACAGTGAGGATACTCCTCGTATTGTCCTATGATTGGCAGTCCGTCATGAGTTCCGCCATAAAAAGCGCCCAGATAAAATTCAGGTTCAGCCTGAAGATCAGGGAAAAGCTTAAAAAGTTCATTCATCAGCTTATCGCGGGTGTGAAGAATCTTCGAGTCTCGAGTGGAGGCATAGGCAGTATCCTTATCCATTCCGCCAATAATAACCCGATCGTCTGGTGTAGTTCGGAGGTATATATACGGGCGGGCTGTTTCCCATATAAGCGTCCGTTTATACCAACTGGATAAATCGGGTACAGGCGTTGTAATGACAGCATAGGAACTGCTTATAACTGCATTTTTTTCTACTTTAAATTCTTGATTCTCATATCCAGCAGCAATAATCACATGCTTTGCTTTGATCTGATGACGATTCTTCGTATAAAAGACAGCAGAATCTTCTTCAAAACGATGTCCGGTAACCTGAGTCTCGGCCCATACTTTACCGCCCACCTTTTCTACTGCTTCAAGGAGCCCATAAATGAATTTTAGCGGATTCATCTCTGCATCGTCATAGTAGTATAGTGCTGCTTGTTTACGAAAAGGAAAGTGGCTGCTAATTTTCTCTTCATCCCAGCGATCCACATGAAACCCGTATTTGCTAAGCAGTTTATGCTCCTGTTCGAGAGCGGGGATATCTTCCTCGTAACTAGCATAATACAGGCTGTCCCTGCGAACAAAATCAGCATCTACCGGCAGTTGACTGCATGTCATTTCAATATCATGAATAGCCTGCTCACATAGCTTTAGATGCCTGGCTGCTATTTCTTCGCCGAACGTATTGGCAAGGGAAACGAAACTTTTATCGCCTGCATATTGGATCAGCGCTGTGTTCGTGCTGGAACTTCCCTCACCAATTCGTCGCTGGTCTACCACCACAACTTGTAAACCTTCCTTGGCAAGAAGATAGGCAGCTTGTGCTCCCGAACTCCCCCCGCCAATTACGAGTACATCACATACGATATCCTCGGTCAGTGGCGGGTAAGATTTAGGATTAGTCACGGTAGTCGGCCAGTACAGTTTGCCGCTTAGTAAATCCATTAGGACGTAAAACCTCCTTCTTTAGCTCAGATTGGCTTTAGTATGGATGAACAAGGGCTTATGCATACAAAGATGGTAGAGTAGGGGATATTAGGGCTGTGTAATGTTGATATTGCCTGAAGTGGCACGTATCTTTATGAGTTCCGTTCCTGTTCGCAAAGAGTCTGGGGTACGCACATTACCTGATACAGTTTGTGCATCAAAGAATCCAGCAAAGTCACTAGCAGCGACGACATTGATATTTCCTGAGATCGTTTCAATATCTAAGCCTGCTGCTGTGTTTTGGACAAGATGAATATCACCCGATTTCATGCGAATCGTTCCTTCACCAGATAGTCCATTTATTTTCAGATTTCCAGAAGTAAGGTTCGCCTTTAGATCCCCATGGATATCTTCGACTTTAACATCGCCTGACTGCAGCCTCATCGTAATTTCCTCAGCCTCTATGGAGCTGAGCTTTACGTTTCCAGAAGTGAGTTCAAAGCTGGCAGCTTCAGCCACCTTCACCTGATTTGCCTTCACCTCGCCGGAAGTGAGTTTTGCAGAAAACGCATTGGCATTGATATTGTTCAAATTCAGATTACCTGAGGTAGACGTAAGCGTAATTCGCTCTGCATTAAGACCGGTGATATCCTGATCACTTGAGACAATTTCAAGAGTGAATTCCGTAAGTCTTTTTTGTTTGGGAACAGAAATCTCCATTACATTTCTACTAAAATCGGTGGAAAAGCTAAAGAAGGAGAAAGAATCTTTCGAGCGGGTGTTAATCGTTAGAAGTTCGTTTTCTGGCTGAAGTTGGTTTAGCTGCTCTATGGTATCTGGGTTCCATTTTCCTTTAAAATGAACGGAAACCTGATCCTCGTCTGTTGAAGTAAATACGATGTTAGTGCTATCTTCTGTTTGGACTAGCAGGGAATTAACGTTCGCAGCATCGAAGCTTAGCTTTTGGTCATAGTCTTCACGTTTGTCACCGAATTCATATCCGAAGAAGGTAACTCCGACGAGACCGACCACAATGCAAAGAATGGCAAGCCTTATGGCATTTTTCATATCAATTCTCCTTTTCTTTCAATACTGTTTGGTTCCACTTGAAATATCCTGCAGTCCATCGACCTATTCTTTTCATAAGCCAAAGAGCGAAGATCCCAACCAGAATACCTATACCAAAAAAAACAAGACTGACAAAAAGTTCAGGGAGCACTACTTGTTTCTGTACAAAAATAAAGTCTAGGATAGCAAGTGCGGGAGCGAGGATTCCTGATATTGATATTCCAGCTAATGAGACCCACAGAGCCCAAATCGTTGCAAGGATCGGCAAGGCAAGAAGAAGATTCAAGAATACCAATCCAGTTGCTCTTAAAAAGCGCGAAGTCGTTCTTTGGTTAGATGTTTCTTTTGGAAAAGAAGGGGATCCTTGTGGTGACTTATTGTATGTGGTCTGCTCTTCATCATGCACTCTATCCTGTGACAGATTTTTTCTATCTTGAAAATAACGGTCACCCAGCGCCTCCTTTATTAAATCCTCTGGATTTCCTAGTTCAACGGCAATCTCTTTTTCGCTTTTACCTTCGGACAGTCCCATTTCAAAATGCTGCTCGTAGTCACTGAGTAGTTCTGCTCGTTCCTGAGCCTCAAGGGGACTTAGTCCTTCTTTCATTCTGTTCATAAACTGAAGCCTATTCATTAGCTTCTCCTTCCTTCAGCAGGGAGCTGACGCTGTCTACAAATTCATTCCATTCAGACTGTAGTACACGCATATAGTGTACGCCCGTCTCTGTAAGTCGGTAATATTTTCTTGGAGGCCCTTCAGTAGATTCTTGAAGATAAGTTGTACAGTATCCATCGGATACAAGCCGTCTGAGGAGGGGATATAAGGCACCTTCTGCAATTTCAATATGCTTAGATACAGCTTGAGCCAGTTCATATCCATAACGGTCTCTTCGGTGGATTAGGACGAGGACACACAGCTCGAGTACGCCCTTTTTAAACTGAGTATTCACATTCATCCTATTGGTTCCTTTCATGTTATGAAATAACGTTAACTAATGTTCTATACTATGTACTGTTTATTATACACTACTGTACATAATTTGCTACCTCATAATATAAAAAATAGTAAATTTATCCACTATCCATAAATTACCAACTGTGAAAACATCGTGAAAATCGTTTGATCCTGTGCCATTCGGGTAAATTTGCAGAAGGAGGGATGGAACGTGAAAGGTAAAATTCATACTGATATTCATAAAGAGGAAACTTCACGCAATCCCTCAGGGAAGAAAAGAGGGTTTCGTGTACATTTACACCGAAAGAAAAATTCACTTGTTAAAAAAAGAATTGAAATAAGAAATCGTTATGAAACAGCCCATATGGCGAGTGAGATCGTAACGGCCATTTTGTATTTGGTCGGTAGTTTTTTTCTCTTCTATCCAGATTTAAAAGTGATCGGTTCTATTATGTTTATCCTAGGGAGTATTCAAATGCTCGTGCGTTCTTTGATCCGCATGTCCTACCTCATAAAGCTAAAAAAGTGGGATTATAGGGATCGGCATTCTTCGGTAGAAGGACAAGCACAAACTGAGGAAGAGGCCTATCTTAATTCAGAACTCAAATAAATTCAAATTATCCAGTAGAAAAAAGGTCATAACCTAAGGTTCGGTATCTCTTTCGAACTTAAGTTAAGACCTTTTTATTTTTATATAGTGAGGGTGTTATGCAAGTGCCTTAGGTTTGGTATGCAGGTACAAGTCAAGATCGGGACTTTTCCCCTTTGTAATTACGTCGGTGACGATTTTCGAAAGATTCATATTATAGACGGTTCCATTATCGCCATAAGCCATAATATAAAAACAATGGGGATACTCTTCGTTCCTTCCAATCATCGGGAGACCATCAACCGTACCGGCAAAAAAAGCTCCCTGTGCGAATTCCGGTTCTGTATCCATCTCAGGGAACATGCGATGAAGAACATTCATCAACTTATCTCGGCCCTGTCCGATTTTAGCATCTCGGTTTAGCGTCTGATCCGTATCCTGATCCATTCCGCCAATAATAATCCGATTGTCCTTGGTAGTTCGCATGTACAGATATGGTCTGGCTGTTTCCCAGATGAGGCTTCGTTTGTACCAGCTTGTAAAATCAGAAACAGGTTTTGTAATCACAACATACGAGCTTGTAATCGTCGCATTTTCGCTGGGTGTGATCTCTGCTTGCTCGTAACCTGCAGCCATGATGACATACTTAGCTGTAATGGTGTGACCGTTCTTTGTCTTAAAAACAGCCGTATCTTTCTCAAAAGTTTTCCCGGTAATCTCCGTATTACAGTATATTCTGCCTCCAAGTTGTTCCACTTGCCGGAATAACCCGTAAATGTATTTGAGCGGATTCATTTCTGCATCATTGGAATAGAATATAGCTCCTGCCTTGCGGAAAGGATAGAGGCCGGCAATCTGTTTCTCGTTCCAATAATCCACGTTAAATCCATGTTTGGACAGCAGTGCATACTCCTCTTTTAAAGCAGGGATATCTTCAGCAGTAGAAGCATAGTACAGGCTGTCACGCCTAATAAAATCAGCTTGATCCTCTATGTTGGCACAAGCCTCTTCAATATCTGTAATCGCTTGTTCACAAAGTTTTAGATGGCGTACGGCTGTTTCTTCTCCGAAACTTGCCGACAGCTCAGCTAAACTTTTGTCACCCGCATATTGAATGAGTGCCGTATTTGTACTAGAGCTTCCGCCGCCGATGGTGCGTTTATCAACCACAACGACACGTAAACCCTGCTTAGCAAGCCTGTAAGCACTTTGCGCGCCGGAACTGCCGCCTCCAATAATTAGTGCATCACAAGAAATATCCTCCGTTAATTTAGGATACTCCGGAGCATTGCCCACTGTTGTTGGCCAGTATAGTGTACCGCTTTGTAGATCCATAGCGGGAGCCTCCCTTATTTCTGTTCTATTTTATGGTATAGGGTCAACATTCTGTTCTTTTCAATACCATAATTTTATAAATAAGAAACAAGTAATTTATGGTGGGCAATGATATCCTCCAGCATAGTAAGACTAAATCTTAAGCGTCTAGCTTTTTAAGCGGTTCGGAAGCAGGACCTTCCATGACCGTTCCATCATAGGAATAACGGGACCCATGGCACGGACAATCCCAGGAACGTTCCCCCGAATTCCATTCGACTTCACAGCCCAGATGAGTACAGGTCCGGTCTACAAGATGTACTTTGCCTTCTGGATCTTTATAAGCTCCGGCTCGCTTGCCTTCATGCCACACCACGGAGCCTTCGTCGGTCCCTAGATCACCTAATTTAGGATGGGAAAGATCTACTTTTCCTGTAATCAATTCTTTAACTACATTCAAGTTTTCTTTGATCATATTTTTGATCGATGGATCTGCTTTGAAACGGCCAGGATCATATAGTTCTGCGCAAGGATTACTTCTTTTCATGATGAGATCGGTAAGAAGTCTTCCTGCAACGGTTCCTGTTGTCATACCCCATTTGGCATATCCAGTTCCAACGAATACTCGATTGTAGGCTCCTCCAATAGGGCCGATAAAAGGCAACTTATCTATCGTAATCAGGTCCTGTGCTGACCAGCGGAAATATACCTTTTTGACACCAAAATGTTCGCCGGCAAACTTGAGAAGTTCCTCATAATGCTCGTGTGTACTGATGCCTTGTCCCGTTTTGTGATTCTCACCGCCAACAATAAGCAGTTTTTTATCATCATACTGTACAGAGCGCAGGGATCGTTCCGGTTTATCGATGCTAATGTACATATCCCCTTCATAAGAGGTTTCCGGTTCGATGGCAATCGCATAAGAACGTTCCGCATGCATACGGGCTAAATATAGTCTCGGATCATGAAAAGGGAAGTGGCTTGCGGACACTACATATTTACTCGTGATATGATGGTCTCCATTTTCTAAAAAGACTTTTACATGATCATCGTTTTCTTCCAGGTTTGCTGCTGTCGTTTTTTCATAGATTTGAACGCCGAGGCTGACAAGTTCCTCTGTTAATCGCTTAAGATACTGCAGTGGATGGAATCGTGCCTGATTTGGCAGACTGATACCGCACACCGCAGGTACGGGAATCGTTAGGCGGTCATGCCATACACCGGGGATGCTAAGCTGTTTATAAGCCTCAAATTCATCCTCCATTTTCTTTTGTTCTTTCTCATCTTCTGCTTGAAGATAGATATACGCATTTTCTTCACTTAATTGGCAGTCGATCTCCATCTCTGTAACGACACTGCGGATAAAACGAAGGGCTTCTTCATTTGCTTCATAATACAGCCGAGCTTTTTCATGGCCAAAATGCTGCAAAAGTTCGTTATAGATCAGACCATGCTGGGAAGTGATTTTAGCGGTGGTGTGTCCTGTCGTTCCATTAAGGATCATTCCAGCCTCAATCAGGGTTACTTTGTATCCTTCTTTGGCAAGAAGATAAGCGGTAGTTATACCGGTGATGCCAGCTCCGACAATCGTAACATCCGTTACTAGATTTTCCTGCAGTTTAGGAAACGTAGGCAGAGGAGTGGTATCGCGCCACATGGATTCTGGGGTTTTGGGCAATTCGGTAGCGGACCAAGGTTCAATATGGTTATTCACAGCAAAAAAACCTCCTATTTGTAGTCGTTCATTGTACACACGAGTCTATTTTTCAATTATTACCACCAGCATATAAATAGAAACTCTGCGTATGGATATATTTTAGAAATAAATCCAGCAGTGTGCTTTTTTTCCTATTATTTTTGCAGGCAAGAACTTATACTAGAAAATATATAAAACGTTTTAGATAATAAAATAATGGTATTGTAAGCGGTTCACTTTTGGTAATATTGGTAAATAGACCAATTTGGTAATCAAAGGAGAAGAGAACATGACAAAAGCGGTGCAATTTCCTTTTCAAGATATAGAGCTTGATTTAGATCTGCGTGTAAAAGACCTGATTTCAAGATTTACGCTTGATGAAAAAATAGAATCGATGCTGCAATACCAACCTGCTATCGAGCGGCTTGGTGTAGGCGCTTACAAGCATGGGACTGAAGCGGCACATGGTCTCGCTTGGCTGGGTGAAGCGACGAGCTTTCCGCAGCCGGTAGGTCTCGCTCATACTTGGGATACGGAACTGATGGAAGAGATCGGTTCTGTTATTGGGGATGAAGCAAGGGTGTTCTACAAACGGAATCCAGAAGTGAACGGGCTGACCTTGTGGGCACCCACGGTGGATATGGAGCGGGACCCAAGATGGGGACGTAATGAAGAAGCATACGGAGAAGACCCTGAGCTTACAGGTGAACTGACAACGAGCCTTGTCAAAGGGATGCAAGGAGATCACCCTAAATATTATAAATCGATAGCGACATTGAAGCATTTCCTGGCTAACAATAATGAAGTCGATCGCGGCAGCGGGTCTTCAAGTATTGATCCTAGGAATATGCGTGAATATTATTTAAAAGCTTTTGAGAAGCCTTTCTTAAAAGGCGGAGCGCAGTCCATGATGACAGCTTACAACTCCATTAATGGAACGCCGGCACTGCTGCATCCTTTTGTCAAAGAAGTAGTCAAAGGTGAATGGGGAATGGATGGCTTTATCGTCAGCGATGCAGGTGATGTGATGGGAATTCACAATGACCACAAATATTATGATTCTCATACGCCGGGAGTAGTAGAATCAATCCATGCCGGCATTGACAGTATTACAGATGATGCGGAATTGTCTAAAAAAGCCATAAGAGAAGGACTCCTGATAGGGACACTGATGGAATCAGATCTTGATGAGGCGCTGTTTAATACATTCCGTGTGCGCTTCCGTCTAGGAGAATTTGATCCAGCCGAGATGAATCCATATGCCTCTATTGGTGAGGAAGCATTAATGACGGAGGAAGCTAAAGCATTATCATTGAAGGCAGCGAAGAAACAAATGGTTCTTTTGAAAAATGAAAAGAATACGCTGCCGCTGAGCAAAGAGAAGCTGCAAAGTGTGGCCGTTATCGGTGAACTTAGCAGTGTGGTTCTTCGAGATTGGTATGCAGGTACCCTTCCGTATAAAGTGACTCCGCTTGAGGCCATTCAGAAAAAGCTTGCAGGTAAACAAGTACAATACTGTGATGGGAATGATCGCATAACTCTTACTTCTGTTGCGAGTGGCAAAGCAATAGGTGTACTAGATGGGGAGAATCCACCTGTAGCAGCGAATGGCACAGCAGAGACGTTTATTTTATCGGATTGGGGATTTGGGAGTGTAACTCTGCGTGCGGAATCGAGCGGTAAATTACTTACATCTGATGAGGAGCAGTTAACTGCATCGGCGGATGAAGCGTACGGCTGGTTCGTAAAAGAAATCCTTCATCTTTTGCCGCAAGAAGATGGTACGGTAGGAATGAGTACCTGGAACGGCAAAAAAGTGACAGCCCCGAATGGCGGCACTGCGGCTCTTGCTGTGAACGAAACGATTACTGAAGTAGGAACGGAAGAGAAATTTAAACTTGAAGTGGTATCTGATGGTATAGCTGAAGCAGTGGAAGCAGCTAAATCGGCTGATACAGCGATTGTTTTTGTAGGGAATAATCCGCTGATTAACGGAAAAGAAGAGATTGACCGTCCGAGTCTTGAGCTTCCTGAATCACAGCAGCGTCTACTCGAAGCAGTTTACGCGGTGAATCCAAATACAGTTGTCGTTGTCGTTGGAGCGTATCCTTTTACAATGAACTGGGTAGAAGAGAACATCCCTGCGATTGTATATACATCTCATGCAGGACAGGAGATAGGAAATGCGATTGCTGATGTCTTATTCGGTGATTATGCTCCGGCAGGCAGACTGAATATGACTTGGTACAAATCCGAAGATCAACTGACTCATATCAAAGATTATGACATTATCAAATCAGAAAGAACGTATCAGTATTTCAAAGGTGATGTGCTGTATCCATTTGGACATGGCTTAACGTATGCTTCGTTCAAGTATGACAATCTTACACTGAGTGCGAGTGAGATCAGTGAAGAAGATCGTATTACAGTAAGTGTAGATATTACGAATGTTAGTCAAGTTTCAAGTGATGAAGTGGTTCAATTCTACATCCGTGCGAATGAGTCCCGTGTGAAGCGTCCGCTCAAAACGCTGAAAGGATTCCGCCGCATTCACTTGGCACCAGGGGAGACGAAGACCGTTACTTTTGAATTGCCGGCCTCTGAGCTTGCATTCTGGGATGTAACGCGAAACAAATACTGTGTAGAGACAGGCAGCTATCGTATTCTTATTGGAAGATCATCTGCAGATATTCAGGTTTCTGCTGACATTCAGGTGGAGGGTGAAGTCATCCCTGCCCGGAATTTGGCACTCGAAACACGCGCCGAGAATTACGATGATTACAGCGGGGTAGATCTGGATGAGTGTAAAGAAAGCGGAAGCTGCGTACGATCCTTAGAAGAAACTAGCTGGGTACTTTACCAAGGGGCTGATTTTGGAGAAGGAAGCGTGGGCTTTACCGGACGTTTATCCAGCGAATTTACAGATGCAGAGATTGAGATTCGTCTTGGCACGCCAAACGGAACGCTTGCGGGTACGGTGCAAGTGGCGGCCAAAGGAGTACAGGGCTGGCAGACGGTATTTACGACACTTACTGAAGCAGCAGGAGTGCAGGATGTTTATATTATTCTTCCAAAAGGCGTTCGAATGAGTCGATTTACGATTGCCTAGGAAGGGAATTTGCCTTCGCTGTTGTTGATCGAAATAGTTGAGCATTGTCTTGTCTGGCACATTTGCCAGGCAGACAATGCTCTTTTTTTACATAAACGAATTCTTTCGTATAAATTGTCATCACACGGGATCTGAAATGTTACATTTTAGGCTCCTAAGGTCGATATATTATCCAGGTACGTAATTTTTGGTGGCGATCGCCACTTGTGGAAGAGGTTGTCCATGGAAATTGAACATATACATAATTCTTATGATCAGATTTTTGTTTTTTTCTCTTTAGTTATTGCTGTATTCGCTTCGTATAATGTTCTAAATCTAGCTAAGACCATTAGCAGCTCCAGAGGGAAAAGTTACGGACTTTGGCTGCTATATGGTGCTGTTGTTATGGGGATGGGTATATGGTCGATGCACTTTGTCGGCATGCTTGCAAACCATTTTCCGATTCCCGTTTCCTACAATTTTGAGATTATTATCGCATCTGTCATCGTTGCTATTGTTGCTTCATTTATCGCCCTCTATATTGTTGTGCATAAGAATGTGTCCAGAAGAAGATTACTGGCGGGAGCTTCCCTGTTTGCGTTAGGTATCTCTGCAATGCACTACATTGGGATGGAGGCAGTCGAACTTAAGATAACGTATGATCCTTTATTTTTCATATTATCCATTGTAATTGCCTTCGCTGCATCGATTACTGCTTTAGGACTCACTTTTTATTTCCTTGGTGATCAAAAGTATTTAGAACGAGGGAAGAAATTTGGAAGTGCTTTGTTAATGGGGACCGGTATTGCTGGGATGCACTACACGGGGATGGCAGGAGCCCACTATGAAGAAAGTCTTGAGCGTGAACCCGCAGTAATGATGATTCAGCAGGAATGGCTCGCTTATTTTATTACTATAGGCTCATTACTTACACTTGTGCTTTCTCTTCTAGGGTTGTATATAACGAGACGGTTTGCACGTCAGGAGATGGCGAAACAGGAAAGCGAGAAATGGTATAAGTCCTTATATGAAAGTAATCAGGACGGCATTATTTCTATTAATTCGGAACATATTATTATCGGATTTAATCCCGCCGCCGAAAAGATCTTGGGAATTAAAGAAGAAAGTTATAAAAGTAAACCCATCAGTTCGATTCTTCCGATCTTTGTGTTCGCTCAGCATGAATATTTGAAAGAAATGTATCGTCGCTCATCGAAAGGAGAAATTCTCAGATATGAATCAGCTATCCACCATCACAGCGGAGAACAAATAGACCTGAGTATGGTGAATGCCCCTGTTCTTGTCGATGGAACCGTGATGGGGAACTACATTATTGCAAGAGACGTAACGGAGGAAAAGAGAACGAAGGAAAGAAACCATTTTCTTGCCTTCCATGATGAGCTTACCGGACTTCCCAATCGGCGGATGTTCAATCAGGATTTATCAGACATGATTATAGAGCAGCAGGGCAGCGGCAATTCCTTTGTTGTAATGGTCATGGATATGGATCGTTTCAAAGTCATTAATGACTCTCTTGGACACGCATATGGTGATTTGTTCTTACAGCAGATGAGTAAGCGTATTAAGCAGTGTTTAGCTGGTGAGAATGCCGTCATCTCACGTATGGGTGGAGATGAGTTTGCTATTTTGCTGAAAGAGGTTAGGAACGAAGAAAAAGCAGTCCTGTTGGCTGAACGGATCATTAAGGAATTGGGGCTGCCTTATCAGCTTAAGGATAACGAATATTATGTTACCGCCAGCATTGGGATTGCGATTTATCCGCATCATGGGGTCAATGCCGTACAGCTGCAACGAAATGCAGACATGGCAATGTATGAAGTAAAGAAGCAGGGGAAAAACAATTTTCATTTTTTCTCTAATGAGCTTAATGCTCAAATTACGGAACGAGTCGAACTTGAAGGGGAGCTCCGGAAGTCTATTGAGAGAGAAGAGTTCGAACTTTATTATCAGCCTCAATTCCACGCAGGGGAAGCAAAACTGATCGGAGTAGAAGCGCTGGTGAGATGGAACCATCCAGAGAAGGGAATACTGTCGCCTGCTCTATTTATTCCTGTTGCAGAAGAGATTGGTCTCATAACGAGCCTTGGAACTTGGGTTCTTCGTGAAGCTTGCCGTCAGATGCATAAATGGCATGAAGAAGGAGGGCCTTTAATTCCCGTATCTGTAAACCTATCATCACAACAATTCTATCAGCCGCAACTTGCGAGAGATATTAAGAAAATATTAGAAGAGACTGGACTTCAGCCGGCGTATCTGGAACTCGAGATTACGGAAAGTATGATGATGGATGCCGAAACATCGAGTGAGATTCTTAAGGAGTTATCAAGTCTTGGAATACGGATTAGTCTCGATGATTTCGGGACAGGATACAGCTCTCTTAGTTACTTGAAAATGTTCCCGATTAACAAACTGAAAATTGATCGTTCTTTTATCCAAGATATCGCTGTAAGTGACAATGATAAAGCCATTGTAGCCTCCATTATTTCCATGGCCCAGCATTTAAAGATGGACGTTATTGCAGAAGGAATTGAAACAAAAGATCAACTTGATATATTAGTTGCGAGTAATTGCAGTGAAATTCAAGGGTACTATTTCAGCCGTCCCCTGCCTGCGGGAGAACTGGCTTCTACCTTTTTAGCCTTGCTCCATAAGTAATAAAGGTTTCCTAGAGAGGATCATGATCTAATTTTTTTCTTTTGTTCTGGAACTTATTCGTTTCTCGTACGTTAATCTTTAGTGAACCGAGTAGAAACATTTTCTTATAATATGGTTTATGGAAGCATGAAGTACGAGGAAGGGGTTTGTAAAAAGTATGCATGTGCCACTTCAGTATGAAGAATGGTCGGAGTCAGAGAAGCGAGTGGTAAGAACATTAACTCAAGATCAAGTGCCGCAGGAAGAGTTATTTGTAAGGAAGCTCGTAAATGCCACGGTGATAAGAGGACATTTATACGAACATACAGCAAATGAATCAGAAGATGGCTATCGTCATCTTATCTATGTACAGCCATTTGATACGGATCAATATACGTATGGAAAAGCATTACATGACGCTACTTTTGATGCTTGTAGGGTGTCCAGTTATCTTGAGTGTGAATATGTGCTATGGAATGGCAATGCTTTTAAAAAGGCAGAGTTCTCGCTGTCCGTGTCATCTCCCATAGAAATTGCAAGGTTACTCTTGGATCATCTCATCGTAATTCAGGATGACACCTTCGAAATGGTTTATTCGGCGCTTGATTCAGACCGGGGAAAAGTCATGCTCTATCTAAAGCGAGGTGATTTTTAGTATGGATCAGCAGCATAATGAACAGCAGCCGGCTGAACAACATGAACGGAAGAAGAAGAGTGCACAGAAATGGGTGACCTTCTCATTGATGCTGACCTTGCCGGTTGCACTTGCGGGATGCAGTAGTTCAAATGATTGCGTGGATAACAATAACGATGGCTACTGTGATGATTCCAGCGGGGGATCAAGCGGCGGTTACTACGGGGGCGGCAAAAGTACATCTTCCAAAAACTCCTCTTCTTATAAGTCGAATTCCAGTTCCAAAGGGTTTGGAAGCGGCGGCTTTTTCAGTTCTGGAGGTTGATGTAAGTGGATCGAATGATACAACTAAAGAAAGCACGTCATGACATTTTTACAGAAGAGATTGAAAAAATTGTCCCGTACCATCGGATGTATGGTAAAGAATACTGCTTACCGTCCGTTACTCTTTATTCCGAAGAAGAAGCTTTACAGTTGAAATATGCATCGGAGTTGTTAGATTCGGTGTACACCAAAACATTGCGGTTTACCCAGCGTTATTTGCCAGACACCTTTTTACAAGAGCAGCTTGGTATCCCTGCTGCACTGATTCCTGCTGCACGAATGGAAGTGCCGGGTCACGGAGTTTCTAGGCAAGATTATATTATTCAGCCAGACGGCTCCATGAAGTGCATAGAGAATAATACGGATACGCCAACAGGTATTCCAGAGACCTCTTATCTTGCTCCCAAACTTATCGCTGCACATACAGATGGATACAGGGCTACGTCTTCGGAGATGCGTTCACATATTAAGCAGGCGTTTAGCAGTTTACTTACACATTATGAACAGGTTGGTCTTTCCGGCAGCGTCGCTTTTACCTGTTATGATGGGCATCTTGAGGACAAATGTAATACGTCGTACCTCATGGAGATCGTTCGGGAATTAGGATATAAGGTGTTGTATGCCCCTCTGTCAGAACTTGAGATCACCAGGAATGATGGACTGTACTATCAAGGAGAGCGTATTTCTGTGCTATACAGGCTCTATCCGCTCGAATATCTGGTTTATGATGAAGCTGAAGATACAGGAGCACAGGTAGGAGAGTGGCTGCTTGATCTCGTTACACAAGAGAAGCTTGGGCTCATAAATCCTGCCCAAAGTATAATTACTCAGAGTAAAGGATTTATGGCTTTAATTTGGTCTTTGTTTGAGCGTCATGAGGAAGCAAGCGACCTGCTGGAGGAGCCTTTGTTTACGGAAGAAGAACTGCAGGCAATCACTGATTTTATGCTTCCCACCTATTACGACCCTGTCCTGTTTCACCAGAATGAGGTGCCTTATGTAGCTAAAAGTTATTGGGGCCGTGAAGGAAAAGGAACCTCTCTCTACCATTCAAATGGAACACTTCAGGAGAGGGAGTGGGGGCAAAGTGAGGATGGGAACTTAGAAGAAGTACAATCCTACTACGGCCAGCAACCTGTGATTTATCAGCAGCGCTGCATGATGGAGGAAGTAAAAGTACATAGAGAAGAGGGCCTGTATACGGGATATTTACTGACAGGTGTTTATGTTATTGGTGGTCGTTACAGTGGACTGCTGCCCCGTGTGGGCGGCCGGATTACGGGTGACATGGCTTATTATTGCCCAGCTGCGGTTTCCGTTTCTGGTACAGGTAAAGAGGAGGATGATCGTTAATGAATACCCTGGGAATCGATCTACTGAATGTGTTAATTGGAATCGTACTTATACTCGCTATTTTACTGGCAGGCTATTTTCTTTTCAGCAAGGTAACCCGCTTTGATGATGGGAAGGAAATCAGGGGCGGCAATGAAGCTGCGGGCCTTTATATGGGGAGTAAACTGCTCGGTCTCTGTATTATCGTAGGGATGGTGTCACTAAGCTCTCATTCTTGGATCGATATGATCATTTGGTCTGTTGTAGGCATCGCTGTTCTTATTGTGGTTTATCTCATTTTCGATTTCGTTACGCCAAATATTAAAGTGTGTGAAGAGATTGAAAAGGGGAATATGGCGGTAGCCCAATTGCTGCGCTCCATCATTATTGGGGTATCCTTTGTGATAGGAACGTTTCTAATGTAATGAGGTTAGACAGCTTGAAATCATGAATAAGGTATAAAACGAATAAGCCCAGAGTTCCTGATCAGGAGCTCATGGGCTTATTTTATCTGCGGTCCAGGAAATGCTCAATTGGTCGGGTTCCACTCTTACTTACTCAGAGAGTATCCGTTTTTGACCTGTCAGTTCCTGAATCGGTTTAATATTTTGCGTAAATTCAAGTGTACCTAAATAAGTCCCTTCTTCATCTCTTACTGCGAAATAGCGGATATAGACAAATTTATCTTTAAAAGGAATCCAGAAATCTTCCGAGTCTTTGACACCTGCTTTGAAATCAGCAAGCAGCTGATTTACGACATGAACACTTTGCGGAGGATGGCAGTTCTGAACACTTCTGCCGATGACCGCCTTGGTCCGAACGAAGATTCTTTCTGGCCCCTGTGAGAAGTACCGTACGATGTCATTCTCATCAATAAAAGTGAGATCGACCGGTAAATGATTGAGAATCGTTTCGAGCTGTTTAACTGATAAAATGCCGGTGCTCATTCGGACAAATCCTTCTTGCAGCGGAGAAGATTCCACTCCCGCATCTGTGCCAGGTTCCGCTGCTCTTTCGGGAATCCACACTTGATCGGGTGCAGTCAGGCAATACCCGACTTCTTCACTTTGGGCAGCGATCTGAAGCCATTCATCTTCTGTCAATTTATCGAGAGCCATAGGTAATAAAATATGTTCCTCTTTATAGATCATTTCTGTGACTTCGGTTAAGACACGTTTTGCCAGGTCCACTAATGCTTTGGCATCTCCATCAAAAGTAGTGAGTTTCTGTTTCACTTCTTTGATTCCAATTCGAATACCGTCATCAACCGCCCACATTACTTTCGTCGGTCCATAGATTCCGTATTTTTCGAGGAATGGAAACAGTAAATTTTCTTTCCGGCTGTAATGTTTGTCTACATCATACAGGAGACTGAAATCCTCCAGTAGTTGAAGGCGATTTGCTTCCCCTTGGTCCTTAAGAAAACGATCCAGATGCAGGGCGATTTTGAAATTGGCAAGTTGATCAATTTCCTTATTCTCCATTTTAAAGGTATGAACAGGATGTCCGGGCTGCTCTTCAGGCTTGTTAGATCTGTGAATATCTTGGATAGAGCCTTTGAATACCGCCGCATGCACACTGCACAGCCTTTGTACTTCCGTTACCGGTATTCCTTCTTCCTGCATGAGAACTTGCTCCAGCTCCGAAATTTCATCAACGGAGATTTCTCCAACGGCTTGATTGAATTTTTCCTTTACTTCCTCCACGCTTTTCCCATGGTGCAGCTCTTTAATGATATCCTTGAGTACATTTATACGAAGAGCTCGATCAGCAGAAACTCCATTTTCACGGTTATTAATTAATTCACTCATGATTTCACCCCTGTCTAAATCAATTTCATATACTCCTGATTAAAGCAACTAAAGGTATTATGAAATTGATTCAATCTATATATAAAAGCTTCACTTTGTTCTTGTTTACATCTTTAAAGTTACCACCTCCCTGCTGCCTGCCTTGTGATTACAAACACAAATAAAATGGAATTTCATTGAACAAAAAAAGGTAAGTTCCTTCTCGGTAAAAATCTTGCCAAGCCTACCTCTGTACCTTCACGTAACGTGAAGGTTTATACTGAATTTATAAGGGGGCAGTGATATGAATTTGTTGCTGATTAAGGATATTTCAGAGCGGCTTCAAATATCGGCAAGAACGATTCGTTATTATGAGGAGAAAGGCCTGATCGCGCCTGCAAAGCAGGAGAGCAGCGGCTATCGGATGTTTACAGAACAGGATGCAGCGAGACTCCAAACGATTGTTTCTTTGAGAGAGGTAGGAATGTCTTTAGAAGAGATCGGCTGTGTACTTGCTGAGATGGAGGCAGGGGACAGTGAGGATGTTCTTCATCATTTGGAGCTGCAAAGAGCGGTTCTGTTTTCTCAGATGGTAGAGATCAGGCACTCCATTGAAACGACAGACCGAATCATTGCAAAAGGAAAGGAGCAGGCGAAGCTGGAGTGGGACGATATCTATGAATGGACGGCGAGCCTGCGGCATGCGAAAAAGCTGCGGTCTACCTGGCGGGACCACTGGAATTATGATTCATATGCCGTACATCATGACGAACGGGTAGAGAGCACGCAGCAACAATATGGGGCCTATCCAAGTTACCGTACTGCCTTACGAAGGGTGCTTGAAGCGGTTCATCCGCAGAAAGGGGAAAAAGGGGTCGATCTTGGAACAGGGACAGGCAATCTAGCTGCCTTATTTATGAAGAACGGGACAGAGATGAAAGGGATGGATCAATCCATTGCCATGCTGAGAGAGGCAGAGCGCAAACATCCAGGGTATGAGGTGAGGCTCGGTAATTTTTTGGCGATTCCTTATGATGATTATCAATTTGATTTTGCGGTAATGAGCTATGCTCTGCATCACCTTACAGAAGACCAGAAACGGCTTGCGCTCCTTGAGATCAAGCGAATTTTGAAGCCCCACGGACGTATGGGTATCGTCGATTTTATGTTTGAGGATCATCAGGCGAGAGAAGAGTATCTGCATATGCTCAGAGAAGAAGGGAGAGACGATGTCATTGCAGACATTGAAAAATCCTATTATGCCGATCGTTCTCGGTTAACTGGCTTTTTAGAAGAACAGGGATATGTGACCAAGACGGAAGAAATCCAGAAAAGACTTCATTTTATCTACGCGGTCCCGGTCAGAGGATATTTATAAGTCTAGGTGTTGACCTTCACGCCGCGTGATCCTTTACGCTTCTTTGTATTACAAAGGAGGTCATGATGATGAGACTAAAGATTGAGAATGCTTGGCTTGTTACGATGGAAGGAGAAGATTCTCCTTATAAGGGAGATCTCTTTATTGAGCATGATCGGATTATAAAACGGGGAGACTGCTCAGCGGATGAGGCAGATGAAGTAATCGATGGGACTGGATTTGCGGTGCTGCCGGGACTCATTAACACTCATCAGCATAGTCCAATGAGCTTACTTAGGGCTTATTCTGATGATCTGAAACTGATGGACTGGCTCGATCA
The DNA here is from genome assembly GCF_036577645.1 of Paenibacillus sp. GYB006. Classification (NCBI taxonomy): domain Bacteria; kingdom Bacillati; phylum Bacillota; class Bacilli; order Caryophanales; family Paenibacillaceae; genus Paenibacillus; species Paenibacillus sp. GYB006. The sequence goes on along the minus strand of NZ_JARBDA010000003.1, from coordinate 200,141 downwards.
GAAAATACTGCCCGCCGAAGCGAATATGACAGAAGAAGATATTCGGGCAGGTGCACGGCTGGCTATGGCAGAGATGATTAAATCAGGAACAACGACTTTTGCAGATATGTACATTCATATGAGTGCGATTGCAGAAACGGTGGAGGAAGTAGGAATGAGGGCTTCCTTGACAAGGGGACTCGTATTTCATGAACCGGATGGTGGAGTAAGAATGGCAGAAGCGCTGGATCTGATCGATCAGTGGCATGGAAAAGCGGAAGGACGAATAACGACGATGTTCGGCCCGCATGCCCCTTACACCTGTCCGCCAGACGCTCTAAGCCAGGTAATTAGACTTGCTGAGGAACGGGATATCCCCATTCATATTCATCTAGCAGAAACGGTGGAGGAAGTATCAACCATACGTCAGAAATATGGACAGACTCCTACGGAATATTTGCACGCCCTTGGGCTTTTTGATCAGTGTCATGTTCTATTGGCTCATGGTGTGCATCTCAGCGAATCGGATATTCAGCTACTTAAAGGGATGAAAGGCGGGGTATCCTATAATCCGGTAAGTAATCTGAAGCTGGGCTGCGGGATTGCTCCTGTTTATAAGCTGCAACAAGAAGGTGTAATTGTGGGACTCGGTACGGATGGAGCGGGCAGCGCAACAACACTTGATATGTTTGAAGAGATGAAAGCAGCCACATGGATGCAGAAATTACAATATGGCGACCCCACGATCCTACCTGCAAAAGAGGTGCTTAAGATGGCAACGATTCATGGTGCAAAGTTATTGCGGCTTGATCATGAGATTGGCACCTTATCTCCAGGTAAGAAAGCGGATCTTATCCTGATCAACCTGAATAAACCCCATCTGACACCGCTGCATCAGCTTGAGTCACTGCTGGCTTATGGCGTAAGCGGTGCCGATGTGGACACGACCATTGTGAATGGAAAGATACTGATGCGAAACCGGAAGTTACTAACGATAGATGAGAAGGTTCTTCTTCGGGATGTGCAGATCCGAGCTGAACGCATCGTCCAGAGCGTATAGCAGGGAAGCCCTTCTATAATGTATATAAAAAACCGGTAAAGAAGAGGCCGCTGAAGCCATACTTTTCTTTACCGGTTCGTCTTATGTAAAGGGAGCGCAAGATTTTCATAAACTGAGACTTTTCTTAGGATCATGACTTACGCGGCGATCCCAGTCTACAGAATTAGCTAGATCTGTAAGTCTTGCATGCGCCTCATCCTGATCAAATGTGCTATACCAGCGAATATGAGTGGTATCGAGAATCCGGTAGTGCATACTGATCATATTTTGCTGCAAAATATAATCGCCATCTCGTTCAATTTCATTCCACCAAAGTTTACCCCCAAGCGTTCTGCCTTTCGGTCTTTCCAGAATACTATGTGCTGCCATTTCGATAATCTCCATCGGTTCTTCACCGAGAATAGATTGGACCGTCAAACTTTCAGAGTGCAAAGCTACAAGAGCAACAACAGCAGTCCAACTTGCTTTGGAGCGGCCTTTTTCAATTTGGACAAGTGTTTTCTTAGAGATGCCCAGCACTTCCGCCATTTGCTCTTGAGTGTATCCCATTTCCTTACGTACTAGCTTGATTTTACTGGATAAGAGCTGAATGAGCTGCTCTTTTGTCATTATGATTAAGCTCCTTCCCGCCTGTACCTCATTAACAATAGGTAACATTTGGTTATTATGATTAGTGTAATTTTACACTTTTAAAAATAAACGGTCAATGATTCGTTAAGACTCCTCTTTTTCATCCTTATCCTGGAAGGGTAATGTATAATGGGAATTATTACATATTTTTGAATGGGAGGTTATCAGAAGAGATGAAGTACCGAAGATTAGGCGGAAGCGGCTTACAAGTGAGTGAAATTAGCCTTGGGAGCTGGCTGACCTATGGTGGGTATGTCGAGCAGGAGAACGCAGTACGTTCCATTGAGACGGCTTACGATGCAGGTGTTAACTTCTTTGATACAGCTAATGTGTATGAACGTGGAGCAGCAGAGGAGCTTCTAGGCAAAACACTTCAGAATTATAAACGTGAGTCTTACGTTCTGGCAACAAAAGTATTCGGTAAAATGGGCGATGGTCCGAATGACCAAGGTTTATCCCGTAAACATATTATGGAACAGTGCGATGCTTCTCTGAAGCGACTGGGCACAGATTATGTAGATATCTATTACTGCCATCGTTTTCATACGGGTACTCCTCTGCTGGAGACACTCCGTGCACTAGACGACCTCGTGCGTCAAGGGAAAGTACTCTATGTTGGTGTAAGCCAGTGGACAGCAGCTCAGATGGAAGAAGCGCTGGGAATTGCAGATCGTTATCTGCTGGACCGGATCGTGGTTAACCAACCTATATATAATATGTTCGAACGTTATATTGAAGACGAGATTATTCCGCTTGGGGAGCAAAAAGGCATCGGACAAGTCGTCTATTCTCCGCTTGCACAAGGCCTGCTGACAGGTAAATATAATGATGTCTCTCGCATACCAGAAGATAGCCGGGCGGCGAAGCTTGGATGGGATGATAAGAAAATAAGCCAGGAAAAACTTGAAAAGGTACGCAAGCTTACCGGCATTGCAAATGAACTGGATGTGAAGGTGGGACAGCTTGCACTGGCTTGGATCTTAAGACAAAAGAATGTTTCCAGTGCTCTTGTGGGTGCAAGCAGGCCTGAACAGATGCAAGAGAATATAGGGGCTTCAGGTATAGAACTCAGCGAAGAAATACAAGATAAGATTGAGTCCATACTTTCGGAATAAACCATTAGCAAGAGAGCCAAGTGAAATCCAGTGTACAACCGGATTTCACTTGGCTCCTTTTTATTTCCATACATAAAGGAACAAGCGGATGGTTAGAATCAACATATACGTATTTTGGAAATGGAGGAAAAAGGATGAGGCGACATCACAGAGGTCAGTTCATGAAGAACCTGACTCAAAAACCTGCTAAGTCACCAGATACTCCACACGCGGAGCAATCTGCTCTTCCGCTATTTCAGATGTCTAATTCGATCCAGCAGATGATTGACGGAATACGTATTCAGAACGGAAACAGCAGCGATATTGTGGTAAGGGAACTTATGATTGGCGAAAATCCAGGAGTGCCCATCGCGGTCGTGTATATAGAGTCTCTTGTTCAAGTAGATTTAGTGAATAACTTTATTATTCGTTCGTTACTGGATATTGAATTTAAGATCGATGACATGGTTGAAGAGGAGAATGGCGCTTCCCTGATTAACGATAGATTCATTCAAAAAGTGTTTAGTTTGGGCTCTGTGAAATATTGCGAAGACTGGGATGACATGATAGACAAACTGCTGCTTGGAAGCACGCTTGTTATGATCGAAGGCAGCTCTAAGGTCATTCAGATTGTAACGACGGGCGGAGAGTTCAGGTCGATAACCGAATCACAGACAGAGTCCGTTGTGCGGGGACCAAAAGAGGGTTTTGTAGAATCTATGAATGTTAACGTGTCGCTGTTGCGCAGACGAATTCATAGTTCTGAATTGCGCGTGGAAACAAGAACAGTGGGAAGCAAGTCCCAAACAAATCTCGCTGTAATCTATATGAGCGGTATAGCAGAGAAAGAAATAGTAGAAGAGGTCCACAGACGCCTTGACCAGATTCAAATAGATGCTGTCTTTGATTCCACTTATATTGAAGAACTGATTCAAGATGAGGCATTCACGATCTTTCCAACTGTATATGCTACGGAGCGTCCCGATACCTCAGCTGTAAGATTGATGGAAGGAAGGGTCATTATTATTGTGGACGGCAGCCCTTTTGTGCTCATTGTTCCTACGATATTTGCCCACTTTTTTCATAGTGCAGCTGATTATTCAGACCGGTTTGATATCGCAATTTTTCTTCGTTTGCTTCGCTATGTCAGTTTCCTGGTGCTGCTTCTTGGACCCTCTCTATACATTGCGATGACAACCTATCATTATCAGTTGATTCCAAGTGCACTGCTGTATAACCTCGTATCTCAGCGTGAGAATGTTCCATTTCCTGCTGTTGTCGAAGCCATCATTCTGGAACTGATCTTTGAGCTTCTACGGGAAGCAGGGGTCCGAATGCCGCGAGTTGTTGGACAAGCTGCCAATATTGTCGGTGGACTCGTGCTTGGGCAGGCCGCTGTCCAAGCTGGAATCGTAAGCCCTTTGCTCACGATTGTCATTGCAATTTCAGGTACAGCAAGTTTTGCGATCCCTACGTACTCGATGGCGATTGCGGGACGGTTATTTCGCTTCGGATTTATTTTGCTGGCCGCTGCCTTTGGTCTATACGGAATCGTACTGGGCCTTATTGCACTCTTGGCCCATATGAACAGTTTGCGTTCATTTGGTATTCCATATATGACACCGTTCAGCCCCTTTGTGCTGGATCAACAAAGAGATTCAATTCTACGCTTCCCATTTTCATTAATGAAGCATCACCCTAAGGCGGTTAGCGGTGAGTATACTACGGTGTCCCACGCAGCTAAGGAGAATAAGCAAGAGGTCCAGAATGACCAGAACAAGAAAGGGTCATAAAGAGATGAAGCATAAAATTAGTAAGGTACTCATTTTAGTATTCCTGACGTCTATGCTTTCTGGCTGCTGGGATGCAATAGAACTAAATGAACGTCTCATCATCACAGGTCTGGCTTTTGACCCAGGAGAAGAGCCCGGCGTTTACCACATCTCTTTTCAGGGGGCCGTTTCATCTGAGATTTCGGGTGGAGGAGGTCAAGGGGCAACGCCTGTATTCGTTTTTTCAGGAGAGGGAAGAACTTTACAGGAAGTACTCAGTAAAATGTCCCAAGGTGTACCCAAAATTATATCGCTTTCCCATGTATCCGTACTCATTATTAGCGATGCTTTGGCTGAGCAAGTAGGGATTGGAGAGTTCATCGATTTTGTTGAGCGGGATCCGAAAACTCGGATAACGATGCAAGTGCTGATCGCAAGAGAGACTTCAGCGAAAAATATTCTAACGGTAACAAGTCCTATTTCTTCACTTACAGCTAATAACTTGGTGCAAAAAATGAACTTTACGAATCGTGATTATTCACATAATTTCCCCAGTCAAATCGATGATGTGATTCGGGGTATGGTTGTTCCAGGAGGAGGTCCAACCATTAGTGGAGCTGTGATTAAAACAAATAAAGCAGCGGAGAATGAGATAGATAACGGAAACATGGCAGAGAGCGGAAGTTCGAAGGAAAACGTGAGTACAGTACTCGTTCCAACCTTTGTTTCCATTGATGGAGTGGCCTTATTTAAAGGAGATAAGCTTGTAGGATGGACCGAAGGGAATGAAGGTCTTGGACTTTCCATGATCCGTAACAAAGCGAAGGGTTCGGCTATCAATATAACTTGTCCTGAGGATGGAACAGGGACTATAGCCATAAACATGAACTTTTCCAAAAGCAAAGTAAAGGGGAAGATTGAAGATGGCAGGCCAAGCTTTTCTATTGATATAAAGCAGAAAGGAGTGATTAGTGAGGCGGGTTGCCCGGTGATACTGAATTCGGGAGATGTCATTCAAACCTATGAGAAGACATGGAACGAGAAGACGAAGGAGATTATACTTTCTACGATTGATAAGGCCCAGAAGTCAGGTACGGACGTACTTGAGTTTGGTCGTGTACTGGAAAAAGACCGTTCTTCACAGTATAAACAATGGAAGGAAGCGGAAGATTGGGGTGAATTCTTCTCACGAAGTAAGGTAGAAGTGAACGTTCAATCCATCATTATTCATACCCAGACGAGAACGAACCCTTATAGTACGGGAGGAGAAGACTAGAGTGAATAAAAATCAGATTAGTTCCGGTCAAATGTTATCACTCATGGTAATGTTTCAGATTGGGACGGCCATTGTGATTAACATGGGATATACATCGGGTAAGGATACATGGATAACGATCTTAGTATGCATGGTACTAGGGGCCGGACTATTCTGGATTTACTCCTGTCTTTCTAAACAATTTCCTAAAATGCCCCTTACAGCGTATAGTCGTATACTACTCGGTAAGGTTATTGGAAATATCGTAGGTATGTTATACATTGCTTATTTTATTTATATTGGATGTCGAAATCTGCGTGATGGGGCAAACTTAATTAACATCAGCACATTGAATACAACGCCTTTGGTAGTCACAACAACCTTGATGCTGTTATGCATCTCCTATGTGGTCTACTTAGGGTTTGAAGTGTTGGCAAGAACAGCTGTCCTTCTGCTTGTTTTTTTGTTGTTTGTAGGACTACTGAGTAATATTTTACTCATATCTTCAAATGCAGTGCAAGTGGATCTCATTCTGCCTCTTTTTGAGGACGGAATTAAACCGGTACTGAAAGGCATTTTTACTGAAAACTTAATTATTCCTTTTGGGGAAATGGTTTGTTTTTTGATGCTGCTTCCTTATATGCGGCGCCCTGAAAAAGGAGGGTATATCGGAGTTATCTCCATCATTATTGGGGGACTCATCCTTAGCCAAACGATGTTCCTAAATGTTGCTTGTTTGGGTCTTAACATATCCAAAAGGTCTGCATTCCCTCTCTTGTCCACCATCAGTTTGGTCGAGATTTCTGAGTTTGTGCAGCGGGTAGATATTCTTGTGGTAATGAGTCTTATTATTGGAGATTTTTTTCGAATTTCTTTATATTTTAGTGCTGCGCTTATCGGTGCATCCGATATTTTTAATGTCTCATATCGCAAGCTGATTTTACCCATTGCCTTTATCATGTTGGTATGGACTACGGGCATGGCTAGAAATTTTATTTATCACTTGGAATATGGCAGGTTGGCACTTTATTATATCCATCCCTTATTTGTGTTTTACTTTCCCTTTCTTCTTCTGGGGGCCGCTTGGATTCATAAGCGAAGAAAGAGGAGGACCCGAGTTTAGCGGTTTTTTGAGAAACATAAAAAGGTTCAATAACGCTTTTCCTACTGGTTTGTGAAAAAAATAAAGCAACACGAAGCACCCAAAGATCTTGAGTATGTATTTTTCGGAAGTTCGAAGTATGTAGTTATTAATATTAAATCCAGAATCCGCAAAACCTCTGCCGAATAAAATATCGGTAGTCCAGTCAAATATAATGACAGTGATCCCGATCATAATAAATGCAAAAATAGCTCTAATCAATGTAATCACGCTCCTATCCCCGTATCTTCTGTGATCGGTACACCGTTTATACAGGGATTGACTGGTTATGAATTAAGATTTATACTTAATCTAAAAATAAATACTAATGATGCGGAATCATTTTATAATAAAAGGAGATCTGATGATCTTATGCCTAGAACATTAAATTTAACAACACAGCGTCAAGCCGTTTATGATGTAGTCAAGAACGCTCACAACCACCCAACAGCAGCAGAGGTAATGACAATGCTTGCTCAACAAGGGTATAACTTAGCTTATGGTACGGTATATAATTCATTACGTTATCTGGTTGAGAAAGAATTAATCGTTGAACTTAAGCTTGGTGAGACAGCCAGCAGATATGACGCGAGAACAGATGACCATCAACACATCATTTGTGAAGTTTGCGGCAAGGTAGATGAGGTAATGACCGAAGTACCCGGACCTTGGACGGAATCTGTTGCAAAAGAAACAGAATATGAGATTGGCCATGTGCATGTAGTTTTTGGGGGTGTATGTCCAGAATGCCAAAGCAAGCGGAAGAATTAGTGAATAAAAATCAATATCCTTATGCGTCTGTTCGTATTTCACAGGATAAGTCTTCACAATGGCTAAATAAACCAGAAGAAGATACGGTTCCTTTTTGTGCGGTGACAAAGCGAATTCTCTTAATCAGTCCTACTCTGAATCAAGTACATGACCTGGTTAAAGTTCTAACAGATCGATGCTTTGATGTCATGATGTTTCATAGGCTTGAGCCTGAACTGTACAACAACATTCCGCATGACCTACTGATTTATGATGTGACTTCTTATGATGATCAGGATGCACTTGAACTTCAGATGAAGCTAAAGGAATCGACTTCTTCGCAGAACTTGTTTCTTGTGAGTGAGAAATTTATTCGCGGTGCAGCACCCGAGATGCTCCAGGAAGAATTGCTGGTTTGGCCGGGAAGACCTCATGAAGCGCTGTATCATGTGCAGCGTATTATCAGCCGTGCCGTACCAAGACAAGAACAAACGGTTCAAACAACCAGCAATGACTCCTTAATCTTTAAGGATTTAAGAGTGGATTTGGAGCGAATGTTGGTCCTTAAACAGGAGGAACAAGTTCACCTTACCAAGACGGAATATGATCTTCTGCTCATCCTCATGAATGCGAAAGGTTCTGTTATATCGCGTGAAGAGATGCTCAGCCGAGTATGGGAAACTGATTTTACCGGCGGGAGCAATGTGGTAGATGTTCATATCAAAAGCCTTCGTAAAAAGCTGGGAGATCAGGCTTCTGACCCTAAATATATTATTACAGTCCGCGGTGTAGGTTATCGTCTTGCCGACTAAAATAAAGCCCTTAAATGTGCAAACATTTAGGGGCTTTCGTTTTGTTCATAAAGAGTTTCATTTCTTCATAATATGTAAGAGTGAGTTCATTTTGTAATCACAAATCATTCATATTATGTTCATGAAAAAAGGCAGAGGACCATGGTACAATCAATACATGAATTTAGATTAAATCTAACTACACATATAAATATAGATAAATGGAAAGGGTGACCCCTATATGACAGAACGTTTAACTACCAATCAAGGCACACCTGTAGGTGATAATCAGAACTCTAGAACTGCAGGAAGAAGAGGTCCAACTTTATTAGAAGATTATCATTTAATCGAGAAGATCGCTCACTTTGACCGTGAACGGATTCCAGAGCGCGTTGTTCATGCACGCGGATCAGGAGCACATGGTGTTTTTAAAGTGGAAAAATCAATGTCTAAGTACACAAAAGCTGCTTTTCTACAGAAAGAAGGAGCAGAGACACCCGTTTTTGTACGTTTCTCTACCGTAATTCATGGACAGGGATCTCCAGAGACGGCTCGTGACCCTCGCGGCTTTGCGGTTAAATTCTATACTGAGGAAGGCAATTATGATCTGGTCGGCAACCACCTGCCGGTATTCTTTATCCGTGATGCGATTAAATTCCCGGACATGGTTCACTCCTTAAAGCCATCACCTAAAACCAATATTCAAGACCCGGCTAGATATTGGGATTTCATGACACTAACACCCGAGTCTACTCACATGATGACATGGTTGTTATCGGATTACGGTACGCCAGCTAATTACCGCCAGATGGATGGATTCAGTGTTCATGCCTATAAATGGATCAATGATCAAGATGAAGTAGTATACATTAAATATAAATGGGAAACACAGCAAGGCGTTCGTAACTTCAGTTCAGAAGAGTCATCAGAGACCCAAGGAAAAGACTTTAACCATGCCACTCGTGATCTGTATGATGCAATTGAAAGTGGTGATTATCCAGAGTGGGTTCTTAAAGTACAAATCATGAATCCAGAAGATATTGATGCACTTACGTTTGATCCGCTTGACCCAACCAAGATTTGGCCAGAAGATAAGTATCCGTTCCATACGGTTGGACGCATGACACTTAACCGAAACCCAGAGAATTTCTTTGCGGAAACGGAGCAGGTTGCTTTCTCTCCAAGTGTTCTTGTACCGGGAATCGAAGCTTCGGAAGATAAGCTGCTTCAAGGTCGTTTGTTCTCTTATCCAGATACACAGCGTCACCGTCTGGGAGCGAATTATACACAGATTCCAATTAACTGCCCTTATGCAAAAGTGAACAATTATCAGCGCGATGGTCTTATGCAGATGAACCAGAATCCTTCGGAATATAATTATGAGCCAAACAGCTCTACTGACAGTCCGAAGGAAGACCCGAAATATCGGGATTCTAAAGTAGCGATCAGCGGGCATATTACCCGTGAACCGATTGAAAAAACAGAAGATGATTTCAAACAAGCTGGTGATACGTATCGCAGCTTCACCGAGCAGGAGCGGGAGAATCTTCACAAAAATCTGATTAATGATCTGAAGCAGACACCACAGCAAACGCAGCTTCGTGCAATTTGCAACTTCATTCGTGCAGATCACAGATTAGGTATGATTCTAGCAGAAGGTCTTGGTGTAGATATTCGTGAGTTTATGCCGCCAACTCAATAATTAATTTCTAAATTTCACAAGAAACCGAGCTGTCAGAATTATTCTGTCTGCTCGGTTTTTTTCTTATGAAAAACTGGATGCGAGTGGAATCATATGTTGACAAAGGAAAGAGAGACAATACAATGGGTAGTGTGGAGGGGTGCTGATGAGGATTAGTCACTTTAAGGTGGGAGAGCAAGGTCTTAACCGTTTTTTTGGTCCTCTGGAGGCAAAAATTATGGACGTCCTCTGGAATGAGGAAGAGGTAAGCATTAAAGAGGTTCAATTAAAACTGGAAGAAGATAAAGCTCTGAGTTTCAATACGGTTATGACCGTGATGAACAGGCTTGTTGAAAAAGGGATACTCGTCAAAACACTTCAAGGCAGGACCTCAAAGTATCGCCCGGTTCAATCAAGGGAGGTGTTTATGGATACGCAGTCGAAAGAACTGACACATGAGCTGATGGACCAGTTTGGTTCCATTGCGGTCACCCATATGCTCGATGCGGTTGAAGTTGCTGATCCTGAGTTAATTAAACAACTTGAGCTCCGAATTAAGCAGTGGAAGAAGGATCTACCGTGAAGTGGGCGCTGCGTTCCAGGATGTTATTTGGCTGCGGGATTCTAATTTGCGGGGCAGTATATATTCAAATGGGATTATATATAGTTCATATGATCTGGGGCTGGCAATCTACGTTTAATCTATTTACATGGTGTACTCACTGGATGAGAGAGTTTGGGTTGTTGTCTGTTATTCACTTACTAAACGTATTCGTTGCAGGAACATTTCTACTGATTATTTACTATATATGTACCCAGCTGATTGGCGGGGCTCGTGCCTTAAAATACATATACAAATTAACTGATTTCAACCTCACGACGTATTATGTGGAGCGTTATCCGAACCTCTCACTTCGCAAGGAACTGGTGGTCATCCATACTGATGAACCGGTTGCCCTTGCTTGTGGATTGTTCCGCCGGCGAATTGTGATCTCATCGGGACTGATTCAGCTGTTAGATGAGAAAGAATTGGAAGCTGTACTCTATCATGAACACTATCATCTACGACATTACGACCCGCTTAAGACGTTTCTTCTTACACTCGGTGTGTCTACCATTGGTTATATACCTATATTAAAATCGATACTATTCAATTACAAAATGGTTCGTGAGATTATGGCAGACCACGATGCCATTACCAAAGCAGGTACACCTGTCGGCTTGGGTGGAGCCCTTCTTAAGCTTCTGGGTATATCAGTGAATTCTGGCTTTCAGAGCGGTGTGGTTTCTTCTTTTGCTGCGGAAAGTACAGTAAATGATCGAATTGCCTGGATTTTAGAACCGGAGAAGGAACTGCCTTTACGAATATCCGGCTCAAGCTTGCTATGCTCCGTCTTCATTCTGATTGCATTGTTTGCTGTATTTAACGTAGTTCCTCATTGATAGATGAATGGAATAAAGAAAATAAAAAACACATGAATTCGCAGGAGGAATGAGAAAATGTATAGCAACCGAAATCAAAGCCAGACTCGAAACATGGAGCTTGGACTTCTAATTACTAGACTCGTACTTGGGGCCATTTTTTTAATCCATGGCATTACCAAATTCCAAGGCATGGAGGATACACAAAGCTATTTTATTAGTTTGGGTCTACCGGGCTCGATGGCAACCATTGTAGGTTTGGTAGAGTTCTTTGGCGGGGTGTTTTTAATTATTGGTTTGTTTACACGAATCGTTAGTCTTCTATTTGTTGCTATTCTATTTGTAGCTATCTTTACTGCGAAGGCAGAGAGTGGGTTTATTGGCGGCTATGAGCTCGATGTTGCACTGATTGGAATGGGAGTCACGCTTGCTGTAGCAGGCAGCCGATATGTGGCAGTAGATCGTTTATTCCGAAGAAACCGCAGATAACAGAAGAGCAGGACAACAAGCATAGAGGGGGATTCATAAGAAATGGCACAAAATTTACTTGGGAAAAAAGTGGCACTCGCTGGACCAAGGAAGTCGGAAGAGATGTCCATGATCGTGAGAAAGTTAGGCGGTACTCCGCTGCTGCGACCTGCACAAGGAACCGTTTTTGTGGATGATGAACATTTGAAAAGCAGTATAGAAGCTTGGGTGAAGAGTCCACCCGATTGGACGATCCTTACGACAGGGATGGGGCTTGATGCAATATTTCAGGCAGCTGAACAGCTTGAACTTGAGGAAGAGCTACTTGAGGCTTTAAAGCAATCACATATTGCAGCACGTGGTTATAAGACAGTGAATGCGCTTCGTAAGCGGAACTTGACACCTGCTGTTAGAGACGATGATGGAAGTACATCAGGACTCATTCGTGAGCTTATGAATTATGATCTTCAGGGAAAACGTATTCTCGTTCAGCTCCATGGAGAATCTGCTCCGCGCCTTATGGCATGGCTGAAAGAGAGAGGAACATCAGAGATCAAGGAAGTCCTTCCTTATCGTCATGTGCCTCCTCAAGATACGGATCTCGAAGAACTGCTTGAAGATATTCTTCAGCAAAGAATTGATGCGGTTACTTTTACGAGTGCTCCGCAGATTCGCTTTCTTACAGCTTATGCAGAAAAGCATGGGAAGCTAGCAGTTATGAAACAACGCTTTGAAAAGGATGTGGTTGCTGCTGCGGTTGGCAGGGTAACTGCACAAGCCATGGTAGAGGAAGGGGTTACCCCTAAGGTGATTCCCGAGGAAGAGCGGATGGGAAGTATGATCGTTTCATTAGGTAAGTATTTTGCTGAGAAAGAGCGAGTATAAGAAGGACAATCTTGTTACAACCTATAGGGCAAGAACACCTGACCAGGAGAGGTGAGGTGTTTTTGCGTTATTTAGACAGAAGGTGTATGACTAAGCGTGTCGTTACTCCAATTTGTGTTTAGATAGGTAAGAGACTTATTATTTATATTGTACATATTTCAACACTCACAGGAGTTCCTGGAGTGGACTGATGAATTAGGAGGTGCAACAACCATTGGGGTTTGATATTTTAGTCATTCTCATCTTACTTGTAGTTAATGCTTTCTTCGCAGCTTCTGAGATGGCACTGATCTCCATTAATGACAACCGAATTCGCATTTTATCGCTCGAAGGAAATAAACGTGCACAGAAGCTGGAGAAGTTACTGGAGGAACCAACAGGCTTTCTATCCACCATCCAGATCGGAATCACACTTGCTGGATTTCTAAACAGTGCTTTTGCGGCAGATAAATTTGCGTCCCTGCTTGTGGATTATGTGTTGTCGCTAGGTGTTGATATTTCACCATCTGTGCTATCTTCCGTATCGGTCATTGTTATTACCTTGATTCTTTCCTACTTTACGTTGGTATTTGGGGAGCTTGTTCCGAAAAGGATTGCGATGAAAAAAGCGGAGGCGATTGCACTCGCGGTATCAAGTCCGCTGAGTGTGTTGTCTAAGGTCGTCAATCCTTTTGTAAAACTGCTTACGGTATCGACAAATCTTACCGTCCGTTTGTTTGGTATTGATCCCAACGCGGAAGATGAGGAAGCTTCCGAAGAAGAGATTCGGATGCTTGTAGATACAGGGCTTGAGAGAGGAACCATTCAGCAAAGCGAAAAGATGATTATCCACAACATATTCGATTTTGATAATAAAGATGTATCGGATATGATGACTCATCGTACGGATATGATCGCCATTTCTGCGGACACTCCGCTAGAAGACGTGCTGGAGATTGTGCAATCTGAGCAGTATACCCGGTTCCCTGTATTCGAAGAACGTGTCGATAATATCATTGGAATCTTGCACGTAAAAGACTTGATTGTTCAATTTAGAAAAGATACCACAAGACCGAAGAGCATCCTTGATATAATCCGTCCGGCTTATTTTGTATCTGAGTCGAAAAAAGGGGACGACCTTCTCGAAGAACTGCAACAAAACCGGGTGCATATGGCGATCGTGGTCGATGAATACGGAGGTACGGCAGGTCTCATTACAATTGAAGATTTAATTGAGGAGATTGTAGGCTCTATTTATGATGAGTATGATGAAGAAGAGTCGATCTTTGAACAAGTGGATGAAGATACCTACATTTTTACAGGGATCGCCCATTTGGATGAAGTAAGCCAGATTACAAAAGCAAGTTTGCCGGAAGAAGAGTACGATACTCTTAGTGGATTTATGGTGGGTACCATCGGCCGCATTCCCACAAAACAAGAACGCCCCGAATTTGAATTCCGAGGTTTCCGGTATAAAGTGTTGGAAGTTGGAAAACAGCGGATTCGCCGAATTCAAATGACAAGGCTGCCCGAAGAGGAAAGATCACTTTATCAAGACGGTGAGGAATTGCCTCCTGAAGTATAAAGTTAGTAATAAAACAAATCGCAGAGATTTTTTTCTGTGATTTGTTTGTTTTTATACGGAATGATATGACGAATATGGTAAACTCACAGAATGAATAAAGGGTATTTTCGAATAGCGCCGAATTCAAAAGTAGTAAATACAAAGCTTTTTGTCTGTTATGTAACTTATGGATTTAGAAGAACGATTGCGGCTATACTAGGCAAGTCAACAGACCATGAAGTTAATTCGTTTCTAATTTTACCTCTCTAGGGCGGTAAGGGTAGATATGATCATATAAGCGAGGAAAGGGCCTGCGAACTTTCTTGCTTTGCGTAAGCAAATGAAACGAAATGAATCAGACAAAAGCAGAGCAAAGGAGAAATGGTTAATGAGTCGAAAAAAAGCATTACTATTGGGAGATTATACACATCCCATGTATCACCCCTTGCAAGGAGTTGACGCGGAAGTCAGCCGTATCTTGCAAGATGAAATGACCGTACAGTGCAGTGAAAATCGCAATTTGATGTTAATGGAAAACTTGGCTGGTTATGATCTGCTAATTTCTTATTTGGATGATTGGAAGGGAGCAATTGCCCCGCAGCAGGCAGCAGGATTACTTAGTTACGTCAGCGGAGGAGGCGCTCTCCTGGTGCTTCATAACGGTATATCCATGCATAATCGTTATGAAATAGCTCAATTACTCGGCGGCAGATTCACAGGTCATCCGGCTCCGCGTGAACTGAGGTTTCAAGTCACAGATCCACTTCATCCCATTGTGTCGGGGATAGAGAATTTTTCAATGGAAGAGGAGCCTTACGAGATTGAATTCGATAATTTCGCTGATATCACGGTTCTTCTTGAGTATATGAATGAAGATGGGAAATCGTGGCCTGCAGCTTGGGCTCATAACTATGGCATGGGGCGTGTTGTATATCTTATGCCAGGACATTCGGTTCCTTCTTTCAATAATGAATCATTCAGACGACTTCTCTTACAGTCGGCAATGTGGGCTACACGTACGAAACCAAAACGTAATTAGAGATCGGACGTACTTTCGCTTAAGTGGGTAATATAGGTATATACTAGTATAGAAGCAGATTTTTTCAGAAGGAGGAAAAGCGGCATGAGCGATTTGTTTAAAAAGGCGGTTTCTCTAGGATTGGGACTTACTCTGGTTAGTAAAGAGAAAGTGGAGAGTGTTGTAGGTGACCTCGTCAAACGCGGAGAATTGGCTCCATCCGAATCTAAGGCACTCATTGATAAGCTTATGGAACGTGGAAATGAAGAACAAACAAGCTTTAAGAAAATGATTGAAGGTCAAGTGGAGAAAGTGCTAATTGATCTGGGTGTACCCACCAAAACAGATGTAAACCGATTAAACATGCGAATCGAAGAACTGGAACAGAAACTGTCTGCACTCGAAGCGAGTCAGCCTGCGAAACAACCAGAAACTCCGATTCTTACGTCAACGCCTGAAATAGAGCAGCCTCCTAAAGGAAACGAGATTGAATAAATGGTAGTGCATATTAAAAATGCCGGACGATATAGAGAAATTGCCATGGCGCTGATGCGTCATGGCTTCGGCTATATTGTGGAAGAGATCAGCTTCTTTCAGGTGTTGTCTTTACCCAGAAGGTGGATTACCCATGAGACAGGTCCGGAAGCCAAAACCCTTGGTGAGCGGATAAGACACGTATTGGAGGATCTGGGGCCGACTTTTGTTAAATTAGGACAACTTGCAAGTACCAGGTCCGATCTGCTGCCTCCAGGGATTATATCGGAGCTGACCAAACTTCAAGATCAGGTCCCTCCTTTTTCACCAGAGATTGCAAGAGGGTTACTTGAACAGGAGCTGAACAGTCCACTTGAAGAAATCCTCACTGAATTTGATGATACCCCTCTTGCAGCTGCGAGTATCGGTCAGGTACATATCGGTAGACTGCGGAGCGGGGAACAGGTGGCGATCAAGATTCAGAGACCTGGAATATCACCTGTAATTCAGCGTGATCTGAACATTCTTAAAGATTTTGTTGCTCTTGCTGAGCGCAGGTGGGAATGGGTAACCAGGTACCAATTGCAGGAGATGGTGAATGAATTCGCTGTATCTTTACTTGCAGAGCTGGATTACAGCTATGAAGGAAGAAATACAGAAAAGGTAGGGCTGCAGTTTGCAGAGAACCCAGAGGTTCATGTCCCTGTTATTTATTGGGACCACACGACTGCAAGGGTACTGACGATGGAGTATATGGACGGGATCATGCTGAATCAGCGGGATGTACTCATCGCGAAAGGGTATGATCTAAAAAATATAGCGCAGCGATTAGTAGATTCCATGCTGCACCAAATTTTTATTGAAGGATTCTTTCATGCAGATCCCCATCCAGGCAATCTAATGGTCATGAAGAATGGGGCGCTGGCTTACCTTGATTTCGGAATGGTCGGACGTCTTAATGAGGATTTAAAAGAGCAGCTTTCTTCCCTGATCATATCGTTGATGCGAAAGAATACCGAAGGAATGGTACGTGCTATTGAACGTCTTGGCATGATTCCGGATGGAACCAACATGGCTTCCCTTCGCAGAGACCTCGACCGGATTCGGGACGATTATTATGATCTCCCTTTTTCCAGTATCAGTATCGGGCAAGCGTTGAATGATTTATTTGGCGTGGCGCAAAGACACCAAGTAACCATGCCTTCGGATGTAATCTTACTAGGCAAAGCATTGGTGACTCTCGAAGGAGTTATTGAAAATCTAGATCCTTCCATTAGTATTATTGATATGGCAGAGCCTTTTGGCCGGAAGCTGATGCGTGAAAAGTTCAGCTCAAGACGGATTAAGGGGAAAGTGCTGGGCGGTATGACAGAGCTTTTTGAGACGTTGATCGACTTGCCGGGACAAGCACGGCTGCTGTCTTCCATTATCAGTAAAGGTAAACTAAAGGTCGAAATCAGCATTCCCGAAATTGAGCAATTTGAACACAAGCTGGACCAAATCACCAATAAATTATCACTCAGTATCGTATTGCTTTCTTTCTGTATTCTCATGGTAGGTTTGTTTATCGGAGCTTCAAAGATGGAGCAGGTCTGGCATGTACCGCTGCTCGAAATTGGCATGATTATCGCTGCTTTCATGGTGTTATGGCTTATTATTTCTATTATTCGATCAAGAAAACAATAAAACAGGCATGAAGACAAAGCTCCTCTTCCCTAGATCAGGGCGGGGAGCTTTGTAGTTAAGGGGAATCCATGTATAATCAGGAACAAGAAACGAATCCATATAAGATCCTAGTTTGGTAATGATTAGTGTAATGACAGGGGGTAAGTCCATAATGAACGCAAGCGAAATTGTACATAAACAGAAACTTTACTATAGAACGGGCGCAACCCGGCGTTACGAAGCAAGAATAAAGCAACTAGATTTACTGAAAGAGGCCATTCGGCGCAGAGAATCTGAAATCTTGGAAGCACTGAAGATTGATCTAAGCAAAAGCGACCAAGAAGCATATATGACCGAGATCGGTATTTTATTTGAGGAAATTTCATTCGTTTCTAAACGTTTGAAAGGGTGGATGAAGCCTCGAAAAGTAAAAACGGCAAAAACCCATATTGGCAGTAAGGGGCATATTGTCCCTGAACCTTATGGCAGCGTACTGATTATTGCTCCCTGGAATTATCCATTTCAGCTTGCTATCTCTCCCCTGATCGGAGCGATTGCAGCCGGCAATACGGCTGTGATCAAGCCATCGGAGCTGACGCCGCATGTATCTGCTGTCATCACTTCGATGATCGGTGAAGTATTTGATCCTGCTTATGTAACGGTTGTAGAGGGCGGTGTAGAGGCAAGCGAGATGCTGCTTGCTGAACCTTTTGATAAAATATTTTTCACAGGCAGTGTTGCCGTTGGTAAGGTGGTCATGAAAGCCGCGTCCGAGCGTCTTATTCCTGTGACGCTGGAGCTCGGCGGAAAAAGTCCATGTATCGTTCACCATGACGCCAACATGAAGCTTGCTGCAAAGCGTATTGCTTTTGGGAAACTGACAAACAGCGGGCAAACATGTATCGCTCCTGATTATTTACTGGTTCATGAGAGTGTAAGAGACGCATTTGTCACGGAATATGAAAAAGCGATCAAACAATTCTACGGTAAGGATCCGCTGCTAAGTGATTATTATGGAAGAATTGTTACTCCTAGACATTTTGAAAGGTTACAATCTTTTCTCACGAGTGGCTCCATTGTTCTTGGCGGAGAGACAGACCCGGAATCGCTAAAAATAGCACCAACCTTATTGGATGAAGTGTCTTGGGAAAGTCCTGTTATGCAGGAAGAAATATTCGGCCCCATTTTACCAATGATGACCTATAAGCACCTGGACGAAGTTATAGAGGTAGTAAATGCTAGGCCAAAACCACTCGCTTTGTATCTCTTTACGGTCAATCAGTCTGTTCAAGACCGAATTGTTGAACAAATACCTTTTGGTGGAGGGTCCATTAATGATACACTTATGCATATAGCTACACCATATTTGCCATTTGGCGGCGTAGGGGAAAGCGGCATGGGCAATTATCACGGAGAGTACAGCTTCACTGCATTCTCACATATGAAAAGTATCCTGAAGCAAACCAATGCTTTTGATATTAAATTTCGTTATCCTTCCAAGACCGGGTCTGTTATGATGCGCCGGTTCATGAAGTAGAATAATTGCTTATCATGTTGCTTAAGGTAGACGAATATAAAATAGCTCGAAATAAAACCATGAGGTGAAAAATTTGGTAGGTTTTGATAAGTTGGGCATTCTGCCCGAATGGAATGAAGCTCTGCGTTTGCAGGGAATTGCGGTACCGACTCCGGTACAAGAAAAATCAATTCCGATTTTGCTCCAAGGATCGGATATTATTGCGGAGGCACAGACAGGAACAGGAAAGACGTTCGCTTTTATGCTGCCGATCTTGCAGCGTCTTAACGCGGAAGATCGTTCTCCGCAAGCACTAATTGTAGCCCCTACAAGGGAACTTGCTCTACAAATTACAACAGAAGCGAAGAAGCTGACGGAATCAAGAGAAGATATCCGGGTTCTCGCTGTTTACGGTGGACAAGATGTTGAGAAACAATTGCACAAACTTAAAGGCGGAGCACAGATCATCATTGGTACGCCGGGAAGACTGCTGGATCATTTAGGCCGCGGAACGCTTGTGCTTGATAAAGTGAAAATGCTGGTTCTGGATGAAGCAGACCAAATGCTTCATATGGGATTCCTGAATGATGTGGAAATGCTCATTAAGGCACTCCCTTATAAACGTCAAACGATGCTGTTCTCAGCAACGATGCCTGCGGGTATTCGTAAACTGGCTCGTGCTTACATGAAAGAACCTGTTGATGTTAAAGTACAGTCCAGCAATGTAATACCTGTAAAACAAATCCGTCAGTTAGTGGTGGAAGTAACGGATCGTACAAAGCAAGCAGCACTGATCGGGGCAATTGAGCAATATCGTCCATATCTCGGCATTATTTTTTGCCGTACGAAACGTCGTGCATCGGTTCTTAATGAGGCGCTGCAGGATCTTGGATATGCGAGTGACGAGCTGCATGGAGATCTCTCTCAAGCGAAGCGCGAGACGGTAATGAAAGCATTTCGTAATGCGAAGCTGCAGCTTCTTGTAGCTACGGATGTAGCAGCCCGAGGTCTTGATGTGGAAGGCGTAACGCATGTATTCAATTACGATATTCCTCATGATGCGGAAAGCTATATTCACCGAATCGGAAGAACAGGCCGAGCGGGAGGCAAAGGGCTGGCAATTACATTTGCTGCCCAGAAAGACAAGCCGGAGATCGCAAAGATTGAAGAAGGAACAGAGCAGCGTCTTGACCGTGCTGTATGGCAAAGTGGTGTAGCTGATGAGCCGGGAACGATCGAGAAGCTGGCTCACGGTACAAGTTCATGGGGCAGCGGAGGCGAAACACGCAGAGTTCGTCCGGATGCGAAACGAGATGCCAGCCGTGCTGGCGGCGGAAGAAGCGGCGGTCGCAGCGGATCACGTAAGAGTGAGGATTCATCTGGTAATGGCCGAGGCAGAAGCCGCGGACAGCAGAGTGCCTTCTATGATCTAGAGCGCGGCGGAAGCAAGCGAAGCAGCGAATCTGTGCGTCAAGTTTCGGACAAACCACGCAGTAGTGGACGCTCTGGAGGCAGTACTGGCCAGAAGAGAGCGGACAGCGATCGCCCATGGCGTGCTTCAGAAGGAGCAACCGGCACTGGCAGTAAATCACGTTCAAGCAGCGGCAGCTATGGCAGTGGAAGAAGCTCACAAAGCAGCAGTCGGAGCGGCTCATCATCTCAAAGCAGAGATAACCGTCGTTCCTCGAGCAGCAGCGATCGAGGTCGCTCTGGCGGACGAAGAGGACGTTAATTCGATTATAAGTGGTTCAAAGTTCAAAACACGCCTTTGAAGAGAAGGCGTGTTCAGACTGTAGACAAACTAGCCTAACCTAGTTTAGCCTACAGTCTTTTTTTGTGTTTATTTAGTGAATTAGCAGTAAAAACTAACACAGCATGACTTGACAAGTGATAATGATTATCAGTATCTTTAAATAGATTAAAAAATCATCATGAATTTTTCATTTATTGTTCGTCTGAACTTCATATTACACATACATACACCATGATATGCCAGCTTTTTACGTAGATAGCCAATCAAGTGGAGGAGATGATTTTATGTTTCGTCTGGAAACTGCAGGACTAAGCATCGCTTATGAAGACCGTTTGATCGTTGATGATCTGAATATACAAATTCCTCAAGGCAAGATTACAGCACTTGTGGGTGCGAACGGCTCTGGGAAGTCTACGATTCTTAAAACAATGGCTCGTCTAATGCAGCCGAAAAAAGGCCAAGTATTGCTCGACGGTAAATCCATTCATAAGCAGTCCACTCGGGAAGTGGCGAAACAACTAGCAATTCTTCCGCAAAATCCGACTGCGCCGGAAGGTCTTACTGTAACTGAGCTGGTATCTTACGGACGTTTTCCTTATCAGAAAGGCTTTGGCTCACTGAAAGCAGAGGATAAGAAAATGATTGAGTGGGCTATTGAATCTACTCGTCTTAGCGAATTCCATGATCGTCCTATTGACCAACTGTCAGGTGGTCAACGTCAGCGTGCCTGGATTGCTATGGCGCTGGCACAAGACACAGACATTCTTTTTCTGGATGAACCAACAACGTTCCTTGATATGGCACATCAGCTTGAAGTGCTGCAGTTACTCGAGGAGCTGAATATTACGGCAAAACGCACAATTGTCATGGTTGTTCATGATTTGAATCATGCATCCCGTTACGCACACCATATGATTGCGATCAAGCAAGGAAAGGCAGCTGCAACAGGATCCCCGAATCAAGTGATGACTCCAGATGTACTTAGAGAAGTATTCGGGATTGAGGCTGACATTGTAACGGATCCTCGGACAGGGGTTCCGCTCTGTCTGCCATATGCACTTGCAGGTAAGGAGAACAGAGGACTTCTCGGTGTGGAAAGTTCAATAGAAACTCAAGTACGTCAGGTTGCTGGTGTATAGACTTAATAGATAGGAATGAATCTGAATAGGAAAGTGGGGAGATGAAGATGGCACTAGATTATGCTGTACTTGCTCAATATGGGGGAATTCACACAAAGCCCTCCTCTGAATCGGTAAGAGACATTAGCTTACTTGAGCTGATCCGTCCGGAATATGGTAAACCATGGCTTGAGATTTATCAGCGCCATCTTCAGGCAGAGACGACAGGAGTAGCTGCGGTGTATGTAATGCATACGGTTCGCGGACTTCTTGCAGCAGCTCATTATATGGTATCGAGATGCGGTACATATGTGGATCTTTCTCTCACAAACTTAAGTATACAGATGCAATTGAATGATTCCGGTGCTCCTCAGTTATCTTTTGTACTTCACAAGACAGAAGAACGTGAACTTGTGAACCACGCGGATGCAGCTGAACGCAGACAGATGCTGGAGCAGTTCTATGTTAGAACGCTTGGTCCAATAATAGAGGGATTGGCAGCGGCGGGCAGAGTACCTGTTTTAGCATTATGGAAGCAGTTACCAGGTGTCCTCGTTTATTATGTTAATCTATTTAAGGGAGGACTCTCCTGCGGGGAGCAGGATCTTGCGGAATATCTGACAGCAGACTTAGAGGCCGTGCAAAGTTTTAGTTCTGACGTATTTAATGGCAAAAAGAATCCATTCGATCTGGAGCCTGTATACATAGAGAATCCGCTAAATGCAGAAGAACCGTTTCGAATGAAGGATGCATGCTGCGAGTTCTACCGAGTATCAGATGGGAAGAATCGCAAATGTTTTACATGCCCTAGAATGACAGCTGAGGAACGAAACGCACGAGCAGAGGAAATGCGGGGTACAGTAAGGATCTAAGGGTGGACTAATGATAGATCTAACAATTACATTCTAAAAAACATATATAGAAAAGAGGCAGATACATTGGTATCTGCCTCTTTTTATTTTTAACGCAGGGCCGTTTCATATTCGCTTATCGTTATACCGTAATAGACGAGATCTTCGTATTCTCCCCACTTCTTGATATGTTGTACAAGCTTTCCTTCATACTTCATTCCATTCTTCTGCATAACCGCAGAAGAAGCAGGATTTCGAGCCAAGGCAGCTGCCCAGATCCGGTTTAGCTTCAGCTCATCAAATCCATACTCCATCATACGCTGTACCGCCTCTGTCGCGTAGCCGTGTCCCCAATAAGGCTTGCCGATCCAGTAAGCTAGTTCCGCTCTGTTATAATCGCTGACAATATGCATTCCTGCACAGCCGAGAAGTTCATTCGTTTCCTTCGAGATCAAGGCAAAGGTGCTCCCGAGGTTCTTACTGTACCTTTCGTGAGTAGCCGCAATGAAAGATTCTGCTGCACCATCCGGATAAGGATGAGGAATAGATAAAGTAGTACTTGCTATGTCTTTCTCCCCAGCGAGTGTCTGTATTAACGGTGCATCAGCTAGTTGAAGAGGTCTTAGTATTAGTCTTTCGGTTACGAATGTAGGCTGCATATCCATGGCTCCTCATCTCATGATTTTTTATATTATATCTCAATATTTGGAAGATTCAAGCAAAATCATTAGTTGTTTTATTTTGGGCATATTAAGTGGACTGGATTTTGCAGATATCTCGAGCTTATAGGCAGGAGGATTTTTTACAATGATAGAACTTGATCTGTTGTTAATTAATGCAAATGTGCTGACCTTAGATGGCGATAACAATAAAGCAGGGGCGATTGGTGTGAAGAATGGTAAAATCAGCACCTTGTGGAAGGAGAAGAACCCTGCACGGGAAGAAATCACGCTGTCTGACGACAATGCGGTTATTGATCTCCAAGGGAAAACGGTACTTCCTGGGTTTATTGAAACACACAATCACTTAATCAGCGCTATTATGATGAAACGATTCATTGATTGCAAAAGCCCGCTGAATCAAACGATCGCTGATATTCAAAAGCGAATTTCTGAAAAGGCATCGGAAGTTGGAAAAGATACCTGGATTGTAGGTTTCGGGTATGACGATACATCTTTACTCGATATGAGGCATCCGACGAAAGCAGATCTCGACACAGCTGCTCCGGATCATCCGGTTGTGGTTTATCACATTTCGGGACATTTATGTGTAGCGAACTCAGTTGCTTTATCCTTAGCGGGAATTGGTGATCAAATGCAGGATCCAAAGGGAGGTCGTCTCGGGAGGGATGCCAGCGGACAATTAAATGGCATTCTCTATGAAGGGGCGACAATGCTTGTCGGCTCCCATCTGCCGGGACCAAGCGAAGAAGAAGTCCTCTCCCTGCTTCGAGATGAGGCTTATACTTATGCTGCTCAGGGAATTACGACTTCTACGGATGCCAAAATGGGTGTGAGTATGGATATAGATGATATTGATTTATGTATGAAGGCAATTGAACAAGAAGCCATTCCATTTCGCATGAAGCTGATGATATCCAGCGATAAGCTAAATCAGGATAAAAAATTGCAATCGATGACAGCTGAGGAGGTGGATGCTTACCTCCGTGAGCGATCCGGAGGCAGAGCTTCGCTCGACAGCGTGAAACTGTTTCAAGATGGGTCCATTCAAGGACTGACCGGTGCCCTTCGGGAGCCGTACTTCTGTGATGTCGAGCGGTATGGTGAACTCATTAAATCACAGGAACAATTAAATAGGGAAGTGAAGGAATGGCATGATAAAGGATTCCGTATCGCAATACATGGGAACGGAGATCGGGCTATTGGTTCCATATTAGATGCATTCGAATATGCATTGACATTGAATCCACGCAGTGATCATCGGCACCGGATCGAGCATGTTCAGACAGCTACCACAGAAGATCTGGAGCGTATGCAAAAACTCGGGGTAGCAGGTTCCTTTTTTATCAATCATGTTTATTACTGGGGGGATCGCCACGAGAAGCTGTTTCTTGGACCGCAGCGTGCGGCTAGAATTAGTCCGCTTGCAGAGGCAAAAGAGTTTAAGGTTCTGTTCACTCTTCATTCCGATTGCCCAGTAACTCCAATCTCCCCTTTATTCTTAGTATGGGTCGCGGTGAATCGGGTAACAAGCAGCGGCAAAGTATTAGGTGCGGAGCAAAGAATTGATGCGCTGACCGCTCTGCGGGCGATGACGAGTTATGGTGCAGAACTGAATTTTGAAGAAGCAGAGACAGGAACGATTGAAAGCGGAAAAAGAGCAGACTTCGTCATTCTAGAGGAAGATCCGACCGAGGTGGATCCGATGCGAATTAAGGATATTTCGATCTTCGCTACACTGATGGACGGCAAATTCATCTATGAAAATGGTGTTTAGCAGGACGATGGGATGAGGTAAGCCCAGGTGGGGTGAGTATATTGGCCAAGGAGATATCCTTGGTCTTTGTTTTTTTTGTTATAGCAGGGAGTGTGGGGTTACATAGAGAATTTTTGAAGGGAAGGAAAAAGGGTATAGTATAGTTTACCAGAAGCACTTAGTAAGAAAAGAGGAGGAATAAAATATGTCTTTTTATTCGTATCAAGCAGTGACACCGACAAATCAGGAAGTTTCACTAGAGATGTATACAGGCAAGGTAGTTGTTATCGCTAATACAGCCAGTAAGTGTGGACTGACTCCGCAGTATGGGGAATTACAAAAGTTATATGATCGTTATAAAGACCAAGGGTTGGTCGTTCTTGCGTTCCCATGCAATCAGTTTGGTGGACAAGAACCGGGTTCGAGCGAAGAAGCTGAAGAATTTTGCCAAATTAACTATGGTGTCAGTTTCCCCGTCTTTGCTAAGGTTGATGTAAACGGAGAGAATACACACCCAATCTTCCAATACCTGAAAGAGCAAAAACCTGGCAGCGGAGAGAGCAGCGACATTCAGTGGAACTTTACAAAGTTTGTAATAGATCGTAATGGGGAAGTTGTGGAGCGTTTTGAACCTAAGCAATCTCCGGAAGAGATGACAGGACTTATTGAAAAATTATTATAATGGCTGCTTTTAGATTTCATCAATGATTCCCTTGAAAAAAGATATAAGGAAAGCATCATGGGTTTGTCCATGATGCTTTTTGGTTTACAATTACGACCTCTGCTTGAGATGAGTCTGCTGCCTCACCGTGATTCGTTTCGGTTTTGCAGATTTGATCATGAGATGGAGGTTACTGTTGCGAATAATAAGCCATGCGGCTACAAGCAGTGTCAAGCCATTTAAAATGAAGATCCAGCGGATTGGCAGCCAGATGCCGAGTAATCCACCTACAATGGGTCCTGCCATTGTAGCCAGCTGTGAGGCCGATTGATTCAAACTAAACGCCCTTCCTCGAAAAGAAGAGTCTGTAGTTTCTACAATAAGTGCATTAATCGTGGGATATACAGCTGCAAAAAACAAACCATATCCGAAACGAAGGGCTCCAAAACCGATATAGTCACTCACAAAGAATTGAGCGATGTTTCCCAGTCCACCGCCGATTAGCCCAATAATAAGTACTTTGGCGTAGCCGATTTTTCTCCCGATTTTACCCCAGCGAGGAGCCATGATAATTGTAGCGATCCCGACTGAAGAGAAGATGATGCCCGAAGTCAGGGAAGCACTGCTTTTGTCGACACCCATCTCCATGACGTACACGGTAAGCAGCGGTTCTAAAATCATGACAGAGAACGTAGTTACTGCCATAACACCAAGCAGTGCCATAAAGGGTTTGTTGGCAGACGCTTGCTTAATGTCATCTCTTACTCTGGAACGGGGTGCGGAACGATCAAAATTATGCTCCTTCACAAAAAAGGTAGCAATCAGAGCGGAGACAAGCACAATGATTGCAGAAAATAAGAAGGCGTTCCGGTTGCCATAATAGTGACTAACCACACCCCCGATGAGTGGACCAATGATACTGCCTGTCGCACCAGCAGTGGACATAATCCCAAGCGCATATCCTGTCTTTGCTTCTGGAGTATTGGTAGCGACAAGAGCAATGGATGCGGGAACAAATCCAGCCAGCAACCCTTGAAAGATTCGTACAATAATAAACAGGTAAGGGTCATGTACGAAGTAGTTGATCAGGTAAAGAAGGGAAAGGGCGAAACCAGACCTTATCAGCATCGGTTTCCGCCCATATTTATCAGCTAAGGAGCCCCAAAAGGGAGAAATGAGTGCACTGGCAAGGAAGGTAATCCCAAAGGCTACGCCAGACCATAATTCGAGCCTATTTTCTCCGATGCCAAGTTCTGTATTCATAAAGATAGGTAAGAAGGGGATAGAAATCGAATAGGCTGTACTGCAAAAAAAGACACCGATCCAGAGTACAGCGAGATTTCGTTTCCAAGGGAAATCCATCGAGACACGTCCTTTCGCTTGAACGACCCTCCCGGCCAATTTGCATGACAATAAAATGCGAGGTCGTATAATCAATAAGTTAGCCTTTATTCTACTCCTAATATTTGTAAAAACAATTTAAATATTGCTCATAAGGAGCTCAGTGAGTGCAGAATAGCCAAAAAATCTTGGAAAAATAATAAAAAGGGGCTTGCAATGTGAAAAAGATCACATTATAATCAGGATATAAACATTAGTGAATTAAATCACAATTTAAAACCAATGCCTGAGAATCTATAGAAGATCGTCAGGCGGAAGCGAACACATATCCATGAATTTTTTATAGCTTATTTAGTGAAAGTTTTCACAATTTAAAATCAATGTGCTTTTATATCATTTATCTCTAGGAGGAACTCTATTATGAAAATTGCTGTTGTTGGATGTACACACGCAGGTACGGCTGCTATTGTGAATACGGCTAAACTTTACCCCGATGCTCAGATTACGGTATACGAGCGTAATGATAATATTTCTTTTCTATCTTGCGGTATTGCGCTCTATGTTGGCGGGGTAGTGAAGGACCCAGATGGTTTGTTTTACTCTTCTCCAGAGCAGCTGAAAGAACTGGGAGTCGAAACAAAAATGCTGCACGAAGTTACAGACATTGACACAGAGGGTCGTAAGCTGACGGCACGCAACCTAGAAACAGGCGAGGAAATCACAGACACGTACGATAAACTGATTATGACAACAGGTTCTTGGCCCATTATTCCAAACTTTGAGGGGGTTGGACTAGAGAACGTACTCCTGTGCAAAAATTATAACCATTCCAACAAGATTATCGAGAAATCAAAAGATGTACGTCATGTGACCGTCGTCGGTGCAGGATACATCGGTATTGAACTCGTCGAAGCATTCCAAATGAATGGGAAAGAAGTTACTTTAATCGATGCAGAAGATCGAATTCTAAATAAATATCTTGATACTGAATTTACGGATCGTATCCAAAAATCACTTACGGATAAAGGAATTGAACTCGTTCTCGGTGAGAAAGTAAGCCGATTTGAAGGGCAAGATGGAAAGGTCACTGCGGTCGTAACCGATAAAGGAGAATACCCTACGGATCTAGTTATCCTTTGTATCGGATTCCGTCCGAATACAGCATTACTCAAGGGTAAAGTGGATATGATGCCAAATGGAGCGATCCTTGTAGATCGTTATATGCGCACAAGCAACCCTGATATTTTCGCAGCAGGGGACAGCGCAGCCATCTATTATAATCCAATTCGTCAGAATGCTTATATTCCACTAGCAACGAATGCGGTTCGTATGGGCATGCTTATAGCTCGAAATCTGGTAAACCCTACAATGCCATATATGGGTACACAAGGGACATCAGGAATTAAAATTTATGAACAGAATATTGCAGGAACGGGAGTAACAGAAGCTGCGGCAAAAGCGGCAGGCATGGCGGTCCAAGCGGTTACGATTGAAGATAGTTATCGTCCTGAGTTTATGCCTACTGCGGAGAAAGTTCTTATAAAAGTCATCTATGAGACAGAATCCCGCCGAATTGTGGGTGCTCAGATTATGAGTGAAGTCGATTTAACACAGTCAATCAATACAATTTCCGTATGCATTCAGAATGAAATGACGGTAGATCAGCTGGCCTTTATCGACTTTTTCTTCCAGCCTCACTACAATAAACCTTGGAATTTCCTTAATACAGTAGGGCAAGCAGCACTAGAGCCGGTACCAACTAGAGAGACAGTATCTGTATAACAAGAACCGTCCGTACATCATTGTACGGATGGTTTTTTTTATGCTGAAATATGTCCAGGAGTTATGAAAATATTGCACGTGTGATTTTAGTAACAAACTTGAGTTGGGAGAAGATTTACAATAAACCTAAGATACTTAATCTATAGGTGAAAGGAAGTTATCCCGACTATGGCAGCATTAAAACCGGCAACAGTTGCTGAGTTAACGGCGGATACGGGTGAGCATAAAGCACATAATCCCGCTATAGTGGTTTTAATATTAGGTTTTTTAGCAGGTGCTTACATTGCCCTAGGATATCTATTGTATATACGAGTGATTGCTGCGGCCCCTGAAGCATGGGGGAGTATGAATGGACTCATTGGAGCGCTTGTTTTCCCCATCGGACTTACGCTGGTCTTGATTGCAGGCGGAGAGTTGCTCACTGGGAATATGATGGCATTATCGCTTGCTCGGTTGGCGCGTAAAATTACATCGCGAGAAGTATTTTGGAATTTAACACTGGTTACAATTTCGAACTTTGTAGGGGCTGTTTTTGTAGCGTACTTGTTTGGTCACGTACTGGGATTGACAGGCCAAGGTATATACCTTGATAAAGTGGTGGATTTGGCAGGACATAAAATTGAGGAGTCTTTTCTGCAAGCTTTTGTTTCTGGTATTGGCTGTAACTGGCTGGTTGCTCTAGCCGTTTGGCTTTCTTATGCTGCGGATTCAATGAGTGCTAAGATTGTTGGAATCTGGATTCCGACAACCGCTTTTGTCGCTTTAGGATTTCAGCACGTTGTAGCTAATATGTTCCTTATTCCCGCAGCGATTTTTGAAGGGCACTTTACTTGGGGGCAGTATTTCATGAACTTTATTCCTGTCTGGCTTGGAAATCTGACGGGCGGAGCCATCTTTGTAGCTGCAGCATATTATGCTGTTTATCTCCACAAACCAGCTAGTACTTCAGTAACGAAAGAAGAGGCAGAGCCTCCTGTGAGTTCGAGTCCAGCAGCAATGCAGTCCATTACTGAATAATGTCTTACATTACAAAAAATAAACGCAGGAAATTAATTTCATAATATGAAATTAATTCAGGACTAAAAAAAATCCGCCATGGCCAGATTCGGGGGAACGAAACCTGTTCATGACGGATTTTCGGGAGTGGTCCATGATATGGCATGTGGAGGAGGTCTTTTGCCTGTCTCATAATGCCTTGATCTTCATTACCCGCCCTTATATAGGGTGAAACATCAGAGATTAAAAATTTTCTCATGATACCTTCTAAGCATCAGTGAACGGTTCAAATCTGTTCACTGGTGTTTTTTTTTACTTTTTTGCACATCGATTATGCCAGCGTACGCAGAAACTTTGCTTTACGAAATCTCATGACAGAATTATCATAAAGGATATGTTTGGAACAAACTAGAAAAATGTAGAAAGATGCAGAAAAATGCAGAAAGATAATGATCTAAATTCATATGCCAAATAGACTTCATAGGAGAACCTGACATGAGATGGCTCGATACGTATCCAAAGGAAATAAAAGTTTTTTTGATTGCTAGTCTGGTTAATTCAACAGGCAGTTCGCTCATGTGGCCGCTGACTACAATGTATGTATTCGATGAGCTGGGCCGGAGCATGACACAGGCTGGTTTTGTTATTCTGATTCAATCCATCGGCGGTATTGCCGGTCAGCTTCTTGGAGGGGCGCTGTATCACCGGGTTGGTGTGAAGAAATTGATTGTAGGAGCACTTCTATTTAATGCGCTAGGACTCTTTACACTGCCTGTCATTAGTCAGACTTGGTGGCTGTTCGTCACCATGATGGGGCTGATTGGACTATTTAACTCGATGTCGCTGCCGGCGATTCAAGCATTTGTCGGTTTTCGATTTGCTGAGCGGCGCGGAGAACTGTTTAATGTCATTTATGTGGCACAGAATATCGGGGTTGCGCTAGGGACGGGACTCAGCGGTTTTTTGGCAGACATCTCGTATCATCTGAGCTTTATTGCGAACGGAATTACTTCAGCCGGATTCGGGCTATATTTCTTTTCTTATCTAAGTAAGGTCGATCATCAGCAAGGCGAAGTTTATGTGCCTAAGAAACAGATTTCTTCCCAGATAAAAAAGGAAAGCACCTGGCAGTTACTGCTTAATCTGCGGCTGTATTTATTTCTCAGTTTGGGTACGCTTTTCATTCTGCTCGGTAATTCGATCTGGAATACAGGGGTGTCGCCGTATATCATCTCCGAAGGTATGGAGAAGAAAGCTTACAGCTTGCTATGGACATTAAATGGAATTCTTATATTTGTCGCTCAACCTGTGACTTCCTTTCTTAAAAAGACGATTGCTTCTACGTCCACTGCCCAAATGACAGTCAGTGCCGTGCTTTATACTGCGGGTTTTGCTGTCATTGCTCTATTTCAACATTATCCGGGTATGATTCTGGCCATGATCCTCATAACGCTTGGTGAAATGCTGATCTCTCCTGCTACACCTGCTTTCATCTCTGATCATGCGGGAAAGGCGGCACCTTTTTATTTGGGTGTCTCCGGTGGTATTGGTGCGATAGGAAGAGTCGTTGGTCCTTATGCAATGGGCGTCATGTTTGATGCCGGGGGACTAGCTCCCGTTGCCTTTTTTGCAACGATTACGGCAGGAATCAGCATTATTATGTTTATAATTCATGCTCGTATGAATGCTGCCAGAGTGCTTGCTTATGAGCAGGGAGAGCAGCATACTACTTTTTAGTTTTTATAAACCACTTGTGCTAAACCTATTACGGTAGAGATGCGGCTATCGGACAAGAGTCGGAAAATGTCATCTTTTAACACCTTATGTCTCGGATTTTGTGCTGTATTGTCTAGTGATGTATAGCATGTGGTAGAATAGGAAAAATACATTTAATTGAATCAACGTTATGAAATTGATTCACTTGCAAGAAGAAAGGTAGATCGCAGATGGTATTAACCAGAGAAGCTCTGACGGTGCGCAGATCGAACCTACAGGATGCAGCGCAGCTGATGGAACTGGATGCTCTAATATGGAACGAGCATAATGCACCTGCACCCGTACTTTGGAAATCGAAAGAAGAATATTTACTGGCATCGCCGCCAGGAAATCAGTTCATTGCTCTGAAGGATAACAAGCTTTGTGGATATATTGGATATAGACCGCCTACCTCCTTGATCAGCAACAATCATGTATATGAGATTCATATTGCGGTACATCCGGCTTATCAGAGGCAGAGGATCGGCAAGTCACTTATGGACTCGATGATCGAACATGCGAAACGTGAAGGGATCCGTAAACTTCGTCTGCGTGTTTTATCCAGCAACCTTGCTGCACTTGCTTTCTATAAACAGTGTGGGTTTGTGGAAGAGGGAAGGCTCAGCTCAGAGTTCTACATCGCAGGAGCGTATGTTGACGACATCTTAATGCGGTATATGCTATAACCGCCAACCAAAAGAGGCTAACCTAATTGCCAAGGTCAGCCTCTTTCTCATTTGTATGAAGTCTTGTTCTAGTTCAAAGAGACATACTGGAACATCTTAATTGTTATTTTGCTTATTTGAATGGTCTGAATGATCTGTTTTCTGCCGGGTTATAGCTATGTTTTGTTGTCGACCTGCTGTACTTCGGTTATCGATAATGGAGTGCTGTGATTTCTCTGTGTTTGAAGCGGGTTGACCGCTGCTGGCATAAGGACTGGTGCTGACAGCCATCCCAATGGTTAACATCATGGCAAACGAGCTTGACATGACCCAATTCGATACTTTGTCATTCATTAATAATACCTTCCCTTCATTCGCGGCTATTTAAAGATAACCCAATAGAATGAGTGAGGCATGAATGCAGCCTTAAGACTAGATAAAATATAAAAAGCATTCTGCGTAACCGAGCGGGTTAGCAAAATGCCTGTATACATCATAATTCATCTTTATATGTAGGAAACGTAAGCGTTGCTGATTAACGAAGTAATTTCCACTCACTCTGGAGCATGCCGTATACAGCATGGTTTACATAGCCGAGCGGTAATTTCTCTGCTTGACGGATAATACCTTCAAGAACAAATCCGAGTCTTTCTGGAACCCCGCGGCTGCGATGGTTACTCGTAGCACAGCGAATCTCCACTCGGTTCAGATCCAGATCCAGCAGTGCATAATCAACCAGAGCGCGGCAAGCTGAGCTCATGATCCCTTGCCCCTCATGAACTTTACCAAGCCAATAACCAATACCTACGGTACGATTATGCCAATCGATCTCATGAAACCCGATGACACCGGCAAGTTCACCTTTTACCCAGATTCCTGCAGTAAAGCCGCCGTTATCCGCCGCTTGGCGAATCGCATTTTTGATAAACTGAACGGTGTGTGTTTCTTCTGTTACATTATCCACCCACGGAAGCCATTCCCGAAGCCGCTCACGAGATTTATCTGTCAAACTATACAAGGCTCCGGTATGCTCCATGGACAGGGGTTTTAGTTCAATATCATCGTCTAACTTGTACGCAAACATGATCAAACCTTCCTTCTAATTAAGATCATAGAAATCAAAGTAAAAGAACATATATGAGACAAAGGCTAACTTAAAAAACAAGAATCAACGAGATAATTTGATGCTTTTCTCTAGAGCATAAACATCCTCTTCTAAGGAGATCATTCGCTGATTCAATAATACTCGGCAGTCGCTTAGGGCTTGATTGTATACATAGGGTGAGAGCTGTGTCATGAAAAAATCAAGAACTCCATCTGCCGCCAAATCACCGATGGTTTCTCCGCGTTCTGTTTCAAAATAAGCTTGAATTAATCGTATCATTTGATCCTTCTGTTCTTTGGGCAGCTTCATCGCTTTCATAACTAATACTCCTTTAACACCTCATTTCCTTCATGCTACCTTATATTAAGCTTGTCGTCAAAAGGCGAGAGATGCTGTAGTTATACCTATTTTAAGAGATGGAAGTTCAATCGATTTATGAACAATTCGCTTGCTTCAGGTTATCTGTACCTGATAACTTGGGAATGCTGATCATAAGGGGTAAACTGCTGTTCAAGGGTCTCATCTATAATGGATATGAACGCAGCTTGCCGTTCCTCGTTATCCTATATTATTGCTGAATAACGCCTGAAAAGGTATATTTAATAGAAGGTATTTTTTGAACTACAGAACTTATTACGTAAAGAAAGGTTGATCATCATGGAGAAGCCGTTAACACCCTCCAATTTCATAAAAAATGTGATCTCTGAGGATCTTCGTACAGGAAAAGTAAAAGAAGTGGTGACCCGGTTTCCTCCGGAACCCAATGGTTACCTTCATATTGGACATGCCAAAGCGATTTGGATTAATTTTGCCCTCGCTGAGGAATTTGGCGGGACGACAAATCTGCGTTTTGACGATACGAACCCAGCTAAAGAAGATACGGAGTATGTAAACTCAATCCGTGAGGATGTAAAATGGCTTGGATATGAATGGAAAGAGAATCCATTTGCATCCAACTATTTTGAAGAAATGTACAACCGCGCCGTAATCCTTATCAAAAAGGGACTTGCTTATGTGGATGATTCCAGTCCAGATCAAATCCGTGAAATGCGCGGAACTTTGAAAGAACCGGGTACAAACAGCCCTTACCGGGATCGCAGTGTGGAAGAGAACCTTGATCTATTCACTCGTATGCGTAACGGAGAGTTTAAAGACGGAGAGCGTGTGCTTCGTGCCAAAATCAACATGGCTTCGCCGAATATCAATCTTCGCGATCCTATTATTTACCGTATCGCTCATATCCCGCATCATAACACAGGGGATAAGTGGTGTATCTATCCGATGTATACCTTTGCTCATCCTATAGAAGATGCAATTGAAGGAATCACTCATTCCCTTTGCTCTCTAGAGTTTGAGGACCAACGTCCATTTTATGACTGGGTGATTGAGCATTGTGAACTTGAAGCGAAGCCGCATCAATATGAGTTTGGCCGTTTGAATCTCGCTCAAACTGTAACGAGCAAACGGAAGCTGAAGCTTCTCGTCGATGAGAAACATGTAGACGGATGGGATGATCCGCGGATGCCGACGATTTCTGGTCTGCGTCGCCGTGGTTATACACCAGAAGCGCTGCGCGAGTTTGTCTATGAGACTGGAATCTCGAAGAGCCAAGGACTGGTTGATCTCGGAATGCTGGAGCATTTTATCAGAGAAGACTTGAAACTGAAGGCACCGCGTACGATGGCAGTACTTGATCCGATCAAAGTGGTGATTACCAACTACCCAGAGGGACAAGTCGAAATGCTTGAAGCAGAGAATAACCAAGAGAATGAAGAGATGGGCAAACGCGAGATTCCTTTCTCCCGTGACATTTATATTGAGCGTGAAGATTTCATGGAGAATCCGCCGAATAAATACTTCCGCTTGTTCCCAGGGAACGAAGTTCGCCTGAAGCATGCTTACTTTATTAAGTGTAACGATGTGATTAAAGACGAAGAAGGTAACATTGTGGAGATCCACTGTACCTATGATCCTGAAACGAAGAGCGGCTCTGGATTTACCGGCCGTAAAGTAAAAGGAACGATTCACTGGGTAGAAGCGACTCAAGCAATTCCTGCGGAATTCCGTTTGTTCGAACCACTCATTAACAAAGAAGAACCGGAAAGCGATGATGAGTTTGAGGAAGAGAAGGAAGCAGGGGAACCTGTGGAGAAATCATTCCTTGATGAACTGAACCCGAATTCGCTTACGATTGTTCAAGGTTTTGTGGAGCCGAACATGAAAGATGCAAAACCACAAGATAAGTTCCAATTCTTCCGTCATGGATACTTTAATGTGGATCCTAAATATTCAGAGCCAGGTAAACCGGTATTTAACCGGGTAGTATCTCTGAAGAGTTCCTTCCACCTTCCAAAAGCATAAGAAAATAAAAATAAGCCCCCTTTCTGTTTTTGACAGAGAAGGGGCTTTTGTTTTTCATTTTGTTTTATAGGTCGATGCTATGTTATCAACTAGATTTGACATTGTAGCTCGATGGAAGCGGAGGCTGGTAACCGTATCTGCGTACAATATAGTACATTATACCAAAACCAACGGTTCCCACAGCAGCCATGAATACGCCAACCTGGTACATAACGGACGCTCCAAAGTTCTGGAACATAAAACCGCCAAATATGCCGGCGATCACACCTGAAATTCCACTCCAGGAAAGCGTGTAGAGCGCTTGTCCAGAGGACCGATATGGTTTTGGAATAAAGAGCATGGTCAGCTGAGTTCCTACATAAAAATATCCGCCAAATGTAACCGCATGTAGCAGCTGGATAAAGGCAATCTGCATCGGAGTGGTTGCCAGTGCCATCAGTTCCCATCGCAGCGCAAAGAGCAGACTGACGATCGTGAGACAAGCGAGCATGATGGTCATTTTCCGTTTCAGAAAACGGTCGAATAATAGAAAGACAACAATCTCCAGAATAGAAGACATAAATACAGCGAGACCTACCATTTGTTTGCTTCCGCCAAGTTCGGTAATGTACAAGGAAATAAACGAACTATTCATTGCATTTGGAATGGACACAAGAATTCCAAGGATCACAAATGTCATGAAATAGGGATTCATGATAACCTGAGAGAATCCGCGCATCGTAACAATCGGTGCATCGGATGATCGCTTAAGACGAGGCAGAAGAAGCGCAAATCCAAAGGCTACGATGAGCAGAACACTAAAGACCAGGGACATTTGCGAATCTCCGAGCCTGTCCATGATCGGCCCTGCTATAATGGCAGTGAACGCCCAGCCCATGGAACCCCATATACGAAAGGAACCAAATTTATAGTCTGTTCCATCAATATAGGTCAGAATCATACTGTTCGTCTGTGCAAATAAGGGACTCTGAAAGAAATAGTAGAAGATCATTGCTGTAAAAATAAGACTGTAGCTCTGCGCAAGGAATACCGCTTGTACAAACAACAGAGTACCTGCCACCATAATAAGTACAGTCTTACGGATGTTCTGTGTACGATCACTCATATACCCCCAGAAAGGGTTGGCAAACAGAGAAACAAAAGGACCAATTGCCATCAGGCTGCCGATCTCGATTTTCGTCAGACCGATATCTTGAAGATAGATTTGAAAGAAGCTGGTAAAGACTGCAATGGCTCCATAGACAAAGAAATTATACAGCTTCAGCTGCGAAAAAGAGGACGTACGCAAAGGTAAGCCATTCCTTTCGGTAGAATCATATATTTTGGCATAAATTCATGTTTTGTTTACACTTTAGCACGTAATTGTAAGGGGATACAATTTATTTTTATTCTAAGATGTTAATGATGTGGATAATAGGTGAACAGTAGGTGGCCCAATGTTCGTTATATAGTATCTTTAAGAAGGAACGTAGTCCTTATATTTTATTAAGAACGGAGAGGTTTGGCAGATGAAGATTGCAGGCATTGTTTTGGCTGGCGGGGCATCCCGGCGTATGGGAACGGATAAAGCTGCACTTGAGCTTGGAAGCAGCAGTGTCTTAGACATCATAGCGGGAGAGCTGTCCAGCATTACATCCCAAGTCTATATTGCAACAGGATCCGTATGTAGAGAAGAAATGGCTTCTGAGTATATAAAGGTAAACGATATTTATCCGGGAAGCGGCCCGCTAGCAGGGATTCAAGCAGGGATGCTTCGGGGAGAAGCCGATCTGTATGTGGTTGTGTCCTGTGATATTCCTTTGATTCGTGCAGAATTATTATCTGCAATGGTGGAGGTATTGGAGGTCATTCTTGATTCGGGGATTCAGGCGCTGGTACCCCAGATTAAAGGCCAAATTCATCCCCTGGCAGCAGTGTATCATCATAGCATGATAGATACGCTCGAGGCTCAGCTTAGGGAAGATAATCGCAGGGTAAGAGATGTGCTCTCTAAGCTTTCCGTTCGTTATGTAACCGAATCTGAGCTGGAAGCGATCACGGGCATTCCTGCTGCGCGGATTGAAGAGATGTTTATCAATATGAACGAGAAAGAAGACTATGAGCGGGTAAAAAAAATATACGGCTCTAGAGGTCAGAATCAGTAAGCAGATAAAAAACATGCCCTTAAGACATGAAATTATATCCCGAGGTTAAAAGGACAAATTCATTACTTTAAGGACATGTGCTGTAAAGATTCTTCTGCGTAGCTGCCGTTTTTTTAGAAATTAAAGTGATCTGGGTCTGCTCCTGTTCTTTCATCTTTGTTCATCGCATCAATCATCACCATTTCATCCGGGGTTAATTCGAAATCGAAAATTTGCATGTTTTCTTCAATCCGGCTTGGCGTTACTGACTTAGGGATGGTTATAATGTTGTGCTGAATATCCCAACGTAAAATAACTTGAGCCGGGGATTTTCCGTATTTCGCTGCGATTTCCTGAAGTACCGGATCGTCGAAGAAACCTCCTCTAGCAAGTGGCGACCAAGCTTCTACATAAATTCCCTTCGATGAACAGTATTCACGAAGCGGTTGTTGACTAAGCAGTGGATGAAGTTCCACCTGATTCACCGCAGGAACAATCTCTGCATCCGCAAGCAAATCATCAAGATGATGCGGCTGGAAATTGCTTACGCCAATCGCGCGAACATGTCCATCTTTATAAAGCTTCTCAAGAGCTTTATATGTCTCTTTGTATTTTCCAGGGACTGGCCAGTGAACGAGATAAAGATCTACATAGTCAAGACCGAGTTTGGTGAGGCTTGTCTCAAAAGCTTGCAAGGTAGAGTCATATCCTTGATCCGAATTCCATACCTTTGTCGTGATAAATAGATCTTCTCTAGGAATGCCAGATTCACGAACTGCTTTTCCTACACTTTCTTCGTTCTGGTATACTGCGGCGGTATCGATGCTTCGGTAACCTATCTTGATCGCATGAGAAACAGCTGATTCCGCTTCTTTGCCTTCCTGAGCTTTATAGACGCCTAAACCAAGCTGTGGCATCTTCACACCGTTATTAAGGGTTACTGTATTTTGTAATTGATTAATGGTCATGGATGTTCCCTCCGTTAATAAGAATCAGTTTTTGCTAGTATTACACCTAGAAGGGGAAGTTAACACAGCACTTCTTATACTTTCATGCACATACATATAGTTTCTCATTTATTGTAGACTCAGGCTAGGATGTAAGCAAGTTTGTCTGTGCTTTTCCAAGTAAAATCATTTGGATAGAATGAGACGTGCCAGCGTCATGATTCCAAGTTCCAATTCTGTTTCAGATGCATAAGCAAATGATAAGCGGATGTGATCCTGATCAAACCGGTCATAGATAGATCCTGGGTTCAGCAGAACTCCTTCGGCAAGGGCTCTCCTGAACAAGATTTCTGGCCGAGTCCCATTTGGTAACTTTAACCAAATATAAAACCCGCCTTGCGGCACATTCCACTCCGCTGCACCTGCCAGATTTCGGGCTAGTAGATCCAGGACCAGATTTCTTTTACGGATTAATGCTTCTCGAACCTCAGCCAAGTGAACATCGTGATATCCTTCTGTAAACCAAAGTGCAGCCGCTTCCTGTGCAAGACTGCTCGCACCATAATCGGTTTGCATCTTAATATCTGCAAGACGCTGTATGACGGTTTCTGGTCCCGCAACCCAGCCAATACGAAGACCTGGACTTACACTTTTGGACAGAGTGCCCATATGTAATACATAACTTCCTGGATCACGAGCTTTCAGAGATAGAGGAGGTTTCTCGTCAAGCCATAACTCTGCATAGGCATGATCTTCGAGAATAGCTAGTCCGGTAGCCTCAGCAGTCTGAATGAGTTCGGTTCTTCTCTTGTCACTCATCACTACTCCGCTCGGATTCTGAAACGTGGGTATCGTGTAAAGCAAGGATGGGCGGTTTTCGCGAATATAGCGCCCCAGTTCTGCGGTAATTAGACCTTCCTTGTCCATAGGCATGCCGATCATTCGAACTCCTGCAGCCTGAAAGGCGTGAATTGAATAGAGATAGGATGGTTTTTCTACAAGTACAGACGATTTTCTGGGTAAGAGTCCCATGGCTATCAACTGCATCGCTTGTAATGAGCCTGAAACGATAATAATCGATTCTGGTGAAGCCTGTATTTGCTGATCTGCCAAATAGCTAGATATAGCTTGTCTGAGTTTGTAAGACCCTAAAGGTTCCAAATAGCCAAGACTCGGTGCATGCTGAGCTAACTTTTCATAGATCTTCTGAAAATAGGATTGAGGGAGCAAACCTTGTGCCAATTCACCTGTACCGAGACGAATGATGTCACAGCGGTATTCCGACTGATTAATGATCTGAACCTCTGGGAGATTCGGATAATGATGCCCGCTTTCCACATAATCTTCCCAGTTAAGAAGAGGAGTGGACATACTATTCTATCCCGCACGAGAAACTTTGGTTCCTCCGCCGTAGTTTGTATCGATGAGCCCTTCAGAATGAAGCCCGTCCAGTGCTGCAATGATTGTACTTCGATTGACTTTAAAAGCGGCTGCTAATGCACGCTGAGAAGGAAGACGCATCCCGGGGGTCCATTCTCCCTGCATTATTTTTTGCTTGATGTATTCTTTAATCTGGTGATAGAGGGGTTCAGGCAGCAGCGGATCAGGAGTGAAACGGATCTCTAGAGCAGGTTTCATAGGACATGGCACATCCTTCCATAAGGGTGATATGGACTGTAATATACCATTTGGTTGGTATGCTATACAACCAAATGGTTGGGTACAGGTTGTTCTATATGAGATAGGATGGAGCAAGGAAGAAGTTCATTACATTCTGGGAGTAGAGAGGATAGGTCGTGAAATGCACGGAGCAATTATTCATGCACTCATTTTGGCAACAGGTCTTATTTTACCGCTCGGGGCACAAAATGTATTTATATTTAATCAGGGAGCAA
This sequence comes from Paenibacillus sp. GYB006, assembly GCF_036577645.1. Classification (NCBI taxonomy): domain Bacteria; kingdom Bacillati; phylum Bacillota; class Bacilli; order Caryophanales; family Paenibacillaceae; genus Paenibacillus; species Paenibacillus sp. GYB006. Next base: position 159,208 of record NZ_JARBDA010000003.1, on the reverse strand, counting down.
CTCACAAACACTGGACAGGGTCTTTACCAGCGGTGATTATGGCAGCTCTATGTGATACGGTTCTCATTGTACTTGCTGTTGGAGGGCTGTCTCTCTTTCTGTCGGACAAAAGCGTGGTGACCCAAGGAATATATGCGGCAGGTTGTATTTTCCTGTTATATATGGCCTGGACACTTTGGCAATCGGGGGATGGGGCAAAAGGAAAGCAGCAACCACTGACAAGTCGTCAGCAGATTCTTTTTGCTCTATCTGTGTCGGTGCTTAATCCGCATGCCATTTTGGATATTGTAGGAGTCATCGGAACGAACTCTTTGCAGTATGAGAGTAAGGAGCTTATCGCCTATACAGCAGTCACTATATGTGTATCATGGGTGTGGTTTGTTCTGCTTGCTGCGGCAGGAAGAAGTATGGGGAGATGGGATCAGACAGGGAAGGTATCCAAGTGGCTTGGCAAAGGCTCTTCGCTTATGATGGCTGGGCTGGCTGTTTATATGATGTATTCCTTTGTACAAAGTTTGTAGTGTAAAAAAGAAGCTTTCTCTAGCAAATATAAAATTTGCAGGAGAGAAGCTTCTTTTATTATTCTAACCATCGAAGTGCATTTTCTATGTTAGATTCTCTATTTTATTGCAGTCCTAAAAATGGAATCTGATGAATAGATGCAGTTACTTAGAAATTAAAGTTATCTGGGTCTGGGCCTGTTCTTTCATCTTTGTTCAGGCTGTTTATTGTATTCATGTCTTCTGCAGTCAATTCGAAGTCAAAAATCGCTGCATTTTCTTCGATACGGCTTGGTGTAACGGATTTAGGAATTGTAATCGCATCATTCTGCAAATGCCAGCGAAGGATGACTTGAGCTGCTGTTTTGTTATATTTTTTTGCAATCTCCTGAATCAAAGTATTATCCAGCAGTTTACCATTACCAAGTGGTGACCAGCCTTCGAAATGAATTCCTTTGGATTTGCAGAATTCGCGGAGTGGTTCTTGTGTAAGATACGGGTGGAATTCGGACTGATTGACCGCAGGAACCGTTTTGGCTTCGCTCAGCAGATCTTCCAGATGATGAATATTGAAATTACATACCCCGATCGCCCGGACTTTACCATCGCTGTATAGGCGTTCGAGCGCTTTCCACGTATCTTTATATTTATCTTTTACCGGCCAGTGGATCAAATATAAATCGAGATATTCAAGACCGAGCTTTTCTAAACTGGTTTCAAAAGCACGAATGGTAGCATCATAGCCATGGTCTGCGTTCCATACTTTGGTTGTAATGAAAAGTTCCTCGCGAGGTACACCGGAATCTTTAATCGCTTTTCCGACACTCTCTTCATTCTTGTATGCAGCAGCTGTATCAATTGCACGATATCCGTGCTGAATGGCATGTTTAACGGCAGCGTAAGTTTCTTCTCCGTCTTTCGCTTTCCATACCCCAAGACCGAGCTGAGGCATTTTCACACCGTTGTTAAGGGTAACTGTATCTTGCAAGTGAGTAATGGTCATAGATAATCCCTCCGTTAATAGATTCTTACTATTATTACACCTATATGGATTAAGCAACGCAGCGTCTTTTAACCTTTACTTTCATGCGCATGCATATAGTTTCCTGTTTATTTTAGACTTTAGGTTAAGTGAAAGCAAGCTAGTTCACACTTCATACGCAAACAAAAGGCCCCTGGAGGCCTTTTGTTTGTGTTAGAAAGTATAGGGATTTGAATGCTGCTGTTTTGAAAACTACGGGTAGATCAAGGTTCTTAATCTAATCCCTCAGCCTCAGCGTTTTGTAAAGGCAGAATAGGGAATAACAAACTTAGGCATACCTTCCGCAAAGGAAGTGTACTCGTATTGCGTGAAGTAGATAACGATCCCATCACGGCTTAGGAAAAAATCACGATCTGGTTCAATCGTCTTGAACGGAGCAATCAGAGGCAGTTTACGATCAGCAATTTGTTTCTTTATTTGCTGATTGATGATCGAAACATAATCCAACCCGCCGCCTGCGGCTTCTTTCAATGTGAGCAGATCGCCTGTCGAGAGGTCGAAGGTATATGCTTCGCGAACGGTATCACTGTGCGCCCCTCCTAAGTAGACGGAGTAATCTGCATAGATGCTTAGCAGTCCCTTTTCGTTATATGTGACGGTAAATCGTCCGTCGAAGCTCGGACGCCGAATCGAAGCATTCGGATCTTTAGCCAACAGGGAGTTATTTTCTTTGACGACGGGGTCCATTTGTTTGGATCCAGCTGAAACGAACCGATCGGCTTCTTTTTTCAGGAACTTGTTGATTTTTTGCTGTACCTCGGCATTTTTATACCCAGACAGGATGGGGTAGAACACAAGCAGAGATTTCTCCTCACCATCTGCCCCGATCGTTTCCGCAGTAATGGAGAGCGCATTTTCCGATATGGCTTTGAGTCCGATGGTCTTTGATTTATTTTCGTATGTCACCTCGTAACCAAAGCTCTCTGACAAGAAACGAAGCGGAAGGTACGTTGTGCCGCCTTGCAGGATAACCTCGGGGCCTAAAACGGGCTGGCCATTCAGAACGTAAGAACTATTTTGGAGACTAATATCCATCGTTCGTTCTCTTCCCGTCACTTGAACGAGTCGGGTAGAAGGAACGTACTTCGTTTTTAATCCTAACGAGGTGTTTAGACTCCGTAGTGCAATGTACGTCGATCCATTTTTGTTGATCGTGCCAATGCGAGAACTTTCCCCTTTAATCTTAAAGGGCTGGGAGATAACCGGGTATTTTTTAACAGCTGCTGAAGCGTCGTCTGTGGATATATAGGCTGCGATAGGAAACACCATAATGGCGGCAAGTGATAAAGTCAGCGCCCGAGAACGCCACCCCTTTTTTTGATTAATCAATGAAATCACTACCCTTTCCTGTATTGACGTCGTTACACTGTAATAAACGAGACCAAAGATAGAAAGGTTACGGATAGGAATAAAGGTTACTGAATCAGGTTTACATGTTCATTCCTGATGAACAGATATTTGCTGCTCCAGTTTGGTTACATCTTCTGTTGATAGGACACCGGCCATAGGTTGAAGCGCTGCTGAAGTGCCGCATGCGGCACCTTGCCTTAGAATCGCCTGAATGTCATTTGGGTGTTTCAGAGCAGCTGCCACCATGCCTGCTACCATAGCATCTCCGCTGCCGAGCGGACTTACGATGGAGACGGCAGGAACCTCTACGCGGAATAAGGTATCTGCTGACGCAGCTACAGCTCCATCCGCACCGAGAGAGATAACGGCAAGCTTCGCACCGGCTTTTACTAGCTGTGCAGCAGCCATCTTTGCCGTATCCGGGGTGAGCGTGGGTACCCCGGCATAGCGGGCCGCCTCTTCTGCGTTGGGCTTCACCAGGTCCGGCCCGCCTTGCAGCCCTTGTGCGAGCGCCTCGCCGCTTGCATCGAGCGCGGTGCGCGCACCTTGCGCCTTCGCCAGAGCGATCAGCTCGGCGTACAGCCCAGCAGGGCAGCCTTGCGGCAGGCTGCCCGAGAACACGACCCAGGCGGAGCTTCGCGCCAAGGTCATTACTTTGCGGCGCAGCGCCGCAAGCTCATCGCGGGTGACCGGCGGCCCCGCCTCGATGAGCTCGGTCTGGGTGCTGGGTGATGACCCCAGCACCGTAATGGCCAGCCGCGTTTCTCCGTGCGCGGCTTCTACAAAGTCGGCTGCGATGCCTTCGCTGCGCAGCCCATCCAGCACTTGCCGGCCCGTGTGTCCGGCAACGATACCCGTGGCGCCTACAGGGGCTCCTAGTAGGCGCAGTACCCGGGCGGCATTAATGCCTTTGCCGCCTGGGACAGTAATCGCATGTTCAGGGCGGTGAACCTGATCGAGCTCAAAATTTGGCAGGATGTACACTTTGTCTAGTGCAGCATTTAAGGTAACGGTGGTAATCATCAGTGTAGGCAACTCCTTAATCGATATGGATTCTTTTATCATACAGGAAGGCTTGAAAAGATTCCGCTATGCTTCTTCTTAAACGTAAAAAAGAGCACTGAATACGCGGGGTATTCAGTGCTCTTACACTTTACAAACGATTCAATTAACAAGGCCCTTTAAGGAAGGTAATTAATCTAATCTTCAATCCGTTTTTTCTTAAATTTCATTAAGAATTCGTACACGATCGGTACAATAACGAGCGTGAGCAGTGTAGAACTGATGAGTCCGCCAATTACCGTAACGCCAAGACCTTTGGAAATAATACCTGCACTGTTCTCCCATCCAAAGACAAGCGGGAGAAGAGCTCCAATGGTAGCCAGGGCTGTCATGAGAATCGGACGAAGACGAGTTGAACCTGCTTCAAGCAAGGCGTCTCTTGTAGACATGCCTTCGTTTTCCTTGTGAATAACGCGGTCAATGAGCACGATCGCATTCGTGACAACGATACCGATCAGCATCAGCGCGCCCATCAAAGAGGATACGTTTAATGTTTCCCCAGTAACAAGCAAACCGATTAATGCACCAATCACCGTAAATGGCAGGGAGAACAGAATGGCAAATGGAGCAAGTCCGCCGCCAAATGTTACGACAAGTACAAAGTACACGATCGCGATCGCAGCCAGCATAGCAAGACCGAGCTGAGTAAAGGTCTCGTTAATTTGTTCGGTTACCCCGCCAAATTCAACATGAACCCCTTCAGGTAAATCCATCGCATCAACCGCTTTTTCAATGGAAGATGAAGCAGAACCGACATCGGAAGCGAGGATGCTGGCCGTTACCTGTACGACCATATCACCGTCAATACGCATGATGGAGTCAGGAGTCGTTCCTTTTTCCACGGTTGCTACCTCTCCAATTGGAACTTCAATACCAAGCGGAGAAGTGATCGTTTCTTTTTCAATCGCTTCAATGCTTCCATATTCTTTACTGTCTGTTTCAATGTAGACTTTGTAGGACTTACCGTCCACTTCGACTTCAGTTAGTACCGGACGTTCTCTTTCTGGACTAAGTGCCATCGCGAGTTGTCCAGCAGTAAGTCCGAGAGAGCTGAGTTTTTCTTGATCAGCTACGAGGGTATATTGCTCATATCCTTCTGCTAGAGAAGATTCCGCATCTTCAAAGTTTGCTGTGTCGTCTTGTACCACTTTTAGAATATCATCAGCAACAGGTTTAATTTGATCGAGATTGTCACCGAAGACGCTGACTGTCAGTGTGCTGCCGCCCATAGCCCCAGCAGCCATATCCAGTGTTGCCCATTCACCTTCTGGTACACGTTCTTGAAGTCCAGTCAGTATCTTTTCGCTTTCCTCACTCACGTTGACACCATCTTTAAAGATGACATAGAACAGACCCGAGTTGGAGGAACCCATACTCATCGGATTACCGCCGCCAACAGAGTATTGCATACTTTCAACACCGCTTGCATCAAGAATGAATTTCTCAACGCTTTGTGTACGTTCTTCCACCGTTTCTTGTGTTGCCCCTGGTTCAGGGCTGTAAGTAACAAGAGTATAGTTGGTTCCTTGCTCTGGCAAGAAACTAATGCCGATAAAGCGAGTAAGGAACAAGCTGCCCACGAGCAGAACTACTGCTGCCCCTACTGTGATGAGCTTATGATTCAGTGTCCATTTCAAAATTCGAGTATAACCGCCTGCCAGTCGGCTTGGCTTATGCTCATGGTTCTTTTTGTTTTTCAGTCCGCCTCTAAAGAGGGAGTGAGCCATGGCAGGTACGATCGTGATCGCTACAACAAGGGAAGCGAGAAGTGCAAAGACCATCGTAAGTGCGAACGGCATAAAGAGTTCACCAACCATACCACTAACTAGTGCGAGCGGAAGGAATACCGCAATGGTAACAATGGTTGAGGACATAATCGGTACAAACATCTCACGCGTAGCCGCACCGATCAATTCTCTGCCTTTCAGTTTCTCTCCTGGTAGAGAGAGACGTCGATAAATATTTTCAATAACAACAATAGAGTCATCGACTACCCGGCCAATCGCAACCGTCATTGCTCCGAGCGTCATTACGTTAAGCGTAATATCCATTAGATAGAGTACGGTTAAGGCAATCAATAGAGAAAGAGGGATCGAAATAACGGAAATAATCGTCGATCTCCAGTCTCGCAGGAAGAGTAGAATGATAAGTACCGCAAAGATGGCACCAAATAAAGCTTTGGATAACATCGTATGGACGGAGTCTTCAATCGGTTGTCCCTGATCAAGAAGAATATCGACATTAATATGATCGTATAGTTCTTCCAGTTCAGCGGAAGCCTCTTTTACTCCGTTAACAACATCAACCGTGTTGGCATCATTTGCTTTTACAATGGAGAATCCGATTGATTCTGCACCGTTTGTGCGGGAGATTGACTCTGCTTTACCGATGACTTCAATAGAAGCAATATCGGAAAGTTTAACCGTAGGTATGCCTGTCATTTGTGCTGCAGCAGCGCCAGCATCTGGCATCGTTGCAGAGCCGTTTCCTTGCTCGGGACCAGATGTGTTTCCACCAGCTGCGCTGCTCGCATCAGCACTACCCGCAGCATTGCCTTCACCTGAACCGGAAGGAACGACAGGGATCTCCAGGTTCTTCAGATCATCTACGTTAATAACATTGCCGTCTACAACAACAGCTTTCTCTGAATCTTCCATCGTGAACAGACCTAGAGGAACACGCAAAGAAGAGGCTTGAACCATATTTTGTACGGTTTCTTCTGTTAAACCAAGTTCATCCATTTTCTTTTGGTCGAATTTCAGAGAGACTTCTCTAGTGTATTGACCGGAAACTTGAACGGATGCCACACCATCCACATCTTCAAAGGCAGGTGCAATCTCATTCTCTGCAAGACGAGTTAGGTCTTCGAGAGATTCGCCATCTTTACCAGATAAGCTTATGGAAGCTACCGGGAAAGAGTTCATACTGAACTTGGAGATGGTAGGCTTCTGAGCATCATCGGGAAGCGGAACGTCGTTTAGCACTTCGCGTACCGCAGCCGTCGCATTGTCCAAATTTGTGCCATAATCAAATTCAATCATGACAGAAGAAACATTCTCCATTGATGTAGACGTAATACTCTTAATGCCATCTACATTTCGCAGGGTTTCTTCGAGAGGCTTGGTTACATCCTCAACGACACCTTCCGGGGCTGCCCCTGGATATACCGCAGTGATGTTTAGGAACGGAATGTTGATATCTGGAATCGTTTCTTGCTTCATGGTCAAACCGCTGTACAGTCCGCCAAAGGTCAAGATAATGGTCAGAATCCAAATCGCTAGCTTGTTTCTTAGTGAGAAATTAATTATCCCTTTCATCCGTAGGTTTCTTCTCCTCTCTCATTCACAAAAAATATTCATCTTATATAATAGCGCTTATTTATTTGCGCCAAGATAAATACGTATCAAACAAATGACCCAATTGTATAACTTGTTCTTCCGTACCAGGTACTGAACTTAAATTACTAAGCATACCGGATAGAATCACGCGGCGGGGCTTCATTTCAGTAAGCTCATGTTCTAGTACAAGAATGGACTCGAGCGCTTCGGAGCGAATGAGCTCAGACAACTCGGCATTTTCTTCAATGCGCTGACGTATTTCCTTCAGTAATAGCAAAGGGTGTTTTTTAGCAGGGCTTTGTGGTATTCCCTCTTCAATCCAAGGGAGCAACAGTTCCTGTGGAATAAACGGTTCTCGTCCTAGACGCAGTTTTGCTTCCGCTAGATCATCAAGCGTTTCCACGAGATATTCTGCCATTCGCTTAATGGATATAGGCAGTATTTTTGAAAACATAATTTTTATGTAGGAACCCATCAAACTTTGTACTTGAAGCGCCAAATCAAGAGTATAAGGATGAATCTGTGGTCCATACACATCAATCATTTTCTGATTGAATTTTTTTAAGATGAGTTTGAACATATCTTCAGGGCAATTCTTCTGCGTTAGACCATTGTTACCTTGACTGATGGCATCTTGAAATTGGGCGAGAAAAAATTCTTTGAGTTCAAGAAAATTTTCGAGCAAAATTTCGATCTGCCTGCAGAAAATCTCTTTCGGTGATAAGTACTTTTCACTCTCCACAAGCACTACTTTGTCATAAATAGACTGAATGCAATAATGAATCACACTCTGCTGTAATTCTTCTTTAGATTTAAAGTGAAGATACAGACTTCCTTTAGAGATGCCGCAGGTTTCTGCGATTTCTTGCATGGAGGTTGCCGCAGTTCCTTTGGTAGAAAATAATCCGAGTGCAGTGACTACAATATGTTTCTTTTTATCCGTGGTTGAGTTCATCATCCAAGATCACCCCTCTCTAGAACTCCACGGTTCTCATTTTGACTAAGAAGTCATGAAAATTATAGCTTAATTAAAGGGGCGATACAACTTCACGCTATAGGTAAGCAGGGGGGAGATAACGAGGATAACAGGGGGAATATAAAGAAAAGCCAAGAATGAAAAGTCAGCAGGAGGCTTCCTTTTCACTTTGGCTTTAGAGCCTTACTATGATACGAAATATCAGCCAATAAGTTTCAGGCCGACAGCGGAACAGAGAATCATGGAAATAAATAATAAACGTTTCGCTTCTTTCGGTTCACCAAATACGAACATACCGACAAGTGTACTTCCTACGGTACCAATCCCTGTCCACACGGCGTAAGCTGTACCCATGGAGAGGGATTGCATAGCATAAGAAAGAAGAGAGAAACTGAGGAGGAAACTAAGCCCCATGAGCAGAAAATATTTTTTGCCTTTACCTGTCGTGAGCCCCTTAATCCCTATGACTCCAAGGATTTCACTCATTCCTGCGAGAACGACTGCTAACCATGCCATCTAGACAGCACCTCCTTGTGAAGACGAAGACTCTGCCTTGGAAGACTCGTCCGTAACTAGCTTGAGTCCGATTACCCCTACAAGTAAGAGTGCGATCAGCAAAACTTTTGTAATACGGAAGGGTTCCCCAAACAGGAGCATTTCAGTGATAACAGTCCCTGCTGTACCGAGACCAGTAAATACGGCATATACGGTGCCGACTGGAAGTTTTCTGGACGCTTCAATGATAAGCCAGAAGCTAGCCGCAATGGATAGTACGGTTCCAATCCATTCCAGCGGAGTGGAGGCGTGCTTAAGACCAGATACCCATAGGATCTCAATGACCCCTCCGAGCACAACAAATAACCAGTAGCGATTCATGATGTAGACTCCTTTTTCTCGAATTGATGTATAATTCCTTGCCAAAATATAGGCCAGGCTGCCTGAAGCCTCTTTTGATAACGAGCCGAGTCCCCATAGAGCAGCTCTACGGATACTCCGTCAATCAATGTCATATAAGCAACGGCAAATTGCATGGCTTCTTCTTGAGAAAGCTCACCGTCCCAAGCTTCTGATGCAATAAACTTGGCTAGTGTTCTCTCTAGCCCGTCTAAGAAGGGATATACAATATCCATGACTTCCCTATATAAAGCTTGAGGAGGGAAGTAAGACGTTCGCAACAGGAATCTGCCCGCATCCTGAGATTCAAATTCTTCTTGAATCCAGTCGAGTAATCCTCGCAGCCTGAGCTCCAGTGGTGATCCAAGATTTTTTTGCTCCTGAAAAAAGGTGAGAATTCTCCTGCGTTCCAGCCCAAATACATAGCGTACGACATGAAGGAATAAATCCTCCTTATTTTTATAGTGCGCATAGATGGAAGGCTTCTTAATCCCGACTTCCTCGGCAATCTTACGAAGCGAAGCTCCTTCATAACCTTCACGAGCGAACTGGGTCAGAGCCACTTGTTTAATAGAGGTTGAACTCATTTTCTATCACCTACCTAACGATCGTTAGCCTCATGTATTTTTTCATAATCGAATTCCGATGTCAACCTTCTCTTTAGCTCATAACCACCGAAAGTTCATGACGAAAACCCGCTTCTGCAGCGGGTTTTCGGCCGTCCCTATGATTAAGTTAGAACGTAGTGAAACCAAGAGAGTATTGCAGTTTATATAGAATGTCTTTGAAAAACGGGATGTCATCTTTATATTCGGCTAGATCGAGTGTAAATTCGGCATCTTCATTGGTCCACAAACGCTCGAAGTATTGATTCATTTGGGTTACCAGTTTACTGTCTTCGGGAGCTTCCATATAGAGATCATTCTCCAGATTATAATTATTCAGATTACGCGGCGTAAAATTAGTTGAGCCTCCCAAAATCAGCTGAGGTCCGTTACTGCGTGAGAGATACAGAAGTTTTGTATGGTACTGTTCTTTGGTGGTATTGTACCACCTGATTTCAATGTTCCCCTCTGACTCGTCTGTGAGTTCCTGGGCAACGGGCCGATTGGGAATCCCTATTTTTTTCTGACCAAACGCATTTTCATTCGGGTCTAGAATCAGTTTTACCGCAGCTCCGCGTGAAGCCGCCTCTAGCAGTGCTGATTTGATATCACGGTCCGCGAGATAGAACATGCCCATCCAGAGGGTGTCTCCTTTTTTCGCTTCATTGATAAGGTTAACTGCGTATTCCGCAACTTTCCCTTCGGTCAGGTAACGAACTCTGATGGGACCTAACTCGTCTTCATGAGAAGGAGTAAAGACCGGGAGTTGTCCTCCGCCTGAAATATCCAGTACCGCTTGTTCGGCTTTGAGCATATCCCCTATGATATTCCCGCTGACTTCAAAGGCAATATTAGAGTGATAAATACTAGGGTCATGTACATTAGCCGAGGCCACAATCGCGTTTTTCTCACTGGCTACCAGTTTTCGGTGATTGGCTTTTACATTCATGAGTTTAAGATAGGACCGTAATGTAACATCGGGACCATCGCTTGCCATGAGATTGGGGAGCCATCCGTTACCGGACTGTCCAAACCACTGAAAATAGGTACGCCATACCGCTGAATACAGCGGTGTAGAGTCGCGAAGTGAATCCACATCGGTGATAACAACCCGTATTCCATGTTGCTTCATTCGCTCAAGCAGTGCATTTGGATGAGAATTATAATTGGTATTTACTTCATCTGTAATGAAGACAATGTCCATTTCCGGGTTCTCTTTCTTTTTGTTCACAAGCAGATTCGTAAATCGTTCACTCGCTTCGGGAAATTTCTGATCGGTATGCTGGTAATTGTTAAATAAAAATAGATCAATGACTAGAAACTGTTGCGCTTCGTTCACAATCTTCTCCATGCGTTTAATAATCTGCTGCTCATGTTCCATCTTTCCATTTGAGGAAGGGTAGGTAAGGTCTGTTATGAAGTCAACATCCTCTACTTGATGGACCTGACCTTCAAAAGCAACACCATCAGGCAGCGGTTTATTCATTTGATAGATGACAACGGCAGCAAGCCAAACGATATTAACAAGTAAAAACCAGAAGATAAATTTCTTTACCGGCCTCTTTTTTTTGGTCGCTGATTTTATAGGGTAAGAGGACGGGGAATACTGTATTACTGGATTATTTTTAGAATGCTTGTTCATACGAAACATCCCTTCAAGTAAATAGTTGATATTTGTATACAGGCCTATTCAAGCAGGTAAGCAGGCAGCCTGAACACTATTAACACCAACATACACCTGTTGAAGCATGGTCCTCTTATCCTATATACAAGAGTAGAGGAACAAGGGTTATCGACAGTGAATTTTGGTTTGTGTATAATGAATGTACTATTTTTGTAGAATGTTTAAGGAGACTTCTCCTTAAGGCACGGACCGGATGATAGAAGAGAGTGAGTGAATGCCTTTTGTATTCAATTAAACAGGTTACTGAAATGTTGGGGATTCCTGCCGTAACCCTGCGGGCGTGGGAGAACAGATATCATGCGGTGGAACCCCTGCGAACAGATTCCGGATACCGAATCTATACGGAAGAAAATGTAGAGGATTTGCGCTGGCTCAAAGAGCAGGTCGATTCTAACCATATGAGCATTTCCCATGCGGTACGATTGTTAAAAACCCATAAGGATGAACAAAGCAAAGCAGATGCAATACTTGCAGAACCTATGCCGCAGAGTGGAAATGATGATGCATTCCGAAAGATGGAAGATCAAATTTACCAGTCTTTGTTTCAATTCCAGGGAGAACGAGCAAACGCTCTTATTGATTTTGGATTTACGATGTACGGATATGATGCGATGTTTTATCAAGTGCTGGTGCCTATACTGATTCGGGTAGGGGATGCGTGGGAGAACGGACGAGCTTCGGTTGCTCAAGAACACTATATGACGCAGCTGATCTCTCAGCGGTTTTATCAGTTCTTTCATTTATTCCCGATTTATCCTCACTTACCAAAAGTGCTGGCCATGTGTCCAGAAGGAGAACATCATCAGGTCGGTCTAATGCTCTTTAGTTTATTCTTAAGAAAGAATGGAGCAGAGGTACTTTATCTAGGTGCAAATACACCTACCGAGGGAGTACTTCCCATTCTCAAGGATCAGAAGATTGATCTTGTATGTATTTCGGTGACGAATGAAGAGATGGCTGAAACAGCGGACAATGTGATAACAACGATTCTGAAGCATGCTCCAGATATACAGTTTGCGCTCGGTGGACAAGGGTATGAAAAAGCAAAAAATCCCAAGTATCCGCAGTGGATCATGACGGGAAGTGCTCATGATTGGCAGGGCTGGTTTACAGAAACGTATATGGCGAAATTCCATCCGGGAGATCTATATTTTAAAAGATAGATACAGAATACAGTGAAACAGTAGCGATAAATAATATACTAGCACGCTCTTTGATATGAAAAGAGGGTGCTTTTTTTGTTTTTTGAATGCTGTTTTTGTGTTCAGGAGAAGAAGTTAGTGTAAAAAGTTTGTATAATGTTTGCCTTAACTTTACTTTACTTGCGATGATTTGTATTATATTTGTATAACGTTAGAGATGAATATATTGGGAAGATTGTGAATATTGTCTATCATATCCACTAAACCTAACCGTAATTATAGAAAGGTGAGTCTGCAATGAACCAAAATCAGAAGAAGAGACAAGCTGTTGTCATTGGAGCTGGGCCTGGGGGGTTGGCGGCAGGGATGCTGCTTGCCGGCCAAGGATATAAAGTTGATATATATGAAAAACAAGCAGTGATAGGAGGACGATCTGCGAGACTTGAGCTTGGAGACTATCGTTTCGATCGCGGAGCTACCTTTTTGATGATGCCCCATCTGCTTGAAGAAATGTTCCAGAAGGTAGGCAGGTCTCTATATGATTATGTGGATATGCAGCAGCTCGACCCGCTCTATTCTCTCCATTTTGGGGATACCGTATTCAGACCCTCCAGTGATGAAGAGAAGACAGCGGCAGAGATTGCACGCGTGTTTCCGGGAGATGAACAGAACTACAGAAATTTTATGCACGATGAATCTGTTAAATACCAAAAGGTAGAGCCGCTTCTACGCAGACCTTTTGGCAAGCTATCTGATTACATAAAGCAAGATGCGATCAAGGCACTTCCCTATCTTCATCTACAAGATACGGTTTACGGCAGACTCTCTCGGTATTTTCAAGATGAACGGCTCAGGTGGGGATTTACTTTCCAGGCTAAGTATTTAGGGATGTCGGCTTGGGATTGCCCAGGAACGTTTACGATTCTTTCCTACATAGAACATCATTTTGGATTACATCACCCGAAAGGCGGAGTGAATCAAATCTTCCAAGCGATGGCCGACGTTATTCGGGAGTATGGAGGAACCATCCACACAAATACGGCTGTGCAGAAGATTCAAGTGAAGCAAGGTAGAGCGCAAGGTCTATTACTTGAGAATGGTGAAGAAGTGAAGGCAGATCATGTTGTGCTAAATGTAGACTTCGCTGCTTCGATGAACAAACTGTTTGAGCCTGGGGTGCTGAAGAAATACACGCCCGAGCGAATCAAGGATATGAAGTATTCCTGCTCTGGTGCCATGCTTTATCTCGGCGTGAATAAGAAAATTGACCTTGCTCATCATTCCGTTCATTTTGCCGCCGATTATCGTAAAAATGTGGATGAGATGACGCTGCATAAGGTTTTATCAGAAGACCCTTCCATTTATGTTCATAATCCGTCTGTGCTTGACCCGACTCTGGCGCCGGAAGGCAAGTCATCCCTGTATGTGCTGATGCCAACACCGAATACGACAGCGGATATAGATTGGGATGGACAGCGAGCAGAGATCCGGCAGAGAATGATGGATCGTCTGGAACAGATTCCGGAACTTGCAGGTTTGTCTGAATGTATCGAAGAAGAGATGTTTTTCACCCCGCTTCAGTGGGAAAAAGAGCTGGATATTTATAATGGAGCGCTCTTTAATCTCTCACATAAGCTTGGCCAGATGATGTATTTAAGACCGCATAACCGATTCGAGGAAGTGGAAGGTGTCTATCTCGTCGGAGGTGGAACCCATCCCGGCAGCGGCCTGCCTACCATTTTTGAATCCGCCAAAATATCTGTGGGATTAATTCAAGAGGATGACGCTAAAAAACAAGCTGCACGTCCCCTCTTTAAAAAAGGGAAGGAAGCAGGGCAATGGACATGAACAAGAAACAGATTGCCATTGTAGGCTCCGGCATTGGTGGGCTGACATCCGCTCTGCTATTAACGAAACAAGGATATCAAGTGACGATCTATGAAAAATCCCATCGTACAGGCGGCCGGCTTGCTTACGAAGAAGAAGGGATATATCGAATTGATCAGGGGCCGACGATTGTTTTATTGCCGGATATGCTCCTGAGTATTCTGGAAGAAGCCGGCGTGGATCGTTCCAAAGTGGAACTGATTCGCTGCGATCCGATGCACCGTTTTTATTTTGAAGATGGAAGAGTACTGAATAAGTGGTCAAGAAGGGAAGAACAGGTAGACGAGATTAACCGTGTATTCCCAGGTGAAGGCAAAGGGTTTGAGCAGTTTATGGCCGATATGGACCCGCTGTTTCCCAGAGGGGTAAGTGCTATTCTTGAGAGGCCTTTTCCGAAGCAAAGGGATTTCTATACTCGCGAGATGACGGGCCTACTAAAACAGATGAGAGCTTATACGAGTCTGCGTTCTGCGATGAGCCGTTACTTCCACAGTGATCAACTAAAAGATGCTTATTCTTTGCAAAGTTTATACATCGGCGGGTCACCGCTGTCGACACCCGGTATTTATACCTTACTACCTTATGCAGAACATGAGTATGGAGTATGGATTCTCAAAGGCGGATATGCTTCGCTAGCTTCCATACTGGAAGAGGAACTAAAGAATCGAGGGGTAATCTTTCATTTCGGTGAAGAGGTTACGTCGCTGGTGATCGAAGAAGGAAGCTGCAAAGGAATCGTGACTTCACAAGGAACAGCTCATTATGATGCTACCCTATTTAATGGCGATTTTCCGCAGATTACAGAGCTTCTGGCTCCGAAGCACAGACGAAAAAGGCGTCCATACAAAGCATCTTCTGGTTGTTTGCTAGTATATTTGGGCGTAGAAAAAAGGTTTGAGGAAGCAACGACGCATCAGTTTTTCCTTCCAAGCGCTTTTGTCTCTAACATGAAAGAAGTATTTCAGAAGCATAGGCTTCCTGAACATCCTTCCTTCTATGTATTTAATCCCGTTCATGCTGATGCATCTGCGGCACCAGAAGGTCATAGTGTTCTCTATTTTTTAATACCTGTACCCAACGCCGAAAGATTCTCTCATGGGGAGGAAACGGATAAGCTGGTAGAGAAAGTGCTTGAAGAGGCAGAGAAAAAAGCATTCCCAGCCCTCAGGGAAAATATCCGCTGGCAAAAAGTACGTACACCAAACGACGCCAAGCGGGAAGGATTGTATGGAGGAGGAAGCTTTGGCATCGCGCCGATACTTACTCAATCCGGAGTTTATCGTCCTCAGCCGAAACCTTATCCAAATATCCAGGGTTTGTATGCGGCAGGCGCTTCGATTCATCCAGGCGGGGGCGTGCCCATCGTGATGCAGGGCGCGAAGCTGGCAGTTAATCAACTAATAAAGGAGTTGAGATCATGAACGAAATGATATTCGAACGTTGTGAGGAAATGATCAAAAAAGGTTCGACTTCTTTTTATCATGCTTTTTATGGTTTACCGAGTCCCAGGCGTGAAGCCGTATTTGTGATATATGCATTCTGCCGGATTATCGATGACAGTGTAGATGAGCCAGAGAAGGCCCCTTATTCTATTCATGAGCTTCGAGAACAATTACATGAGCTTGAAAAGGCCGAGGGTCACTTTATATGGCCGGCACTGCGCTGGTTATTTGATACGTTTCCCATGTTGTCAAAAGCCCCATTTTTCAGACAAATGGATGGACAATTATCAGACTTAACCCTGACTCAGTATTCTACGGTAGATGAGCTTGAGCACTACTGCTATCTGGTTGCAGGGACGGTTGGTGAGATGCTGCTTCCCGTGCTTCGCGATGACAGCGGAATAAAGGTCATGGAATCAGGGATTGCACTAGGCAAAGCAATGCAGATTGTGAACATCATTCGGGATGTTGGAGAAGACCTAAGGAGAGGTCGCCGCTATCTTCCGCTAGAGATGATGAAAGCCCATGGCTATACAGAAGAAGACTTTCATAACGAAATTATAGATGAACGGTTTGTATCTTTGCTTACCGAATTAAGAAAGATGGCACTAAGGTGGTTTGAAATCGGATTATCGGATATAGGGACTTATCCTCAAGTAAGCGGCTTTGCCATTGAACTCGCGTCATCATATTATGCCTCGATCTTACATGCAGTGGAGAGTAATGAGTATGATGTGTTCACAAAGCGGGCCTACGTTGATGATGAAACGAAAATGCACCTGTTTTTAGAAGTAGCTTCTAGATATCCTGCTCTATTAGGAGAAGGACCGAAAGCAGCGGTATCCTAATGGTTCAGCTTATTTACTGGATTTGGTACAGTATTGGAGCGGTTTTGTTATTAACGATCGGCGTCCCCGATGCGCTTTCGTTCTCAAATGGCATGTTTCTCATTTTATATGCACTATGTGCTGTTGATCTTATTTTTAGTAACGACGAGAAAAACCAACTGTCCGACCAGTCAGTCAGTTGGTGGAAGAAACCAAGATTCTGGGTGATGGCAGTCGTCATTTGGACGGGAGGAATGGGTGTAGAATGGGTGGGGGTCCATACGGGTTGGCCGTTTGGATCCTATCATTATTCCTATCTATTTGGACCTCATTTGTTTGCCGTTCCATTTACGCTCGGATTTGCCTGGATTGCCGTGGTTGGAAATTCAGCTCTTCTCAGCGGGGGAGGAGCCGGCTGGAAGAGTAAAGGAATAAGAGCTATAAAAACAGGAGCATGGGCACTTATGATGGACTTGGTACTTGATCCGGTAGCTCATCACCGAGAATTTTGGAGCTGGGAAGCTGTTGGTGGATTTTACGGGGTTCCGAGGACAAATTTTGTAAGTTGGTTTGTCATGGGAGGCCTGTTGTCACTCTTTATTCCGCCGATCCCGAATGATCCCGTAGTTCAGCGAAAAGCAAAAGTTCTATACCAACTGTTCATATTGCTGTTTGGATTACTTGCGGTTCAAGCCGGACTCTATGGCAGTGCCATGATTGCTGCACTCGGTATTCTGCTTGCTGAAGGGAGACATCAGTATGCTGTCCGCAAACAAGTCTCGGCTTTTTGATCAGATATTTTTTCATTATCACCAAAAATACCTGCTCGAGCGGCGGTTTAGATATGTCGGTTTTACCGGTGATTTAGACCCTTCGCTCGTAGAGGGCAGACCTGTGTTATATATCATGAATCACAGTTCGTGGTGGGATGGTCTGCTGGCTTATCAAGCTTTTCGTAAACTTACGACCCATGATCACTACGTCATGATGGAGGAGAAACAGCTCAAAAAGTTCACCTTTTTTCGCAAATTAGGAGCCTTTTCGATCAACAAAGAGTCTGCCTCTGATGTGAAGGCTTCCTTTGAATATACAACGCAGTTATTACGTGCTGGCAAACGGGTATGGATGTATCCCCAGGGAAAAATCATGCATCAAGATCTGCGTCCACTCACGTTTCAGCGCGGGATTGGAGTTTTGCTAAGACGGGTGCCAGATGCTGTTGTAATCCCAGTAACTCTAGTACACGGGATGTATGGGCAGGACAAGCCGGAAGCACTGCTGATGGCTGGCTCTCCGCTGCTGGACAATTGGGGAATGATGGATAGCAGAATGATTACGAGCAGGCTTGAAACTGTAATGGAAGAACAACTAGACAGTCAAAAAGTAGAGGTAATGAAGGCTGTAAATAATCGTCCCGAGCGATACCAACCTCTAACGAAATCAGGACGTTCCACAAGCGAACATTTTGATCATGTATTTGTACGGAAGCGGGGATGAATCATGAATATTGTTCACACTCTGCTGCTGATCCTCTGCGGTATTCTTGCTGTTCAGCTGCTCTTCTCCCTCTGGAACCGGACAAAGCTTCCACTCCTTGGTGTGCCGGATGGTAACAAAGATTGCACTGCAGATCACACCCCAGGTCACACCGTAGATCGCACGAAAGGCACTCGCATCTCTCACATAAATAGGGACGCAAAGACGACAAAGACGAAGATCTCTGTTCTAATTCCTGCGCGGAATGAACAGATTCATATTAAAGATTGTGTGGAAAGTGTGCTGGCTGCGGATACAGAGGGCATACAGCTAGAGGTCATTGTTCTTAATGACCGATCCGAAGATAAAACCGGTGAGATTCTAGAACAACTAGCGACAAAAGACCACCGTCTGCGAATTCTTGAAGGTAAGGAACTTCCCTCAGGATGGATGGGCAAATCATACGCATGCCATGAGCTTGCTCAGCAGGCAACCGGAGAGTGGTGGCTGTATATGGATGCGGACGTCAGATTAGAAAAAACGGCACTGAATGCGGTGCTTACCACCGCGCAAGCTCAACAAAAAGGACTTGTTACGGGTTTCCCCCGCCAAATAACAGCAACATGGCTTGAGAAGCTGGTCGTACCTATGATGAAATTTACGATTATCAGTCATCTGCCGATTGTGCTAGTGAGAGGTTCACAGAATCCTCGTTTTGTTGCGGCTACCGGTGCCTTTATGTTTATTCACCGGGATACCTATAAAGCAACGGGAGGGCATGAAGCAATCAAGGCAGATTTGCTGGATGATATGCAGCTTGCCCGTGCAGTGAAAAAAGCAGGTCATCCGGTTACGCTCGCTGATGTTCATCGCCATACACGCACAAGGATGTACCAGAATGCAGTCGAGGTATGGAACGGATATAAGAAAAATATGTACGAGGGCCTCGGGCGCAGTGGTTTTCTTTTAGCGGGCGTTCTTGTGATGTATGCTGCTCTCTATCTTCTCCCGCCGATCAGTTTTCTGATTGGAATGTTCACTGGCGACTTTAAAGTAGTGGCTTTGGGAGCGGCAGGGACTTTACTTGGAATGCTAGTGAAAAGAGTGGCCGATCTTACTGGAAGCCATCCATTCTGGTTAAGTTTACTGCACCCAGTCAGCATTCTTTTTGTCATTGCCATTGGTATCTCATCCTGGCTTGGAGCTGTGACCGGTAAAGGTTATGTGTGGAAAGGGAGGCACTATCATTGAACAATCAAAAGGTAGTTATTATTGGAGCCGGATTCGGTGGGTTGTCTTCTGCTATACGTCTTGCCACACTAGGCAGAGATGTGACGATCATTGAGCGGCAGCAACATGCGGGCGGGAAACTGCAGCGAATTCAGCTTGGCGATTACCATTTTGACCGGGGGCCGAGCACCATTACGATGCCCCATGTCTTTCGGGAAGTGTTCGAACTAGCTGGTGTACAGATGGAAGACTATGTGAAAATGTATGATCTCGAGCCAAGGACAAGAAATGTATTTGCTGACGGGACAACGGTAGACCTGTCTAGCGATCGTGCCTTTATGAAAGAGCAGATTGCCGCATACAGCGAAAAAGACGCACAAAACTACGATGCCTTTATGGATGAATCAAAAGCGCTTTATAGGGAAGCAAATCAGAAATTCCTTGGGCAGCTGATGATTCGTCCTCAGGATAAATATAATATATCAATGTTAAAAAGCTTACTGCGTGTCCGACCCGTGACGAAGCTGAATACACTGCTTCAGCGTTATTTCACGCATCTAAATACGCTCCAAATGTTCGGCAGATACGCAACTTACGTTGGTTCTTCGCCTTATGAAGCACCTTCGATCTTCGCCATGCTGGCTCATGTGGAAGCAGAGCTTGGAGTATATGGCGTAGAAGGAGGCACGTACTCCCTGGTGTCTGGAATGGAGAAGCTCGCGCGGGAGAAAGGGGTTATCTTTCGGACCGGAGAAGAAGTGAAGAGAATTAAGACCCACCACAACAAGATTACTGGAGTAGAGACGGACAGGGACGAATATACGGCAGACGTTGTTATTGCTAACGGGGATGTACTTCGTTTTCATCAGCTGCTAATTCCTGAATCGGAACGTCCATCGATGAACAATCGAAAGATTGAGCAGTATGAGCCCTCCTTATCAGGGTTTGTCACACTTGCAGGCATACAGCAGCAGTATGACAAACTTCTTCATCATACCGTCTTTTTTCCAGATAATTATCAAGCGGAATTTACGGATATTTTTGGTAAAAAGAGAGCTCCTGAAGATCCGACGCTATATCTTTGCTACTCTGGGTATTCAGAGCAGGGCATGGCACCAGAAGGGGGCAGCAACCTTTTCATTCTTGCCAATGCACCTTATGTATCAAAGGAATGGAATTGGGAGCTTGAGTCGTCTGCTTATCAGAATAAATTGATCCGCCGGCTTGGGGAGCTTGGTGTGACGGGTTTGGAACGAGCCGATGTGATGAGTCACTACACTCCAGAAGATATTCAGCGTGATACCCTTGCTTATCGGGGCAGTATCTATGGCATCTCTTCCAACAATCCGAAGCAGACATTCACAAGACCGTCCAATCGTTCCAAAGATATAGAAGGGTTATGGTTTGTAGGAGGGACTACACATCCAGGAGGGGGAACTCCTATTGTCACCCGCTCGGGAAGGCTCGTGGCGGAGGAGATTGCTCGTTAGAGCATATCTAGGTAAACACAAAGTAACATAAGGTAAACACAGGGACAGGTGGAGCAAGCTGCGCTGTAAAACAAGGCGGGAACCTTATTTATAAGGTATAATGACTCTATCTAGCTTGAAATGGAATGGGTAAAGGAGACGGGATATGCGGGAAGCAGGACGAGATAATCAATTACATAAGGATCAAGATTTTCAGGGGGTTAGCGAGCATTTGCTGCCTGAAGTGCCGACCGGCGAACGGAAAATAGAACATGTCCGGCTCTGTCTTAATGAAGACGTGAATGCACAGGGGATCACAGCTGGATTTGAATCTTACCGGTTTCGGCATGCAGCACTGCCTGAGCTTGATTTCGCTGATGTTCAGCTGAATACGATGTTTCTCGGACAAGAGCTCCGCACACCGTTTCTTATCAGTTCTATGACAGGCGGAAGTGGGGCGACAGGAAAGATTAATGAACGCCTGGCAGCGGTTGCTGAAGCAAGAGGCTGGGCTTTTGGCGTTGGTTCCGTAAGAGCAGCAGTCGAAAAAGAAGAACTGGCAGCTTCTTTCTCTATGAGAAAGTTTGCGCCCACGATTCCCATTATTGCGAACCTCGGCGCCGTTCAGCTGAACTATGGGTTTGGTAGAGAAGCGTGTCAGCGGGCGGTTGATATCGCAGGTGCGTCGATGCTTGTGCTTCATTTAAACGGTCTGCAGGAAATTTTTCAGCCGGAAGGAAACACGAATTTCAGCGGGCTGCTGAAGAAGATAGAAAAGCTCTGCGGGGAACTCTCTGTACCTGTTGGGGTCAAAGAAGTAGGCTGGGGAATTGATGGAGAGACAGCAGCAAAACTTTATGATGCGGGAGTTTCTTTTATTGACGTTGCAGGGGCCGGCGGGACAAGCTGGGTTCAAGTAGAGAAGTTTAGAAATGAAGACAAGATGAAAAAAGCAGCGGCAGAAGCATTTGTAGATTGGGGAATCTCTACAGCCGAATGTATAACAGAGGTGCGGCAAATGAATCCCCGGAAAGCAGTGATTGGTAGCGGCGGGCTCGCTTCCGGTGTAGATGCGGCCAAAGCGATTGCACTCGGTGCTGATCTTGTTGGTTTCGGAAGATCACTTCTTGGAGCAGCTGTTGAATCGGAAGAAGCCCTTCATCATCGACTTCACCAAGTTGAATTTGAACTGCGAACAGCGATGTTCGGGGTAGGCGCCCCGCGTCCTATTGAATTGCAAGGTACGAAGCGTTTGATCAGAACGATCAAGTAAGGACGGTGTCACCATGCAACTTGAACTAATAGCAATGGATAAAGAACAATATGAAGACTTTATGGCGTTTACACTTGTGTCCTATATGAAAGAGAAGATAAAGGCAGGCACCTGGATTCCAGAACATGCAGAAAGTCGAGCGCTGGAGGATATGAGCAGGATTCTACCAAAAGGGTACTCCACGGAAAATGCTTATTTTTACCGGGTTATTGATATGGCGCTCCCCACTCCTGCTGTCATCGGATTTATTTGGTTTAATCTCTATAGAAGAAATAATAAGAATGAATTATTCTTATACGACATTACCATTCTGGATGAATACCAGGACCAAGGATATGGTACAAAGACGATGTTCCTTCTGGAAGAAGAGGCTAGAAAACTCAAGGCAGATCTCATGGGACTGCATGTTTTTGGACACAATGAGCGGGCTTTGCATTTGTATCAGAAAATGGGATATGATGCTAGAAGTATTACGCTTTATAAAGAGTTGTCATGATTCCTTATTGATTAGTAGGGGAAAAAGGTACATAACAAATTCACCGCAGGGGAATATGTGACTTAAGAAAAGTAGCAAGAGGGGAAAGCTGCCATAGGTAATATCCTTGATGCCCTTCTTGTTCTCATATATAATTAGAAAGATTGTTTGATGGAAATCGTAATATACACCAAATACATTTGAGGAGTGTTTATATAAATGGCTTTGAAAGCAGGGATTGTAGGGTTACCGAACGTAGGGAAATCAACCCTTTTTAATGCAATTACACAAGCGGGCGCAGAAAGCGCCAACTACCCATTCTGTACGATTGATCCGAACGTGGGGATCGTTGAAGTTCCGGATGAGCGTCTTGATAAATTGACAGAACTTGTAGTACCGAAAAAAACAGTACCAACGGCTTTTGAATTTGTGGATATCGCGGGACTCGTGCGCGGTGCAAGTAAAGGTGAAGGGCTAGGCAACAAGTTCCTTGCTCATATTCGTGAAGTGGATGCCATTGTACATGTGGTTCGCTGCTTTGAAGATGAGAACGTAACCCATGTGGATGGCAAAGTGGATCCAATCTCCGACATCCAGACAATTAACCTGGAACTCATTCTTGCAGACATTGAAAGTGTTGAGAAACGAATTGAACGTGCGCGTAAGAATATGAAGGGCGGCAATAAGCAGCACGCTCAAGAAGTGGAAGTTCTAGAAAAAGTAAAAGCGGTACTTTACGATGATAAACCAGCTCGCAGTATCGAGCTGACAGATGATGAGCATTTGATTCTTCGCGATCTACACTTGCTGACGATGAAGCCGGTTCTTTATGCAGCGAACGTTAGCGAAGATGAAGTTTCTTCTGCAGACAGTAACCCTTATGTACTGAAAGTAAAAGAATTTGCAGCCGATGAGAATGCAGAGGTTGTTCCAATCAGTGCGAAGGTAGAGTCTGAGATTGCTGAGCTTGAAGGCGAAGACAAAGCAATGTTCCTTGAAGAGCTCGGACTTGCAGAGTCTGGTCTAAACCGTCTGATTAAAGCAGCTTACCGTTTACTTGGTCTGTACACTTATTTCACAGCAGGTGTACAAGAAGTTCGTGCATGGACCATTCGTAAAGGCACAAAAGCACCGGGTGCTGCGGGAGTAATCCATACGGACTTTGAACGCGGATTTATTCGTGCAGAAGTTGTGTCATACGATGACCTTGTGGCTGCAGGTTCAATGAACGGTGCCAAAGAACGCGGTCAGCTTCGTCTTGAAGGTAAAGAGTATGTAGTACAAGACGGCGACGTAATGCACTTCCGTTTTAATGTATAGAAATAAGTATAGAAATAGCTTCTGACAGTGAAGCCTCAGACTCCTCCTCACGGGATGAGCCTGGGGCTTTCTTCATGAATTCGGCATGGAGTGATCTGTATGATTCTGGGCGCCAGTCGTATCTTCTCAAGGGCTTTGCCGTATGATATAATAAAGAGTCGCCAGAGTAAACTGCGACGAGTGTTTATTCTATACTAAAAGGATGGATGACATTGTAGCGATACAAATCATCAATAACAAGGCACAATTCATTTGAATATCAACAGTTGGAAGCTTTCATCATATATAGACAAACATTGAATATGGAGAGGTGATTTTACTTATGCTGGATCGTTTACAAGCATTGGTTGATCGATATGAGAAACTGAGCGAACTTTTGTGTGACCCGGATGTAGTCAGTGATAATAAGAAGCTGAGAGATTACTCTAAAGAGCAGTCCGATCTGCAGCCCGCTTATGAAGCTTACATGGAATACAAGACCGTAATGGAAGAACTGGAAGCAGCTAAGCAGATGCAAGCAGAGAAACTGGACGATGAGATGCGTGAAATGGTCAAAATGGAAATTGATGAACTGAGCACGCGCCAGAAAGAGCTGGAAGATAAGATTCATATTCTTCTGCTGCCAAAAGACCCGAATGATGATAAGAACGTAATTGTCGAGATTCGCGGCGCGGCTGGTGGAGATGAAGCGGCTCTATTTGCAGCTGATTTGTACCGGATGTATACACGTTATGCGGAATCTCAGGGCTGGAAAGTGGAACTGATGGACGTAAATGAGAATGACCTCGGCGGATTCAAAGAGGTGATCTTCATGATTAACGGACGCGGTGCCTACAGCAAAATGAAATATGAGAGTGGTGCCCACCGTGTTCAGCGGATTCCTGCAACAGAATCCGGCGGACGGATTCATACCTCTACTTCTACAGTAGCAGTAATGCCGGAAGCAGAAGACTTGGACATCGTCATTCATGATAAAGATATTCGTGTAGATACGTTCTGCTCCAGCGGCGCTGGCGGACAGTCCGTTAATACGACCAAATCAGCGGTTCGTGTAACTCACGTTCCAACGGGAATCGTAGCAACTTGTCAGGACGGAAAATCCCAGAACTCGAATAAGGAAAAGGCATTGCAAGTTCTTCGTACACGTATTTTTGATATGATGCGTCAAGAGGAAGAAGCAAAAATTTCCGGCGAACGGAAGAGTAAAGTGGGAACAGGAGACCGCAGTGAGCGGATTCGTACGTATAATTTCCCGCAAAGCCGTGTAACAGATCACCGCATCGGTTTAACCGTGCATAGACTCGATCAGGTGATGAACGGTGATATTGAAGATATTCTGTCTGCTCTCACGGTTGCACAACAAGCAGAGCTAATGGAAAAAGGGGAATAATGCTTGATGCGGCAAGAATTTAACTTACCGCAGGGAAGCAGCAATCGGGAAGCCTTTGTGAAGGCTTCCTCTTTTTTAGAGGATTGCGGTGTGCTGGAGCCGCAAAACAATGCACGGCTTCTGCTGATGCACGTGCTTGGCCTCGAAGGAGCTGCTTATTATATGGCACAGCCGGAACCATTTCCGGCGCAGCGGATCACAGCTTTCACGGATGCTGTGAATCGGAAAGGCCGCGGAGAACCCGTTCAATATATAATTGGACAGCAGGAATTTTACGGACTGCAGTTTGAAGTAAGTCCAGCTGTGCTCATTCCAAGACCCGAGACCGAGCTATTGGTCGAGGCGATTATGAAGCACGGCGATGTACTGTGGCCAAGCGGAACTCCGCGGGTCATTGATATTGGTACTGGCAGCGGCGCTATTGCGGTGACGCTGAAAACCGAGCGCCCGCGCTGGGACGTCGCAGCCAGTGACATCAGCC
Source organism: Paenibacillus sp. GYB006 (assembly GCF_036577645.1). Classification (NCBI taxonomy): domain Bacteria; kingdom Bacillati; phylum Bacillota; class Bacilli; order Caryophanales; family Paenibacillaceae; genus Paenibacillus; species Paenibacillus sp. GYB006. The sequence goes on along the minus strand of NZ_JARBDA010000003.1, from coordinate 133,345 downwards.
CAGATGCGCTGGAAGTTGCCGCGAAGAATGCAGCGACAAACGGCGCAGCTGTATCCTTTCGTGAGGGCGACTTGCTCACGCCCTTCGCGGGAGAAAGGTTCGACATTTTGGTGTCGAACCCGCCTTACATCCCGGCGGGAGATATCGCGGGACTACAGCGCGAAGTGCGCGAGCATGAGCCGCGCACAGCTCTTGACGGAGGGCCGGACGGGCTGGCTCCGTACCGGATCATGATGGCGCAGCTTGGCTTGCTTGCTGCGCCGCCAGCACTGGTTGGATTTGAGCTTGGTCAAGGGCAGGCGCAAGATGTGGCAGAGCTGTTAAGGCAGGCCGGTCACTGGGATCAAATTGAGATCGTGTCCGATCTAGCCGGCATCGAAAGACATGTCATTGGCATTCATACAAAGGTGACGAAATTGTAAGCTGCAGAACATTTTCTTTTTACGATTTCATCCTTTACAATAGAGGGTAGTGTCGTTTCGTGTCGGTATAGATCGTAGGAAATATAGGGGTTCTAAACCTCCCTTATTGTGTTACAAAGCTAATTATTATGTAAGGCTGGTTAGATTAATGCCCAGTCTCGCCTTTAGGGGGACGGTTCATGCTGCAAAAGTTTAAAAAGATGGATGTACCCATACTGATGATCATTTTTATGCTGATGATCATCAGTATTGTATGTCTGTATAGTGCAACTCACGGTAATCCAAAGCTCGAAGGGCATCACATGCGAATGCTTGTCTTTTATGTACTTGGATTTGGCGCTGTGTTCGCCATAACACTGGTAGACTACAAACTGCTAGTGAAATATGCACTTTATATTTATTTCTTTGGGCTGCTTACTCTTTTAGCTGCCAATTTCTTTGGAGGAAATATCAATAACGCTTCAGGCTGGATTTATCTTGGTCCGATCTCCATTCAGCCAGCCGAGTTATTTAAGCTGATCCTGGTTATTTTCCTGGCTTCAGTACTTATCAAAAGAGGTAAGGCGAAACTGGAGTTTTGGAGGGATGTCGTTCCGATTGGACTTATGACCTTTGTTCCATTTGCCTTTGTTATGCTTCAGAATGACCTTGGTAATGCGATGGCTTATGTCGTGATTTTGATCGGACTGCTCTGGATCGGGAATATTAAAGCATCCCACGCTTTAATCGGATTTGTCGTTATTGCCGTACTCGTGGGCGGCGGGATTAAGCTTTATACGGTATATCATGATAACATCTATGATTATTTGGATAAGCTCGGACGTACTCACTGGGTAGAACGACTTGATCCATGGCTTGTGCCCGAAAAGGCAACTGCCAAAGCTTCCTGGCATACAGATAATGCGAAACTTGCGATTGGTTCAGGCGGGATTACAGGCAAAGGATTTATGCAGGGAACTTCCGTGCAATCCGGTCGTGTTCCCTACACCTACTCTGACTCCATTTTTGTACTGATTGCAGAAGAGTTTGGATTTGTAGGTTCTTCGGTCGTGTTACTGTTATATTTCATATTAATCCATAGGATGATCCTGATTGCACTGGAATCAAAGGAGCGATCGGGGCCCTATATCATTGTCGGGGTTGTCGCGATGTATTTGTACCAGGTGTTTGAGAATATAGGTGCATTTATTGGAATTATGCCGCTGACCGGGATTACACTACCGTTTATCAGTTACGGAGGAACATCACTGCTCATTAATATGGCGAGTATCGGACTCATTATGAGCATCAAAGTACATGGACAAGAAGTCGATGATGATATTCTTGCTCCAGGGGCAAACGGTCAGAACAAGAAACGCATGTTTGGTCGTAAACAAGCTAAGGCGTAAATTTTAATCTTTAATTAGAAAATTCAATAATGAATACCAAGGATACGTCGATAAAATGAAGCATCATCACGGTTACCCTCTTTTTGAAGAAGGATCGTGAGGATGCTTTTTTTTGTACAGGCGAAGCTCATTCTATGAAACTATGAGTTCTTTTTAATAAAAATAAGTTTGCTAGGTTTAACTCTACCAACTCGCGGACATACTGATAGACATGAAGAGTTCGAGGGGGAGAAGAACATGCGGAAGAGTATAAAACAGTTTTTCATGATTGTGGTGTGTATGATGATTGTTATGATGAGCTGGGAAGGTCAGAAATCAGATGCAGCCATACATCAAGCTGTCATTCCGCATGATTCGATCCGGTTACGTATTCTGGCAAATTCAGATATGCCTCACGATCAGTTAGTCAAAAGAGAGATTCGGGATGCCGTTGTTGAGCAGATGAATGAGTGGGTGCCGGCTCTTGCTGATCCGCATAATCTAGAAGAAGCTAGAACCATGGTTCGCGGACATTTGCCAGAGCTGAATGAACTGGTAGGACAGGAACTCAAAAACCGTGGATTGACTTATGAATATAACGTAGAGCTTGCGACGGTACCTTTTCCAACAAAAATGTACGGCAAACTGATCTATCCTGCCGGAGATTATGAAGCAGTTCGAGTGACCCTGGGTAAAGGGGAAGGACAGAACTGGTGGTGCGTGTTATTTCCTCCTCTATGTTTCGTTGGCGGTAAAAATGGAGATGTAGCCGAGAAGAATGTGACGGCAAATACTGAACAAGCGGGGCAGGGTTTAGAAAATGAGGGCATCGCTGAGCCAGAAGTCCGATTTTTCCTATGGGATATGTTGGTTAAAGCTTGGGATTTTGTAGGGAATATAGTGGCATAATTAAAAAGGTAGTTCCTCTGAGATAAACATGGTTCGAGATAACCGTAGTTTGAGATATCCTGGTACTGATGGAGTTCGATTTCCTCTTAGGATATTAGTCTTTACTCTCAGCCCGAAGAATGCATGAATTGTGATATAATGTACGATAATTAATATATGAGACTGGATGATAACAACATGTGTAATGAGAAGAATTCGATAGAGAATATAGCGGACGTTAATACGGAGATTAGACCAGATATGGTGACTCACATCTGGGATGTAACAGGGGATATGAATAAAGAGGAGACAATGGAACACTTGAAGGAAGCGGCAGCCTTGCTTCAAGACGGTTCCATTGTTGCGTTTCCCACGGAAACGGTATATGGACTTGGTGCAGATGCCAGAAATACGGCAGCTGTAGAGTCTGTATTTGCTGCAAAAGGCAGACCTTCTGATAACCCGCTTATTGTCCATGTCGCAAGTAGAGCACAGCTGGACGGATTTACGGAACCGGTTAATGAATTGTCCAGCAGGTTAATGGATACATTTTGGCCTGGACCGCTTACTTTAATCCTTCCGCTAAAACAAAAGAGCTTGTCAGAGAAAGTCTCAGCAGGACTGGATACCGTTGGTGTGCGTATGCCGGATCATCCGGTTGCGCTTGAGCTGATTGCCGCTGCCGATTGCCCGATTGCAGCACCAAGCGCAAATCGTTCGGGACGTCCAAGTCCGACGACAGCTTCTCATGTGAGAGAAGATCTTATGGGCCGAATTGCCGGAATTGTAGATGGCGGACCTACAGGAGTAGGGGTGGAATCTACTGTGGTAGAGGCTCATGATGACGGGACCGTGACGATTCTTAGACCTGGCGGCATTACAGCCGAGCAGCTTGCCGAGGTAGCTGCCGAGGTACGTCTCGATCCAGGCCTCTCCATAGATTCAGTCAAGGCAGATGCTTCCTCTCCTGCACCTCGCTCGCCAGGGATGAAGTACACGCACTACGCTCCTAAGGGAGAGCTTCGTGTAGTGCAAGGCGCACCCGATGCGGTAGCCGCATATGTGAATGGTGCGCTCTTCGCAGCGGCTGCGCGCGGAGAACGAACTGCGGTGCTTGCTTTCAGCGAGCACCTGCATCTGTACCGCGCAGACGCTGTCTATTCTCTCGGCAGCCTGGAGCGGCTTGCCGAGGGAGCTCACCGTCTATACGCTGCACTGCGTAGCTGTGACGAGATCGGCGCCTCAGTACTTTACGCCGAGGCGTGTCCCCGGGATGGCCTCGGCGATGCGATCATGAACCGCTTACTGAAAGCAGCCGGCCATCAGATCATTCATGTAACTGAATAAACTTACTCGTCATGTTTCCATTCTTGTCCGCATATGGTGTACAAGAATGCTGTGTACATGGGGGTATGAACAATGCTGGAGGCTTCTGCGCAGTGGGGCCAGCTTATTACCATTCTGATAATGGCGGTAGCACTGGGTTTGGATGCATTTTCTCTAGGAATAGGGATTGGTATGAAGGGAATTCGATTATTGCATATACTTCGAATGAGTATTTTAATTGCAATATTTCATGTCCTCATGCCGCTCGTGGGATTTTATGCAGGTGAGTATTTTAGTTCCTTGCTTGGACAAGTTACCTCCTATGTAGCTGGGGGGCTGTTACTTCTGCTGGGAGCTCATATGATTTTTAATGCGTTTCGTTCGGGAGAGTCTAGTTTCATGGATCACCGCACGTTTACGGGTACACTGATGTTTGCTTTTAGTGTGAGTATTGACTCCTTTTCCGTTGGGGTGACTCTCGGTATGTTCCGCACTGACTTATGGCTCACGTTATTTGCTTTTGGGCTGTGTGGATTTTTAATGTCGGTTGTGGGATTACTTATTGGCAGAAGAGTAAATCGCAATATGGGTGAATATGGAGAGGCAGTAGGAGGCGCGATTTTGCTTGCCTTTGGTCTCTTGTTTATTTTCTAGTACAAGGCAGCTTGCTGTATAATTTTGCGTATTAGGTCAAAGCAATTTACAATAGAAATGATCTCCTGCGGATGGGGAAAAGATTGATATCGGCTTTACAGGCCCTGATGGAGGTGAAGGATATGAAACATATTTTATTTGTTTGTACAGGCAATACATGCCGAAGTCCGATGGCAGAAGGGTTACTTCGCAAAGCCGCAGCAGAACGTGGAGTTGATCTAAAGGTTCGGTCCGCTGGTGTTGCTGCAACAGAGGGGAGTATGATTTCTCGTCATGCAAAAGCGGTGCTTCAGGATCACGATATCCATGACTCGATTACATCTTCCTCACTTACATCGGAACACGTAGAGTGGGCAGATCTTATTTTGACATTAACCGGTTCTCATAAGCAGCATGTGCTTCACTTCTTCCCGAATGCAGCAGACCGAATCTACACGCTGAAGGAATATACGGAGGATAATGTACAAATCCTTGAGGATCTTAAAGAGAGAGACCGCTTGTATGCAGAGCTGGAAATGAAACTGTCACTTGGTCAAGAGATTGAAGCAGCCGAGCGTCAGCGAATGATAGAGATCCAGCAGCGTATCCCAAGTTTTGATATATCTGATCCGTTTGGCGGCAGTAAGGAAGATTACGATGTCACTGCGGCAGAAATTCGTTTAGCAATAGAGCGACTTCTGGATAAGCTGTGATATACAATATAAAAAAATTACAGTAAGCAATCATAAATGGTTGATTTCTGCCATCTGATGTTCTATGATGAGATGGAATGTAAAAATAGATTCCAGTGTAACTGGCGACAAGTGTGGATTAAACCACGATGGAGCACTGGAAATATCGGCCGGTCGCCTGGGCAAAAGAGCATTTCTGTGCGTATCTATACGTGCAGACTGCTCTTTTTTCGTCTTTCGTCATTTTTTTCGTTATAATAAATGAAAAAAGGGCGAGGCGAACACCATCATTGATGTTTGTTCACTTGAGTCATGCCCTTACCTTTTGATTATGCTCGTCATAGAAGGGAAGGATAGAAGGCAATGGAACAACAGAAGTCTGCTTCAGAATGGCATGAGCTTGTCCAGCATACGGCAGAGATTCTAAGAGAACTTGCTGAAGCTGGGGATTTAGGCCCTGGAAAAGTCGTTGTTGTCGGAACGAGCACAAGCGAAGTAGCCGGCAAACATATTGGTACAGGCGGTGCTTTAGAAATTGCCCAGTCCTTACTTAATGGGATCAACGAGGTAAAGGAATCCTTTGGTTTTGAAGTTGTGTTTCAATGTTGTGAGCACCTCAACCGCGCACTCGTAATGGAAAGGCATTTACTAGAACGCTTAGGTCTGACCGAGGTTTCTGCGGTACCCATTCCAACCGCCGGCGGCTCTATGGCAGCAGCAGCTTATCGTTCTTTGACAGAGCCTTGTCTCGCGGAGACGATCGAAGCTCATGCAGGGATGGATATTGGAGAGACGCTCATAGGGATGCATCTTCGCAGAGTAGCCGTACCCTATCGTACAAAAAGACGGTATATTGGCGAGGCTCGTGTGACAACAGCGATAACAAGACCGAAACTTATCGGGGGTCAGCGCGCAGTGTATCAGATGGAGACATCAAGTAATACCTCAACATGTGATTAACTTTTTTTCATATTATTTTATTTCTTAGGAGGAATTATCATTATGGAACAATTGCGTAAAAGTGACCCTGCTGTACTGGAAGCTATGAATTTGGAACTGAAACGTCAGCAAAATAACATCGAATTAATTGCATCCGAGAACATCGTATCTGAAGCGGTTATCGAAGCTATGGGCTCTGTTCTTACTAACAAGTATGCAGAAGGATACCCAGGTAAACGCTATTATGGTGGTTGTGAACATGTGGATATCGTAGAAGATATTGCTCGCGATCGTGCAAAAGAATTGTTCGGAGCAGAACATGTCAATGTTCAGCCTCACTCTGGTGCACAAGCCAACATGGCAGTTTATCTTGCAGCACTGAAACCAGGCGATACCGTTCTTGGTATGAACCTGGCACATGGCGGTCATTTAACGCACGGCAGCCCGGTGAATGCTTCCGGTCTTTTGTATAACTTTGTTTCTTACGGTGTACAAGAAGACACGTTCCGTATTGATTATGATGATCTCCGCAAAGCGGCATTTAAACATCGCCCTAAAATGATTGTTGCAGGTGCGAGTGCTTACCCGCGTACGATTGATTTTGAAGCAATTGCTAAAATTGCACACGATGTGGGTGCGTTGTTCATGGTCGATATGGCTCACATCGCTGGTCTAGTAGCAGCTGGCCTTCACCCAAGTCCAGTTCCACATGCGCACTTTGTTACTACAACAACACACAAAACGCTTCGCGGACCACGCGGCGGTATGATTATGACAACGAAAGCATGGGCAGCAGCCATTGATAAAGCCGTATTCCCAGGTTCACAAGGCGGTCCTTTGATGCATGTGATCGCGGCAAAAGCAGTAGCTTTGGGTGAGGCATTACAGCCATCATTTAAAACTTATGCCGAGAACGTGGTGAAGAATGCTCAAGTATTGGCAGAAACTCTGATCGCTGAAGGTCTCAATATCGTTTCTGGCGGAACAGACAACCACTTGATGCTTATCGATACACGCAGTGTAAACATTACGGGAAAAGAGGCAGAACATGTCCTTGATTCCATCGGTATTACAGTAAACAAAAATGCAATTCCATTTGATCCAACCAGTCCTTTCGTAACCAGCGGTATCCGTATTGGTACACCAGCGGCTACTTCCCGCGGTATGGATGAAGCAGCTATGGTCGAGATTGGCAAGATCATCGCGAAGACGCTGAAAAACACGAAAGATGCGGCTGTTCTTGAAGAAGCAAAACGTCAAGTTACAGCGCTTACCGATAAATTCCCGCTTTACCCTGATTTGAAGTACTAAAAATGAGTAATTTTACCCATACTAATAAATAGCTTTCGTAAGCTGTTTATTCAAGTAGACCGAAGCTGCTTTTTGTAGTTTCGGTTTTTTTTGATCGATGTCCCGAAGCTGTCACGGTTTATAGTGTAATTTGAGGATAGGGAATGATATAATATACAGGATTTATCGACAGGTTTTGTTTCTGTGAGCAGGAACTGCCCGGAGTTGATAATGGAAGATGAAACTACCGGAGGGACAAACAATGGGAAAATTGGTGGTATGTGATCACCCGTTGATTCAACACAAATTGACAATTATTCGTGACATGCGCACGAACACAAAGGATTTTCGCGAACTTGTAGATGAAGTAGCAACTTTAATGGCTTACGAAATTACACGTGATATTCCACTCGAAACAATAACAGTACAAACTCCTGTTGCAGAGACAGAAGGAAAAGTAATTTCGGGCCGTATGCTTGGACTTATTCCGATTCTTCGTGCAGGGCTGGGTATGCTTGATGGGGTAGTGAAACTCATTCCGGCGGCAAAAGTAGGACACGTAGGACTATTCCGTGACCCTGAAACATTGCAGCCTGTTGAATACTATACGAAGCTTCCAACAGACGTAACAGAGCGCGAACTCATCGTGATTGATCCGATGCTGGCAACTGGCGGATCTGCTATTGAAGCGATCAACGTACTTAAGAAACGCGGCTGTACTCAGATTAAGATGATGAACCTGATTGCTGCGCCAGAAGGCGTGAAAGCAGTTCAAGAGGCACATCCTGACGTAGACATTTATGTTGCGGCAATGGACGAGCGCCTGGATGAGCATGGTTACATCATTCCGGGTCTTGGAGATGCGGGAGACAGACTGTACGGCACCAAATAAACAAAATTGGTATAAAAAGGGGCTCTTGAGCAATGTCTAAAATTAAAGTAATGACGGTATTCGGAGTGCGCCCTGAAGCAATCAAGATGGCTCCACTCATTTTGGAGCTGGAACGTCACTCCGAAGATATCGAATCCATTGTATGTGTAACGGCCCAGCATCGTCAGATGCTGGACCAAGTACTTGAAGTTTTTAACATTACACCGGATTACGATCTGGATGTCATGAAAGAGCGCCAGACGCTGAATGAAGTTACTGTTCGTGTACTGGAAGGTCTTGAACCCGTCCTGCGGGAAGCGAAGCCTGACATCGTTCTGGTTCATGGAGATACCCTGACTACGTTCCTAGCAAGTTATGCTGCCTTTTTACAGCAAATTAAGGTAGGTCATGTAGAAGCTGGGCTTCGTACCTGGAATAAACTTTCTCCATATCCAGAAGAAATGAACAGACAACTAACAGGGGTTTTGGCAGATTTACACTTTGCTCCAACAGATATGTCCGGAAGCAATTTACTGCGTGAAAATAAATCGGAATCAAGTGTATTTGTCACAGGCAACACCGTTACAGATGTGTTTCAATATACAGTACGCGAAGATTACAACCACCCTGTGCTGGAATTTGCTAAGGGAAAAAGATTGATTTTGATGACGGCGCATCGCAGAGAATCACAAGGTGAACCGCATCGAAACATATTCAAGGCGGTAAAACGCATTGCAGATGAATTCGAGGATATTGCAATTGTATATCCTGTACATCCAAGCCCAGCTGTTAAAGAACCAGCTTATGAGCTGCTTGGAAACCATCCGCGCATTAAGCTGATTGATCCGCTGGACGTAGTGGATTTCCATAACATTTATCCACACACACATCTAATCCTAACGGATTCCGGTGGAATGCAGGAAGAGGCTCCTTCATTCGGAGTGCCTGTTCTTGTTCTTCGTGATACAACGGAAAGACCAGAGGGGATTGAGGCTGGAACACTGGAACTGGTTGGTACAGACGAGGAAAATGTATATGCAAGAACAAAAGCATTATTAACAGATTCAGAACTGTACGCTTCAATGAGCGAAGCAGCAAATCCTTACGGCGATGGACATGCTTCCGAGCGTATTGTCAGTGCGATTTTGCACTATTTCGGTAAAAAAGAAGAACGTCCTGAGACTTTTCACAGAAAGTTCAAAAAATAATTCACCCTTTCAATGTCTAGTATAGACAGTAGAGCGTACAGTTAAACTGTACGGTTTATAAGGGTTTGAAAGATTTTCTGATTTTCTTTCAGGATTTTTCAGTGTTTCTTACAGCCAGAACAGGTTGTTCTACCGATTGACAAACGCTTTAACCATTCAGTAAGATAATTGGGATTGGACAAACTTGACACATTTTTCATCTTTTTCTCTCGATTTCAGAGGAAAAAGAATTATTAACTCATTTTCCATATACAGTGCTTTCTAGGGATGGGTTGTGTCTAATTATGAATCAGGATAAACCGTGGTTGATTGCTTTGAGTATCGGTGGTTCAGGCATCCTGCTGGCTGCTTACATAACGATCGGATACTTTATAGGAAAGTGGCTCATGAATGCTGTGAATGGACCGAGTTTCTGGATTGCTATTGGCTGTCTATTAGGTCTTGTTTTAGGTGTTCTAAATATAGCCCTTTTTATTAAGAAGTTTTTGGGGGAACAAAATGAATGATTTGTCTTCCATTGTAAATGCTGTTACAAGAGCGACGTTTCTTCTTTTATCGGGATCACTTCTCGTATGGGTGATATTCCCTGAACAACGTCCTTTGTTTTTAGGCCTCATCATTGGTCTTGCAGCAGGGTTGTTTAACTTTAGATATCTGTATATCAAAATTCACCAGGTTTCAGAGAGTGTAGTAACTCCTGGAAGCAAATATGTGAGTTTTGGTTTCTTGTCACGGATGTGTATCTCTCTTCTGGCTATCATGCTGGCTGTGAGATTTGACCAGATATCAGTGGGTTTTACAGTGATGGGTCTTTTCACGGTGCAGATTTTGGCAATTCCAATTAGCATTATGGTAAACGCTAGATCAAGAAAATAACATTACTATGGGGAAAGGGGTGAATAAATCAATATGCATGACTCACCGATTATCGAACTCGGAGGATTGAACATTGACCTTTCCGCTGTTTTAATGCTCACAGTGACGGTGCTATTCGTGTTCATACTTGTTCGTTTGTGTGTTCGGAATCTATCTGTAGAGAATCCTTCTAAAGTACAAAATTTCATGGAATGGGTCGTTGAATTCGTTCAGAACATTGTGGCAAGTGCCATGCCTTTAAGTAAAGGTAAGCCTTACATAACTTTGGGGTTAACACTGATTCTGTTTATTTTCGTATCCAACATGCTTGGTTTGCCGTTCTCTATTATCTCGGAACATGATGAGCCAGCAAGTATATTCGGACACGTAATTGAAGCGACCAGAAGTCTTGGTAATGGAGAACATTCAGAAATTCTATGGTGGAAATCTCCTACCGCAGATATTTCGATTACCGCAGGGCTTGCGATTATTATCTTCATTCTGATGAATTATCTTGGATTGAGATACAACCGTAAGCATTACCTGAAACACTACATCGAACCGTTTCCTGTGTTTCTGCCGCTGAACATTATTGAGAACTTGGCGAAGCCGATCGCCCTTGCGATTCGTTTGTTTGCCAATATCTTTGCGGGAGAGATTCTGATCTCTACCATTCTCAAAATGGGATGGCTTGGTATTCCAGCCATGATGGCATGGCAAGGATTCAGTATTTTTGTAGGTGCATTGCAGGCCTTCATCTTCACGATCTTGTCGATGGTGTACATCGCTCAGACGACAATTCACGAAGAACACTAGATATCTTTTCCACAATAATAGTAACTCCAAAACTGTTTGTAAGTAAGGAGATTATTATATTAAGTTAGGTTAACAAAAAATGTATATATATTTCGAGGAGGAAATTTAAAAATGGAAATGTTAGCAGCAGCTATCGCAGTAGGTTTGGGTGCACTTGGTGCAGGTCTTGGTAACGGTATGATCGTAAGTAGAACAGTTGAGTCTATCGCTCGTCAACCAGAAGCTCGTGGACCATTGCAAACAACTATGTTTATCGGTGTTGGTATCGTAGAGGTAGTACCTTTGGCAGCTACAGTTATCGCGTTCTTGATTATGTTTTCATAATATCAGAAGTAACGGTTTGGCGGGGAGGGCGATGCCATCCGCGCCTTCGTTTTTGTTACGATACAGGAATGAACGGAAAGGAGTGACGTGAGTGCACATTTTATGGGAAAACATTGCTATTACCATTGTTGCGTTCTTGATCCTTTATTGGCTTTTGTCCAAGTATGCATTTAACAAATTGTTCGCTATTATGGAGCAGCGTCGTGAGTTAGTTGCTTCCCAGCTTAATGAAGCAAAACAAACTCGTGAGCAGGCTACCCAATATGTAGAAGAGCAAAAAGCGGCTTTGCAAGAAGCGCGTAATGAAGCTCAAAGTATTATTGAACAATCTCGCAAAACAAGTGTAAACCAAACAGAACAAATGCTGAATGAAGCAAAACAAGAAGCAGAGCGTCTGAAACTGGAAGCTGTTCGTGCGATTGAGAGTGAGAAGAATAAAGCGGTTGAATCCCTCCGCAGTGAACTTGGAGCAGTATCTGTACAGATCGCATCCAAGATTTTGGATAAAGAAGTTAAGCAAGACAACGTTCAGGAAGAGCTTGTTGAAAAGTATCTGAATGAAGTAGGAGGCAGACCATGAGTAGGGATTCGGTAATCGCCAAGAGATATGCAAAAGCGTTGTTTGAAGTGGCGATCAAAAATCAATCCGTACTGGAAGTCGAAGCCGAGCTTCACGCGGTTGCAACCTCTATTACAGGAGATCGCGACATCGTTAAATTTATCTCTTCTCCAAACGTCAGTGTTGCTTCGAAACTGAGTGTTGTAGACAACAGTCTGCAAGGCAAAGTATCGGAGCCGATCTTAAATACAATTAAACTGCTTATCGAACGTAACCGAATCCATGCACTGGAATCCGTCGTGGAAAGTTACATGAAATTCGAATCCGATTCACTTGGAATGGTTAATGCGCGTGTGTATTCGACATATGAGCTTAGCCAGGAAGAGAAAGATACAGTTGCTAAAGATTTTAGTGCTCGTATTGGTAAACAAATTCGCATTGAAAATGTGATTGATAAAAGCTTGATTGGCGGACTTAAAGTTGCCATCGGCGATACAATTTATGACGGAAGTCTGGCAGGCCAGCTGAAACGTCTAGAACAGTCTTTTACAAGACGAGTAAAGTAGTGAGGGGTGAGGACGCTTGAGTATCAGACCTGAGGAAATTAGTACTATCATTAAAAATCAGATCGAACAATACAAAACGGACATCGAAGTCAGCGAAGTTGGTTCTGTAATCGAAGTCGGTGACGGGATTGCCCGTGTTTATGGACTCGAGAACGTAATGTCCGGTGAGCTCGTAGAGTTTTCTACAGGCGTATTAGGCCTAGCGCTTAACGTTGAAGAAAGCAACGTAGGTATCGTTATCATGGGACCTTACACAGACATTCGTGAAGGAGACCAAGTAAAACGTACAGGACAAATCATGCAAGTTCCGGTAGGGGAAGCTTTGATCGGCCGTGTCGTTAATGCAATGGGACAACCCGTTGATGGCAAGGGTCCGCTTGCAACAGATGAATTCCGCCCGGTAGAAAACCAGGCACCTGGCGTTATGGCCCGTAAATCGGTTCATGAGCCAATGCAAACAGGAATTAAAGCGATTGACGCAATGGTACCGATCGGCCGCGGACAACGTGAGCTTATCATCGGTGACCGTCAAACAGGTAAAACAGCGATTGCGATTGATGCGATCCTTAACCAAAAAGGCAGCGGAATGAAATGTATCTACGTTGCTATTGGACAGAAACAATCCACCGTTGCACAAGTAGTTGAAACACTTCGTCGTAATGGTGCAATGGAGTATACAACGGTTGTAACTGCATCTGCTTCTGAGCCTTCACCACTTCTCTACATAGCTCCTTATGCTGGTTGTGCAATGGGTGAGTACTTTATGTACAAAGGTGAGCATGTGCTCGTAGTGTATGATGACTTGACTAAACAAGCATCTGCATACCGTGAACTTTCCTTGCTGCTTCGTCGTCCTCCGGGTCGGGAAGCTTACCCAGGTGACGTTTTCTATCTGCATTCCCGTTTGCTCGAACGTGCAGCTAAACTGAATGACGAACTTGGTGGTGGTTCATTAACCGCTCTGCCATTTATTGAAACGCAGGCATCTGACGTTTCTGCATACATCCCAACGAACGTAATCTCAATTACCGATGGTCAGATCTTCCTGGAAGCAGACTTGTTTAACTCAGGTCAACGTCCAGCGATCAACGTAGGTATCTCGGTATCCCGTGTTGGTGGTTCCGCTCAGATTAAAGCAATGAAAAAGGTAGCAGGTTCCCTGCGTCTGGATCTAGCTCAATATCGTGAGCTTCAAGCGTTCTCCCAATTCGGATCCGATCTTGATAAATCAACACAAGCTCGTCTGAACCGTGGTGCGCGGATGATGGAAATTCTGAAGCAAGATGTGCATAAGCCACTTCCTGTTGAACAACAGGTTGTCAGCTTGTATACAGCGACTAAAGGATATCTGGATGAAATCCCAGTAGGTGATGTAACTCGTTTTGAGAGAGAATATCTCTCATTCATGGAAAGTAATCACCCTGAGATTCTTGAATCCATCCGTACAACGAAAGAGCTTACTGCAGATAATGAAGCCGCTCTGAAAAACTCTATCGAGAAATTCAGAAACAGCTTCTCTAAATCATCGAACTAAGCCGCATCGTATTCCATATCAAAGAACCAAAGAAGGGCTGCGCGAACACAACGTACGCCGCAGTCCCTCTTTCTTATATGAAGTAAATGCTTACGAAGATCGTTTTGATTTCGTCAAAACTTAAGTAACGCTCTCGAAGATCGTTTTGACTTCGTCAAAACTTTAAGTAACGCTCTCGAAGATCGTTTTGACTTCGTCAAAACTTTAAGTAATGCTCTCGAAGTTAGTTTTGACTTCGTCAAAACTTTAAGGTGGTGAAAACATGGCAAAAGGTATGCGCGAAATCAAGCGTCAAATCAAAAGTGTTCAGAGCACGAAGCAAATTACCAAGGCAATGGAGATGGTTGCTGCCTCCAAGCTTAGAAAAGCGCAGGAGAAAGCAGAAGCTGCAAAACCATATTCCGAGAAGTTGAAGGAAGTGGTAACTAGCATTGCATCCTCTTCTTCAGAGGTTACCCATCCCATGCTGGTGACTCGTCCTGTCAAAAAGACGGCTTACCTCGTAATTACTTCAGATCGTGGTCTTGCAGGTGGATACAATGCCAACGTTCTTCGTCAGGTAACCCTGACTCTTAAGGAACGCCACACCTCTAAAGACGAATATGTTCTGTTTGTAATTGGACGGAAAGGTCGCGATTTCTTCAGACGCCGTGAGCAACCGATTGGTATGGATGTTACAGATTTGTCGGACTCCCCAACATTTGCTGATATTAAATCCATTGCGAACGAAACCGTTTCTGGATTTGAAGCAGGAAAATATGATGAGATCTATATCTGTTACAGCCAATTTGTAAATGCAATTACCCAGATTCCTACGGTTGAAAAACTTCTTCCGATGGAGAGACCGGAGAATAAGAAGACGGAAGCTTCTGCTCAATATGAGTACGAACCTTCAGCAGAGGCAGTACTGGAAGCTCTTTTGCCTCGCTATGCCGAGACTTTGATCTATGGTGCACTTCTGAATGGTAAAGCAAGTGAACTTGGAGCGAAAATGACAGCAATGGGCAGTGCAACGAAAAATGCATCCAAGCTCATTGGAGAATTATCGCTTACTTATAACAGAGCACGTCAAGCTGCGATTACGCAGGAAATTACAGAAATTGTGGCTGGAGCAAGCGCGCAGTCTTAATTTAATTAAGTACGGATAAACAATGAAGCTGGTCAGAATAATGCTCGCTCACATTTATATGAATGGTGACAGGAGATTATTACTGCTATAGCTTGTAGGAGGGAACTGAAGATGAACAAAGGACGCGTTGTCAGCATTACGGGTGCGGTTGTTGACGTTGAGTTCGACCGTGACGGACTTCCCGATATTAATAATGCAGTTACAATCAACACAAAGACAAGCGATGGTAAAGAAATTAACCTTACGCTTGAAACAGCGAAACATCTAGGCGATAACCGTGTACGCTGTATTGCAATGTCTTCTACAGATGGTCTCGTTCGTGGTGCAGAAGCAATCAATACAGGTGCACCTATTTCTGTACCCGTAGGGGAAGCAACTTTGGGCCGGGTATTTAACGTACTTGGTAATCCAATCGATAATGGCGGTGCAATTGAAACGGCTGTTCGTAATCCGATTCACCGTTTAGCACCTACTTTCGATGAGTTGTCTACACAAGCAGAAATGCTGGAGACAGGAATTAAAGTTATTGATTTGCTTGCTCCATACGCAAAAGGCGGTAAAATTGGTCTTTTCGGTGGTGCGGGTGTAGGTAAAACGGTAACTATTCAGGAACTTATCAACAACATTGCTCAAGAACATGGCGGTATCTCTGTATTTGCCGGTGTTGGTGAGCGTACTCGTGAAGGTAATGACTTGTACCATGAGATGACGGACTCTGGTGTTATCAACAAAACAGCAATGGTATTCGGTCAAATGAATGAGCCTCCAGGTGCACGTCTTCGCGTTGCCTTGACGGGTCTTACTATGGCTGAGTATTTCCGTGATCAAGAAGGTAAAGACGTTCTTCTCTTCATTGATAACATCTTCCGCTTTACTCAAGCAGGTTCTGAGGTTTCTGCCCTTATGGGACGTATGCCATCAGCGGTAGGTTACCAACCTACACTTGCAACGGAGATGGGTCAACTTCAAGAACGTATTACTTCGACGAAATCAGGTTCAGTAACTTCGATTCAGGCAATCTATGTTCCTGCGGATGACTACACTGACCCTGCGCCGGCAACTACATTTGCTCACTTGGATGCAACAACGAACCTCGAGCGTAAAATCTCTGAGATGGGTATCTACCCTGCGGTAGATCCACTTGCATCCAGTTCCCGTATCCTTACTCCAGATGTAGTAGGGGAAGAGCATTATAACGTAGCTCAAGGGGTTAAACGTATTCTTGCTCGTTACAACGAACTTCAAGATATCATTGCGATCTTGGGTATGGATGAGCTGAGCGAAGAAGATAAAATGCTCGTAGCTCGTGCTCGTAAAATCCAACGTTTCTTATCCCAACCGTTCCACGTAGCAGAAGCATTTAACGGATTCCCGGGTAAATATGTTCCTGTTAAAGATACAGTTCGCAGTTTCAGAGAAATCTTAGATGGTAAGTATGACCATCTTCCAGAAGCAGCATTCCTGTACGTAGGAACAATTGAAGAAGCGGTAGAAAAAGCAAAATCAATGGAATAGTCAATTAATCCTAAGGATTAATGACCCAAAGATGAGTTAACTATCCTTCGGATAGAGTTCAGGAGGGATGACAATGAGTACCTTTTTATTGGAAATTGTAACTCCGGAGCGACTCATCTTCTCTGAACAGGTAAATAGCCTGGTTGTACGCGGAGTGGAAGGTGATCTGGGAATCCTTCCTGGTCACGTTCCCTTCGTAACTCCCTTGCAAATTGCACCTGTGTCCATTAAAACGGATGGAAAGGAACTGAAAATCGCTGTTGCAGGCGGTTTTGTAGAGGTTCGCAAAGAGAAGGTAGTCATTTTGGCTGAAAGTGCTGAACTCGCTTCTGAGATTGATGTAATTCGTGCGAAAGCTGCTCTTGAGCGTGCTGAAACGCGTCTAACATCTAGCGGAAGCAGAGATCAATACGATCACCGTCGTGCTGAAATTGCATTACAAAAAGCAATGAACCGACTTAAAGTATCCGGCAACCTATAGAACATAGAACCTGACCATTCGTCAGGTTCTTTTTGTTTTTGAGATTATTTCCGAGGAAATGACAGAAAGAATGCGGATTAGACATGTTTTTGTCAAAAGTATAACAATTCAGAGTTAAATTAAGGTTTCTGGGTTCCAATGTTGTAAGATTGGTTGACAATAAACAATGATCCGAATATGATTTCACAGTATGTGAAATTAATCATTAACAAGAAAGACGGAGGCTGGACATGGATCAACTGTTGAATGATCAAGTTAATCAGGCCATTAGTACAAATAGTCTTGTAGCTATGATTATCTCACTTTCCTGTATTGCGATCGCTTGGTGGTCTTTACAGCACTTGAAGCTCGACTTGATTGTAAAACACCCAAAGAGTGCTCAAGCTAGAATGCTGCAGCTGCTTTTAGCTATTGTGCTGGGACATTTTGTGTCTGATTTCGTGCTTGAGTATCTCTCTTGGACACAAATGCTTAAATATCTGTTTTAAAGCTTTCCAGGCTGGTTATATCACTCTTAGGCCAGAATACCTTAAGACAGCTTTTGTCGAATAACATTATGTTTTTATGTGAACAATGAAATTAAAGATATTCATTTGATAACAATGCAATGTCGGTCGTTTTATACGTTGATCCGTATGAAATGGTAAAAAACAATGTAAAATGAAAAATCGCTTGTCTCCCATGAACTTTTAATGTTATGATGTAAGTTAGGGGATTAGCGGAATGACTGCTATTTCTTTGTTTTTAATCACAGTTTCAAATGATTTCGAATAGAAATGGTCTTATATGATGGAAATCATGTCTTCAATCACTAACGAATTTAAAAAATGAAAAGTGCAAACTATTCTTTTCTGAAATACGACATCTTGACGAATGTTGAATAATGATGTCGAATTTTCCGACGGGATCGGACGACAAGTGAAAGAGGAAACTCCACTCGTAAGCAGAAAAAGAAAAATAACGCGCGGAGGGAAACAAGATGAGCAAATTTATCGTCCGCGGAGGCAAGAGATTGACCGGAAGTGTCAAAGTCAGCGGCGCTAAAAATTCAGTTCTTCCGATCATCGCCGCCTCTCTCTTAGGGGAAGAAGGAGTAAGCATTATTACAGATGCACCTCCTTTAGACGATGTGATGACAATTAACAAAGTACTGGAATCGCTAGGAGCGGAAGTTACATACCAAAATGAAGTAATCACCGTAGACGCAACGAATCTTACTTCGTGCGAAGCCCCTTACGAATGGGTTACAAAAATGCGGGCGTCTTTCTTGGTTATGGGTCCTCTGCTAACACGTATGGGTTATACAAAAATATCTCTTCCAGGCGGATGTGCGATTGGTACACGCCCGATTGATCAACACCTTAAAGGTTTTGAAGCAATGGGTGCAGAAATCAGCCTAGGACATGGTTATATAGAAGCAAGGTCAAATGGAAAATTGCGCGGAGCCAAAATTTATTTGGATGTTGCGAGTGTTGGTGCAACTGAAAATATTATGATGGCTGCTGTACTTGCAGAAGGAACAACAATTCTTGAGAATGCAGCAAAAGAACCGGAAATTGTGGATCTTGCAAACTACCTGAATGGGATGGGTGCAAAAGTACGCGGTGCTGGCACAGGCGTGATTCGCATTGAAGGAGTAGAAAAACTTCACGGTGTACAACATGCTGTAATTCCAGATCGAATTGAAGCAGGGACGTATATGGCTGCTGCAGCGATTACAGGCGGAGACGTTTATGTCGAAGGAGCAATTTCCGATCATCTTGGCCCTGTTATCTCTAAGATGGAAGAAATGGGAGTGAAGATTGTCCCTGACGAAAACGGAGTACGTGTCATTGCTGACGGTCCTCTGAAAGCTGTGGATATCAAGACGCTTCCATACCCAGGATTCCCGACAGACATGCAATCTCAAATGATGGCATTGCTGCTCAAATCCCAAGGAACAAGTGTTGTAACGGAAACGGTATTCGAAAATCGATTTATGCATGTGGATGAGTTCAACCTGATGAATGCAGAGATCAAAGTAGAAGGTCGTTCCTCGATTATTACTGGAGGAGCTAAACTTACCGGAGCCAAAGTAACAGCTACGGACTTGCGTGCAGGTGCTGCTTTGATTCTTGCTGGATTGATCGCTGACGGCACAACAGAAGTAGGCGGTGTTCATCATATTGACCGCGGTTATGTGCACCTTGCAGAGAAGCTGAACGGTCTTGGAGCAGACATCTATCGTGTATCGGTAGAAGAGCCGAAGCGTGAAGCGAAATCGACAGAATCCGCTGTAACGGAAACAGAAACAGCAAGATTTAAGGTTCAGCCTACTTTAGCGTAAGCTAACGGATAGAATGGAACCCGATGCAACATTGTGTAAGAAAGAATAAGAAACCAAGCCTTTATAGGCTTGGTGAGACTGTAGACAACTAGCCTATACTAGTATGTCTACAGTCTTTTTTTTATTTATAGTCCCTTTTTATAATGCATGGTCTTTGGTCTATTTAAATGAAGATGGTAGAAGAGGCGTCGCTATCTTTCTTATAAAATAGAGGAAATACATCATTAGTTACTACTATAGTGTGGTCTTAATACTAGGCAACCTCTCATTTATATTCTCTTAATTTGGTTCTATCAGAAGCGAGATCTCCATATGTATGACTTATAAGGTCTATCTGATCTACCGAGCTAGAGCAGCTATCAAATGAGATGTTGGGAGGAGTATAAATGAAGGCGACACGAGGTTCTTCCAAGCCTAAAGAAGAGCTTAATAATAGAAGAGTCCGAATGAAAAGAAAGAAGATTGTAAGCATTCCTTGGCAAGAGGTAACTGAAACTTCCTACGGCCCAGCGGAGATTTTAATAGAGCGGGATGAACAGGGAATCTTAAAAGTTAGAAACTCAAAACAAACGTCTCTTTCTATAGTAAATGGAGTAGGCAGCAAAGAGCAGCTGGGCGGTATAAAAGAAAGACGGGGGCGGGGAGAGGCTTCGCTATCCCCTGCTGCTGAACCCGCTGTGCCTCTTACCGGGCACAGCCAGCCCGTGCATGCACCACAGATGCATGCACCAAACCCGGCGGGCGGCACCTATAAAGCCGCCCGCTCCTGGCGCCGCGGCTCCGCACCGCGGCGCCCCCGGCGGCCCGGCCCTGCCGCCGCCCTCGCGGGACTAGCCATTGCGGCACTGCTGATTCCAGCAGTGCTTGCCTGGCCCCGCGAGGAAGCACCGCCGAGCCCTGCGCCGGCGGTGCAAGGGCAGACGGCCCCCGCTGCGCAGAATCCTGCCGCAGCAGAGCCGCCTGCCCTTGTCCCTGACACCACACCGGCACCAAAGCCGGCAGTGGTGTATCCCGAACCCGAGGTGCGCGTCTATCTAACGAAAACGCACACCATTGATACGGTGACGATGGAACAGTACGTCACCGGGGTTGTGGCAGCCGAAATGCCTTCGGACTTCGGCATCGAAGCCCTCAAGGCGCAGGCTATTGCAGCGCGCACGTATGTAACGAAGCGGATGGCTGCGGGAGATCGCAGCGGCATACCCGTCGATGGTGCGGACGTGAAGGATACGGTCGAGCATCAGGTATACATTCCTTACAATAAGCTCGAAGCTCATTTTAAAGACGCAGGGAAAGAAAAAGAATGGGCCAAGCTCCAGCAAGCTGTGCGGGAGAGCAAGGATACGATAATGACTTATAAAGGGGAGCCGATAATCGCCGCCTTTTTCTCGACTAGCAACGGATATACCGAGAACTCGGAAGATGTATGGCAGCAAGCTGTACCGTATCTACGAAGTGTAGAAAGTCCTTGGGATGCCAAGATTGCTCCGGTCTATGAGGAGAGCGTGACAATGTCCCGTGTTGATTTTCTTAATAAATTGAATGTTACACCGGAAGCGATTCCTGTATCTGTGAGCGGCAAACCGGCAAAGCCCTTTATTCAAGTTCTGTCTACAACTGCGGGAAAACGGATTAAAGAGATTCAGATCGGAAAGAAAGTGTTTACGGGAAAAGAGATAAGAGAGAAGCTCGGGCTGCGATCTAGTGAATTTACGTGGGAAACGAGTGGGGACAAGATTACGATTACAACGCATGGATATGGTCACGGAGTAGGCATGAGCCAGTGGGGAGCCAATGGAATGGCGCAAGAAGGTTATACCGCAACCCAGATTCTAAAACACTACTATAACGGAGTCGCTTTTGGCCAAGCTTCCAAGTTATTATATAAAGGGAATTCATAGTCTCCTTAAAAATCTTGCAAATAAATTTAATAGTACGAGTATAAAAGAGTTGCACCCGGTAACACTTGTTACTGAGGTGATAGAAAATGAATGAACAAAACAAAAATCAAAACCAAGAAAATGCTCCAAAAACAAGTAATGGAGCACCTGAATCACAATCTTCATCCTGGAAAAAGCTGTTGTCCAAACGGTGGGTATACCCGGCAGCTTACATCGCCGCAGCAGCTATTATACTAACTTTAGTGTGGGCCTACCAGGACGCTAGCATGCAGTCTGCTGTGAAAGAAACGACAAAGCAAGTGTCTGAGAATGGCGATGCGGTTCCTACCACTGGAGTTTTGGAAGAAGAACCCGTTACAAGTGAAGTAGAAGGCAAGTCTGAGAATCTAGCATGGCCGGTGGCAGTAGCATCGGAAGTGAATGTAGTGAAACCTTTTTATGACGCTGCAGCGACGACAGATGAGAAAGCACTTGCTTTACTAGAGTACGATCAAACTTTTATTGCTAATGCCGGAATTGATTTAGCAAGAGCCGATGATCAAACTTTTGAAGTCAAAGCTGCACTGAGCGGTAAAGTGACGCGTGTAGAACAACATCCGCTGAATGGAATGGTTGTCGAGATTACTCATGACAATGATCTCAAAACGGTATATCAAAGTATTGCTGATGTAAAAGTAAAACAAAATGATGAAGTAAAACAAGGTGACACCATTGCCATCTCAGGCAAGAGTGAACTTGGCAAGGATCTCGGCAACCACGTACACTTTGAAGTGTACGAAGCAGGAAAACCTGTTAATCCAGAACAATTCCTGAAAAAATAAAATATTTAAGTAAGAACAAAGAAGCAGTGGGACATGCCCGCTGTTTCTTTTGTTTTATAGAAGGAATTCATTTTAGGACAAACCTGTGGATAACAAAACCAAAAATAATTGATCGCTGTAAAGCTTGTCACCCTGTGAAACCGTGAATATCTAAGCATGCCTCTCATATAATGTACCAAACTATCCACAGTAGGGAGGCGGGAGCGTGCACGATTACATTAAAGAACGGACCATAAAAATCGGACGCTGTATCGTTGAGACGAGGAATACGGTCCGTACCATTGCCAAGGAATTTGGCGTTTCAAAGAGCACGGTGCATAAGGATTTGACCGAACGACTGCCGGAAATCAACCCTGATCTTGCCGATCAGGTAAAACACATTCTTGAGTACCATAAATCGATTCGCCATTTACGAGGAGGCGAGGCAACCAAGATTAAATATAAAAAAACGAACGGAAAAAATCGAGAGGTGCTCGCTTCCGGGAAGTCGTAGTGACCATAAAGCTCACGTAGGTCAAAAAGCATACAAATACGTTGAAGACCTCCCCTGAAGTATGATATGTTAAAAGATGGTATAAGCTTAAGCACAAGACTTCTTATCTGCATGATCCGACACAAAATGTAGCTAATAGCGAGCAATGTATGAAATACATAGGTAAGAAATAAGGAATCATTATACGATCAAAAATATCTCTTTGGGGGCTCTTTTATATGCTAAGCAAGGACATCGGTATTGATCTTGGTACGGCCAACGTGCTCATTCACGTAAAAGGGAGTGGCGTCGTTCTCGACGAACCTTCGGTAGTTGCAATTGAGAGTGGATCGAAGAAAGTACTTGCTGTGGGAGAAGATGCACGCCGCATGGTCGGCAGAACGCCAGGTAACATTATTGCAATTAGACCTTTGCGGGACGGCGTCATTGCCGATTTTGATATTACAGAAATGATGCTTAAATATTTTATTAACCGGGTTGGCGGCAAAAGTTGGTACAGCCGTCCCCGTATTTTAATTTGTGCACCGACAAATATCACCTCCGTAGAACAAAAAGCCATTCGTGAAGCAGCAGAGCGCAGTGGTGCCAAAGAGGTATTTCTTGAAGAAGAGCCCAAAGCCGCAGCGATTGGAGCGGGAATGGATATTTATGAACCGAGTGGGAATATGGTCATCGATATTGGCGGAGGAACCACCGATGTGGCCGTATTATCTATGGGCGAGATTGTTACAGCTTCTTCTATTAAAATGGCAGGGGACAAGTTTGACAAAGCGATTTTGAAATATATAAAAAATAAGTACAAGCTATTGATTGGGGAGCGGACTTCGGAACATATTAAAGTATCCATTGGAACTGTAAAACCGGGAGGTCAGCAGGAAGAGCTCGATATTCGTGGACGTGATATGGTAAGCGGCTTACCTAAAACTGTGACGGTCACTTCAAGTGAAGTGCAAGAGGCACTCGCTGATTCGGTAGCTTCCATTGTAGCTTCGGCTAAGTTTGTCCTCGAACAGACACCGCCGGAATTATCCGCTGATATTATTGATCGAGGTGTGATTTTAACAGGCGGGGGCGCTTTACTTAAAGGACTGGACGAGCTCTTAACCGAAGAACTGCGGGTACCTGTACTCGTTGCTGATGATCCGATGCACTGCGTTGTCAAGGGAACGGGACTGATGCTTAATCATTTGGATCGTTCTCTTAAGAAAAAGTTCTAAAGCACCGATATAGGTAGTAGTTGTAATAATAAGGAGGGACCTGGTGTGATTCGAGGTCTTTATACGGCAGCTGCGGGAATGGTTGCTCAACAGCGTAAACATGATACGGTAACACAGAATATTGCTAATCTTAATACGAACGGTTATAAACAGGTGGAGAGTCTAGTTCGTTCCTTTCCGGAAATGCAGCTTAGCAGAAGCGGCGACTCCTCTAGTCTCGGCAGTAAGGTGATTGGCAGCTTAAATACAGGCGTATTTGCTGAAGAAAGCATGTCTATGAATGTTCAGGGGGATCTTATACCCTCCGATAAAATAACAGATTTTGCGTTATATTCAGATCTTAGGGTTACCAATCCGAATACAGGCGAAGCGATTCCTTTTGATGCTTCAGGTAAGTACATCAGTGATAATGGGGATGTAATATATAAGCCGCAGGCTTATTTTACCGTACAAGATGAGGAAGGCAACGTAAAATATACCCGGGATGGCAGTTTTCAAGTGGATGCGGAAGGCAGACTGCTAAGTTCAACGGGCTTTGAGGTATTGTCAGATAATGGTGAACCTATTCGATTGACAGGCGCCATGAATCAATTTAAAGTGGACGAGCAAGGACAGCTAGTGAATCCTCTTACAGGAGCAATCACTGGTGAGAGACTTGGTATTACCATCGTGGATGACCCTTATCAGCTAGTCAGAGAAGGTAATGGGAATTATGTACTAAGCTCGGATCGTGCGGGATCAGCGCGTTTGCTTGGTGCAGAAGACCGGGTTCAAGTGAAGCAGGGATTCTTGGAACGTTCGACAGTGGATTCAGCTCAGTCGATGGTTGATTTAACAGCAGCTCTTCGAGCCTATGAAGCCAATCAGAAAGTAATTCAATTTTACGATAAAAGCTTGGAAAAAGCCGTAAATGAAATCGGGCGTGTGTAGAGGTACTACATATTTTTGAAGTTTGGGGGATTATATGAATAATTCAATGATCAGTGCTCTCGTATCCATGACGAGCATGCAGCAGCGATTAGATCTGATCGCGAATAACGTTGCGAATGTAGACACGGCAGGTTACAAGAGCAAACAAGCTTCATTTGAAGATGTACTGACAGGTGTTCAGCAGCAGGCTTCCTCATTGTCGCGGGATGGCAGAGCAACTCCGCTCGGTTTTAATGTAGGCTATGGTGTGAAGATGACATCGATTACTCAAGATATGGCACAAGGGGAATTGAACGAGACAGGGAATCCCACAGATTTGGCTATTGAAGGAAATGCGCTGTTTGCTGTAGAAGTGAATGGTCAAAAAGCATGGACAAGAGCAGGCGATTTCCGTTTTGTACCGGATGAATCGGTTCAGGACCCAAATGCAGCACCGCGTATGAGACTCGTAACGAGTGATGGTTATGCCGTGCTCGGCAGAGATAATCAGCCTATTACTGCACCGGCAAATGCTACGGTAGCATTTGATTCGAGCGGTAACTTATTAGTGCGGGACAGCGGCTCCATGAGTGCAAGAATTGCAGGGCAACTTCAACTCGTTGAACCCATGCGCCCTGAAGGGCTCGCAGCTAGCTCAGATAACTTGTTCAGCTTAATTTCGGGAGCCAGTGAAAACATGGTTTTTGGAGAAAATGCGGCAACTACGGTGCCTGAAGCGACCATTCGAGCAGGTTATTTAGAGAATTCCAATGTAGATCTAACGAGTGAGATGACGCAAATGCTTGAAGTACAGCGCACTTACCAGCTGGCTGCCCGCGCACTGAGTTCAAGTGACACGATGATGAATCTTGCGAATACAATGAGGGCATAGGTGAAGGTTATGACTGAAGAAGAAAAAGTAGAGAAGAAGAAGGGATCTTCACGGAAGATCTTACGCCGGCTTCTGATTCCGCTGCTTTTGTTAATTGCTTTAATCGGCGGTATGTTAGTCGGTTATGTGGTCGTTGGCGGGAGAGATATCGGATCTGCCTTTGACTATCGAACATGGAAACATATATTTGATCTTGTTTTTGCACCTTAATCGGGTAGGCAGAGCGTAGTAATGTGGATCGTTATAAAAACGGAACTCCTGTGAAGCAGGAGTTTTCTTTTTGTTCCCGAAAAATGTATAATGATGGGGGACTTTGCGGTGTATACTGCAAACACAAAAAGGGCTGATTCCCTTAGACCGTCAGTACGAACTGTGCGGCACAAAGGAACAAGCCCCTTATCTCAACCTTCACTACTGCAGTTAATGAAGGATATAATTAGTATGGACTAAGAATAGGTTGTTTATGCATCGTACGGAAGGGGTTATAAACATATGCTAGATATTAATCAAATTCAGGAAATCATTCCTCACAGACCTCCCTTTTTATTGGTCGATAAGATCGTGGAGATCGAGGAGGGCAAACGAGCAGTTGGAATTAAGAATGTAACCATCAATGAACCCTTCTTCACAGGTCATTTTCCAGGCTATCCGGTAATGCCGGGCGTACTTATTACAGAGGCACTTGCTCAAGTAGGCGCAGTGGCTATTCTTAAAGTGGAAAGTAACCGAGGTAAGATTGGTTTCCTTGCTGGTCTTGATAATTTCCGATTCCGCGGACAAGTGGTACCAGGTGATACGCTGGAGCTTGAGGTTGAGATCACACGTCTGAAAGGCTCTATTGGAAAAGGAAAAGCAACCGCTCGTGTCGGCGATAAAGTAGTCGCAGAAGGCGAGATTATGTTTGCTCTATCTGATCCGCAGTAGGGCGAATGTTACGGAATGAACTGCAATGAATTATCGATTAGCTTACAATCATGAAATAACCACATAGAGAACCATAGTTACATATGGGATAAAGGAGAATGGTGACGACATGTTAAGTGAAACTGCGAAGCAAACATTGGAACAATGGCTTAAGGATCCATCTATTGATGAGGAAACCAAACAGGAGCTAACGGATTTATCTGAAGATACGAATGAACTTGAGGATCGTTTTTACCGGGAGCTTGAATTCGGTACAGGAGGACTGCGCGGTGTCATTGGAGCAGGGAGTAACCGAATCAACCGTTATACGGTAGGAAAAGCAACACAAGGTTTTGCACGCTACATTAATGAAGGTCATAAAGGAGAAGGAAAACCTTCTGTTGTAATCGCTCATGACTCTCGCCATTTTTCGCCGGAGTTTGCTCTTGAGGCTGCTTTAGTACTCGCTGCGAACGGTATTGTGGCTAAATTGTTTACATCACTGCGTCCGACACCACAGTTGTCTTATAGTGTACGTCATTTGCAGGCAACAGGTGGAATCGTTATCACAGCGAGTCATAACCCTCCCGAATATAATGGATACAAAGTATATAATGCTTCGGGCGGACAACTTGTGCCGGATGAAGCAGAACGAGTGATTCAGTATATTCAGGATGTGGCTTCCCTTGCTGACGTGAAAAAGCTTACGCAGGCGGATGCAGAAGCACAAGGACTGCTTGTATGGCTTGGTGATGCGGAAGATGAAGCATTCATTGAAACCGTTGCTGCCGAAAGTTTGAACCGGGACCGAATTGCTGCTGAGTATAGCAAAGATTTCAATATCGTCTTTACACCGCTGCATGGTACAGGAAACATGCCTGTGACAAAAGTGCTGGAGCGTATTGGATTTACGAATGTGCATGTCGTTCCTGAACAAGCAGAGCCGGATGCGAATTTCACTACGGTGAAGTCACCTAATCCAGAAGAACGTGAAGCATTCACACTTGCGATGAAGCTTGGTGAAAAAGTGGATGCAGATATTATTATTGGTACCGATCCGGATGCGGACCGTATGGGTGCAGTTGTAAAAGATAAAGAAGGTAAATATTTCGTGCTCTCAGGTAACCAGTCCGGTGCCATTATGACGAATTATCTCCTCGGCCAGTTGAAAGAGCGCGGACAGCTTCCTACGAACGGCGCAGTGGTAAAAACCATTGTAACGAGTGAAATGGGTGCTGTAATTGCGAAACATTACGGTGCGGAAGTGTTTAATACACTAACGGGCTTTAAATATATTGGTGAGAAGATGAATGCTTTTGAAGAGACAGGCAGTCATACTTATCTATTTGGATACGAAGAAAGCTACGGCTATCTCGCAGGCAATTATGCAAGGGATAAAGACGCCGTTCTCGCTGCGATGCTGATTTGCGAAGCGGCTGCTTATTATAAGAGTGTAGGCAAAACTTTATATGATGTTCTTCAAGAACTGTATGAGCAGTTTGGTTATTTCTTAGAGAACTTGGAGTCCCGTACCTTAAAAGGGAAAGATGGCGTGGCACAAATTCAGGCCATTATGACCGAGTGGCGTACTTCTGCTCCAGAAGAGGTTGCTGACATTAAGGTTCGAGAAATGCTGGACTATTCCACAGGTATTGATGATCTTCCTAAAGAGAATGTACTTAAATTCATTCTGGAAGATGGCTCATGGTTCTGCTTGCGCCCTTCAGGTACAGAACCGAAGATTAAAATATACTTTGCCGTTCAAGGCGAAAATAATGAAGATGCTCATGCACGAATTCAGCGTCTTACGGATGCGGTTATGAGTCGTATTGATCGCTGATTTAAGAGCAAGTTTGATTTCTTTTTATAAGAAATGTTAAGTTAATTCAAGAGCCTTTCCGCACCGTTACGGGTTGTTTGGCGGAGAGGCTTTTGTGTTGGAATGAAGTAACAGGAATATACAGGAATCGTTTAAATGCTGAGTTGCTAAATATTTGCGTGCTGGGCATGATATGGATTGTAAAAGGTATAAAATTTAGGAGGTACACATCGGTGCGTCAAAAATGGCAATATTGGAACACGGTCTCTCGTAAGTGGCTATGGATTATTGTAATTATTGGACTTATTGCTTCCATTCCTGTCATCTACGACCGTGTCACAACAGAATCCAGTTCCAAAAATGTAGAATTGGTATTCGATTATCGGGATCTTGTGGATGTAGCGGCATATCAGGTTCACCCGCAAGACTTTATTGATGAAAAATTAACGGAACTCAAAAATGCAGGCGTTACAACAATGGCGATGTATGAGAGTACGCTGGATGAATTCCGTAAATCTCGTCGCATCATGATCTATAACAGTCTAGATGTAGCGAATATGTCAGGTGAAATTTTACCGGAGAATGAGAATTATACTTATATTCTATTTACGAATGAAGAGAATAAAGAAGTCTTAGCTCCTATTATTGCGGACACATTCCGCAGACTGGAAATTCCAGTTCGTACATGGACTCATGAGGGTAAAGAAGGTTTGGTTATTGAAACACCTGTAGAAAATGCCAACCTAAAGCCAATGACTCCAGATCCAATTACAATGAGTGATCTAGTGGATCGTGGTTTCAGTATTATGCCCCGGCTAGGTGATTCACTTCCTTATGATCAGCAGTCCGTAGCTCAGTTAATGGATTTGTTTGAGAGTTTCGGTGTCAAACGAATTCTGTTTGAAGGAGATAAGGTTAAGGGATATAACGATAATGGAGAGCTGAGAAGCTTGTCATCTTTTGCAGAGCTTCTGAATCAGCATGGTATCGGACTTGCTGCGATCGAGAACTTGAAAGTGCCACAGCATGGTTTCAGTACCCTTGCTTATCTTACAGACTACAATGTAGTTCGTCTTATCTCTCTAAGCGAACACGATGCGAATCTTTCTCCGAAAGTAATTGCAGATCGATTTACACTGGCTACAAAAGATCGTAATATTCGGATGATCTACCTGAACGCATCACCTTCGCGTAGTGCACTGCAAGCAGCAGTGACAGATCCACTGGATAACTTGCTGGATGCACTGGGGGAAGAAGGAAATGCAGTAGAACGAATGAAAGAGAATGGCTTTACGATGGGACAAGCCGAGCCATTTAAAGTACATGAAACACCAGGTCAAAAATATTACAAAGCCGTTGTTGTGGTTGGTAGCATTGCGATGATCGCATTAATGGTATCCTACTTCATTCCATTCCTGACTTTGCCAGCCTTTGTGCTAGGAATACTCGGAAGCGGCGGATTATATGTACTTAGACCGTCTCTTATGGAACAGGGTATCGCTCTACTCGTTGCGATCAGCGCTCCAACGATTGCGATGGTGCTTGCGGTACGCCGTATTAATGCAATGCAGCTGAGAAATTCTGATCTTTCGGTGAAGGATCGCGTGACACAAGCGCTTGTTTTATTTGTTCGAACATCGCTGTTGTCCTTCCTTGCTGTTCCGTTCATGATTGCGCTGCTGAACAACATTACGTATGCACTTGTAATCGAGCAGTTTAGAGGCGTAAGTCTATTGCACTTAGCTCCGATTGCACTTACGGCATTCTATGTTCTGTTCTACCGCAAGGCACTAAGTATGGCATTTTTCCGCAAACTGCTAAATGAGCCGATCACTCTTTTGTGGATACTGGCAGCAGGTATCATAGGTATGGTAGGCTATTATTATCTGACCCGTACAGGAAACTCGGGCAGTGTAACTCCAATTGAAATGGTACTCCGGACATTCTTGGAAGATACCTTTGGCGTTCGTCCTCGTAACAAGGAATTTTTACTGGGGCACCCAATGTTTATCTTAGGAGCGTTTATTGCTCTTAAATATCGTAATGGAATTTATTTAATGATTATTGCATCGATTGCTCAGTTGTCTATGGTGGATACGTTCGCTCATATTCATACACCAGCGCATCTTTCCCTTATTCGTGGGGTGTTAGGTCTCGGACTTGGTCTCATCGTTGGATTGATTGCAATTGTGGTGTGGCAAGTTTTGGAAGGATGTTGGAAAAAATGGTCACCACTACTAAGAAAATAGTTATCTCAGGATATTATGGTTTTCATAACAGCGGGGATGAAGCCGTTCTTAAATCGATACTGACTGCACTGGAGTCAGAAAGTCAGCGCACGAACGTGCAGGTAGAACCCATCGTGCTCTCAGGCGATCCCGAATGGACGAAGCAAACCTATGGTGTTCGTGCTGTGCATCGTATGAAGCTTGGCGAAGTTCGCCGGGCTATCAAAGAGAGTGATGGACTGATTAGCGGAGGAGGCAGCTTGCTGCAAGATGCAACAGGCTGGAAATCCATCCCTTATTACCTTGGCGTTATTAAAATCGCACAGAACATGAAGAAACCAACGTTTATTTATTCCCAGGGGATTGGGCCTGTAAAACGTGGTGTTTTCAAAACGATGATTCGCGGTATTTTTAAGCACTGTGAATATGTCTCTGTTCGTGATGAAGAATCAGCTAAGCTAATTCAGGATTTCGGAATAAGATGGAATGATGTGCACATCGTTCCTGACCCTGTTATGGGACTTCCGCTCCCTGAACTAACGAAGGTGCAACAAGCATCTTATGGGGAAGGAAGTGCAAGAAGAACTACTCCAAAATCAGAACAAGAAGAAGAGCTGCCGGTGATTGGAGTTTCGGTGCGTTTCTGGGAGAAAGATCGTACAGAACTGAACCAAATTGCCGAAGGGCTCAAACAGCTTGCTTCCAAACATAAAGTGCATATTCGTCTGCTTCCCTTCCATTTGCCTTCTGATGAAGAAGCGTCTACGTATGTGAAGCAGCGAATAGGGCCTCTACATGGTACAGGCAGTAAAGTAAGCATTTGTTCAAACGTAACGGATCCGCAAATGATGTTGTTAGAAGTATCTCGCTGTGAACTCGTTCTCGGTATGAGATTACACAGTTTGATCTATGCAGCTTCCCAGCGTGTACCGCTGATTGGTGTATCGTATGATCCGAAGATTGATGCTTTTCTTCATCGACTGGATTCTCAAGCGATCGGCACGACGTCTTCGCTGCAAGCAGACAAGCTGGCAGAAGAACTCGAGAAGATCCTAACAAACCGTAAGGAATGGCTTGAGACTAGGGAAGAAGCAATTGCTTCGCTTAAAGAGCAAGCACAGGAGCCTGCGGTCCATATTTTAAAATTTCTAAGCGGCAAAGGATGAATGAGTCATGAATGAGCATATGGAGCAAGTACAGACAGGGTCTGTACCGACCGTGCCCATCTTTGGAATTCCGTTTTCACGCATGGATATGAAAGACACGGTAGCCTATCTTGAAGAAGTCGTCCGTACAAGGCAGATCCACCAAGTTATCACGGGTAATCCAATTATGGTGATGACGGCGCTGGAAGATCCAAAGTATATGGAGGTCATGAAATCGGCTGAACTGGTTGTCCCTGATGGTACAGGAGTGGTATGGGCAGCCAATTACTGCGGTACCCCTGTTGCGGAACGAGTGGCCGGTTTTGATCTCCTACATGAATTAATGCGGGTTGGAGAAACTTATAGATGGAGAGTATTCCTTCTGGGATCTACACCTGAGGTGATTCAAGAGACAGCAAGCAGGTTACAAAAACAGTATCCTGGTGTCGTGATCTGTGGATATCGCGATGGCTTTTTTGATTCGGATCAAGATGATGAAGTGATTGCCGAGATAAGGGAAGCTGCTCCAGACCTATTGTTCGTAGCACGTGCGGTTAATAACCAAGAGCCGTGGATCGGTGAACATAAACATAAATTAGGAGTACCCCTTGTTATGGGCGTCGGCGGCAGTTTTGATGTCATTTCAGGGAAATCAAAGAGAGCTCCCGCTCTGTTTCAAAAAATGCGAGCGGAATGGCTCTATCGTTTACTGCGTGAACCGACCCGGGCAAAAAGAATGCTGGCTCTACCACAGTTTGTTGCGAAAGTCGTGCGTGAAAAAGAAAACGTGACAAAATCGGTGTAAATGGAGGAAGAATTGCTAAAATCTTTGATTTTTGCTAGAAAACAGGGATAGTAATTCAAGAATCTAGGGAGTATAATGCATGGAGTTAGTTTTGATAAATTGGGGGTCGAATGAGCACATGTTAATGTTCTATATCTTGGGATTTATCGTAGCTCTTGGACTAGCGGTTCTACTTACTCCGCTTGTAAAGAAGTTTGCGATAAAGGTGGGAGCTGTTGACGTGCCAGATGCACGTAAGGTCCACACCAAGATTATGCCAAGACTTGGCGGTCTCGGGATATTTCTTGCTTTTATGGTCACATTGCTGGCATTACTTCCGTTTGTTTCGGAGTACTTTACTGCTCGAGATAACCGCTTCATCTATGCTTTCATCATTGGAGGAACTATGATTGCCCTCATTGGTGCTATGGATGATAAATTTCAGTTATCGGCCAAAGTTAAATTTTTAGCTCAGATTATTACGGCGTGTGTAGTGGTATTTGCCTTTGATATTCGAATAGATTTTGTTAATATTCCATTTGTTGATGCGTATTCTTCACTGGAACTTTGGATTTCCATTCCGGTAACGATCTTCTGGATTGTGGGCGTAACCAATGCAATCAACCTGATTGATGGACTCGATGGTCTTGCGGCAGGCGTATCTGCGATTGCCATCGGTACGATTGCGGTGATGTCCTTTATCATGGGGAATATCGTGACAGCTATGGTCTGCATGGTTCTTTTGGGCAGTATCATTGGATTCTTGTTCTTTAACTTTCACCCTGCGAAAATCTTTATGGGAGATACAGGGTCGCTGTTCCTCGGATTCAGCCTTGCCATGTTATCTCTACTTGGATTTAAGCAGATTGCAGTCGTAACCTTGATCACACCGCTGATTATTATCGCGGTTCCGCTCTCGGATACACTGTTTGCCATCATTCGTCGTTTCCTTAATAAGAAACCGATTTTTGCACCGGATAAAGGTCATTTGCATCATCGCTTGCGTGATCTTGGATTCAGTCATCGTCAAACCGTACTGATTATTTACGGAATTGCTGCATTTTTCGGAGTGCTGGCTGTCATCCAGTCCGCTGCTGCGATTCATGAGGCCAACTGGGTAACCTTTGTGGTGATCTGTGTCATGATGTTCTTCCTGCAGATTGGGGCAGAAGTCATTGGTCTGATTGATAAGACAAAACGTCCGGTTCTTAACTTCTTTAACAAGCTTCGAATGAAAGCAGCAGAGGCAAAAACGAAGTCATAATCTATACTCATGTTATACTATGAAACTGCTATTATCTTATTTTTCAATATTTCATAAACCTTATTCTCTTTTACGGGAATAAGGTTTTTTTATGTTTTTGGGTTCATATTTCTACATAGCTGTCCGATATAGAAGGTAATTAAAAATAAAGGAGCGATTTTATGCAGCGCATCAAACGGCCGATGGTATGGCTGCTGTTAGTCTCGTTAGTTATCTCTATGTTTCCACCAGGTTTGGTAAGAACAGCACAAGCTGCTGATTTTATATCAACCAGCTATTTTACACCAGATATTACGTCATTGAAAAATACGGTTCAGTTGAAACTTGAAGGTGACAACCTGATTACTAGAGAGAACGTTTATCAGGTAACGGATTCCAAAATGACGGTTACGGGAACATATACCAAAGTAACAGGTTCAACACTTAATGCCAAAGTTCAGCAACTTACCTGGAATCCGCAAAAGGGAATATGGGAACGAGAGGATTCCAAAACAACTCCAGGAACCATTCAATTGGATTTGGATAGCCCAGATAATCGCTTTACATCAACGATTTCCTTATATCCTGGAATGAATGAGGTTACGTTATCAGGAACCCAGGGAAGTATGACTCGTTCTGAAAGTTTTTATGTTCTTTTTGATCAAGTGCCTTACGTAGAAAGTTTGAAGGTACTTGGATTATCTCAACCGGTAACTCTGAATGAAGGAACCCAAGTAGTTATTCCTAAAAAAGAGATTACATTAGAAGGTAAAATTCAAAATGCAACGAAAGCTACCGTCTCTCTAAACGGAGGAGCTGCACTCGCAACGACCCTTTTATCGGATGGAACTTTCTTTTCTCCTCAATTACAATTAAATCCCGGTCTCAATTCACTTATCTTAGTGATTGAGAATGGGTCAGATAAAATTACGGTGAAACACTCTTTATATTATTACGATGCCAGTAGTCCGATTGTTAGCATGTATTTAGCAGATGCAGACGGTAACGTAAATGACATGCTCTCTGGGAAACCAACCTGGACCGGGGATAAAGATGCTGCTTATCTCTATGTACAAGCCCTTGTCCCTGATCAAGGTAGCGATGTAAATAAAAAAGTCGAATTGAAAGTAAATGGTACGAATATGGGTGGGAACGTTGAATATTTTGAATCCATCTCTTTTGATGCGACTGGTAAACTTTCGACTAAATCAGGCGATGATGTTGTAATACAAGGGATGGATGGTACAAACTCTGCCTATAGGCTAGTGACCTTTGCCATTAAGAACTTTGCGTTCATTAAGGAAAATGGTGAAGCAGTAAGTGAACAGGATTATAATCTTCAATTTACTTATGGTTCAACAACAGTAAGCAAAACAGCCAATTTTATTTATGCTAAAGACCAAGTGGTAATTAATCAACTTTACTATTTAAAAGGATATGATGGATCAGGTAAGTATTCGAAAGAAAACTTGAATGGTGCAAAGGTAGATTCAGGTGATTTTTATATATCTGTGAAAACAAATTCAAGCATAAAAGAAAATTCCAAACTGACAGCGAAGTATCTGCCGATTGGTAGTGCGATTACAACGGAATATATCGGGAAAATATCAGAAACAGAAACAGAATATATTTATAAAGTATCTGGCTTTCAAAATGGGAATCAGACGGTTCGTTTCCAATATAGCGGATCATCACAGTATAAAGATGCAGTGATTTCTTTTATATCAAAAACGTATATATATATTGCGAATCTGTCAGACGGACAGACAGTAACAATTAATTCAAATAAAGCTTCAACCTTGCAGGTGGAAGGTCAGTATATTGGTTTTGATTTGAATAAAGGTGCGTTTAATGGAGAGATGTTTGTTAACGGTGTGAAACCGGAAGGGCTAGATGAAGATTGGCTTAATAAAGATACAGGTAGAATTGACGTAGAACTAAAGGTATCCGCGGAAAAGGGTCCCTTGGTTTATGGTGAGAACCGAATTATTTTTACAGGAACAGTAGCGGACAGTAACAACCAAGTAAGAGAAGTACGTAAAGAAATTCGTATATATATATTGGATGAAAATGTATCTAATATAGATAAGTTTCAACCTGCTACAGGTAAGAACCGTATAACATTCCCATTTGTTTATAAAGATGATGATCAGTGGGCCAAAATTTTCAACTTAACACCTGATTTTATTTATAACAATGGAAAATACACAACGAGTCTTCAAAGTCATGATATTGTCATTCGAGGTAACGGAGCTAACAAAGTAAATCTGAATCTTGGATCTCAGAATCTATTCTCTTTAGATATTTCGGCCAGTGAGTCAAAATTGACAGGGCAATTCAGTTACAATAATACGCAGTATGCATATGAGTATTTTGGAAGTCAAACTTCTTTTGCAATTCGAGTTCATAATCTACCAGCAACAACAGCCGGCACCTATGTGTATAATCTTGAGCTTATTAATAGCACAGGTGCCAAAACAAGTCAGCAACTCGAACTCGTGCGTGAAGTAAAACCATATCGCCTGCTTGCACCACAGCCCACTGTGGACGGCGGATATGTGGTTAATAAAAACTTTGTCCGCTTTGATATCGAGGCCGAAGGCGCTACTCAGGTTCTAATTGATAAAGTTCCTGCGATTAAAAGAACGGATCTTGGTGATGACCGTTTCCTGCTAGATTATGTAGGACTAAAACAGGATAAAGCAAATACAATAAAAATTGATATTGTGCGTGGCAGTACAACAACATCAGATACGATTTCGGTATTTTACACGGGCGCAGTAGCAGTAGACTCACAATATATGGCACCAAAAGTAGCTGCTAAATACAGTGTGTTCAACAAAGGCCTTGAATTAGAGTTCCCTAAAGGCACCATTATGCAGTCGACCGATTCACGAGGGATTAATAAGTATTATCCAAACACACAACTGCTCTTTGGAATTGCCGATCCCAAGGATGGTGTCGTAGAACGTAGAAATGATTATGGAAATATTATAGGTTTCCCTAATAACGGGCTCACATCGGAGGAGACTGGGATTCCAGCTTGGAGTATTCCTGATGAGTACTTCTTGAGATTTAATTCATCTTCTGCGAAACAGAATTTCTCTACCGTATCTAATGTGTATTGGATCAGTGGTGGGCTTGGTGAAAAAGGGAATCAAGGATCAGCAGATTATCTGTCGCCAACGAATGGTCTTGCACCTTACTCTATAGAAGGATTATATGGAGATCCAACGATTTCGGCAGAAAGACAAGTTACTCCATCTCAAAGAGGAGAATTAACGCTTACTTTTAACAATAATGTTGTGGATGAAGTGGGTTCAACGATTACGGTATTTAAGTATACCTCTAGCCGAGAATGGGTAAATATCGGAGGAATAGTAGATAGCAAGAAACATACGGTTACCGTACCTTTTGATGAATTTGGTTATTATGTAGTTATGAAACTTAGTCGCAGCTACACAGATATTACGAACCATAACTGGGCACGTAATGTACTGAATGCGATGTATGCTAAGGGACTTATGAATAATGTTCGTTTTGATCAGTTCGGAACAGATGATCAAACATCTCGTGGAGAGTTTGCCACATTACTTGTAAAAGGACTTAATATTCCGCTGAATTATGACAATAATCAGACATTTGTAGATCTCGTTCCAGGCGCTCGAAGTACAACATGGGATTATGCTCATATTGAAACGGCAGCAAGAGCTGGGATTGTTACGGGTCTGACAGAAGGTGTATTTGCGGCAAGTCAGCCACTTACCAGAGAGCAGGCGGCAGTAATGATTGCACGTGCAATGAAGTTGAAGCTCGCCGCGAATGACAGCAAGCTTACGGACAACTTAGCTAAACTATATGTAGACTCTGGTCGCATTAACGTATATGCAAGGCCCGCTGTACTCGCTGTTAATAAGGCGAAAATTATGACAGGAAATGCAATTACACTTCCTGGACAAAAGAAACCGCAGTATAACTTTAATGCAACGGGTCTTCTGACACGCGCAGAAGCAGCTAAAATAGCTGTAGAATTGTTTAAGAAAAGCACAAAATTATTCCCAAATAATTTGAGTTAGTAGCATATAACAACTTTGGACTGCTCCTATACGGGGGCAGTTTCTTCTTTTTGGTAATTACATGTTTCGCTAGTTTTTGTAATTTGGTAGTATTTGATATACAATAACTTAAAATACACATTTTTCTAAAGGGTGAAATTATCTAATGAAACCGATTTATTCGAAGGCACAACTTGGCTATATGAAAACGAAGACACAATTCGAGAAACAAGCTGCTATTTTGGAAATGGAAATTGAGAAAACGAAGAAAACTAGAGAAATCACGCAAGAAGTTATGGAAGACCTTGTGATGAAGACAGGTTTCCACGATGCATATAATAATTTGGTTGCTTCCGAGAATGAACTTATTGATTGGTCCCATGTAACGATTAAGCACGAGAAAACATACAAAGAGAATAAGGAGCCCATCGAACAAATGTATGCGAACCTGAATACAGATCCTCAGATGAGAGCTCGTATTATTGATCTGGCAATGAAGATTAAGTAATAAGGAAACGAAGAAGATACCCATGTGGTGTCTTCTTTTTTTGTTCTGTTTTCTGAGAAAGGAAGAATTTTTTTAAAAAGTTAATTTTGTATGATATAAAATAGAAAATTATGGTTATGTATTGTATAGTTCAAAACATGCACTAAATCTTTGTTATAAGTTGTTTGTATTCAAATATAAAGTTTGGTTTCCACTATTTTTAAATTAAAGAAAAATTTTTTTGTGGAACTCGCAACTTTTTTGAAACTACTGCGTTTAAGATGTATAGCCGAAAACAATGAGGAAGAAAAATGAATTTAATGGAGAAAATTGTCTATTAATTAGAAAAAATTTCTTTACGGCTTAATTACCACAATGTATAATACGAAAGGTAGGATTAGGTAACTACTCTATTTTTCTTTATACTTGGTTTAATTTACAAGTTTCTGTGAAATTTCACAGACATCATTTTATATTGAATACTTGCTCTAACTCTGGGAAGGGGGTGTAACAAATATGAGTAACACGAGCAACCCAATAACTAGCAACAGCAATTATAAAAATAATATTAATCATGTGATGATTTCTCGAGGAGGAGAAAAAAAGTTTATGAAGAAAATTTTATCCGTGGCTTTGTCTACAGCAATGGCATTCTCCATGTTTGCATCTGTAGCATTCGGTCAAGCAGGTCTTACTGATGTAAATGCACAATACAGTTATTTGAAAGATAAAGGTATTTTCTCTGGATTCCCAGACGGTCAAGCTCACCTTGACAGACAAATGACTCGCGCTGAGTTCGCGAAAGTAATTACGAAAACACTGGGTCTGAAAGAGATCAATGGCGTTTACTCTTTCAAAGACAAAAACTACGGTGCTAAACACTGGGCAGCTCCTTTCGTAGAAGCTGTATCCGCTGCGGGTATCATGGAAGGTAAAAACACAACTAAGAAAATCTTTGACCTTTCCGGTCCTGTAACAGTTCAAGAAATGGCAACTGTACTTGTACGTGCGCTTGATCTTGAAGTGCCAACTGAAACTAACAACTCCGCAACACAATGGGCTAAAGGATATGTTCAAGCAGCAATCAACGCTGGTTTGGTAGATGCTAACGCTAACTTCCAATCCAATGCTAGCCGTTCTCTTCTTGTAGGCGCTGCTTACGCAGTTGATCAAGAGCTTAGCCTTCAAGTTAAAGAAGCTAAAG
Organism: Paenibacillus sp. GYB006; assembly: GCF_036577645.1. Classification (NCBI taxonomy): domain Bacteria; kingdom Bacillati; phylum Bacillota; class Bacilli; order Caryophanales; family Paenibacillaceae; genus Paenibacillus; species Paenibacillus sp. GYB006. The sequence goes on along the minus strand of NZ_JARBDA010000003.1, from coordinate 93,503 downwards.
TTATTGACTCCAAAACAGTTGAAGTAACTATGACTGATGGTGAAGTACTTAAAGTAACTCCTGACAAGGAGCTTTTACCTAATGTAGAAACTGAAGTGAAATTTAAACATCAAGACAGAGATTTCTCTGTAAAAGTAACTTATGTAGTAACTACAGCAAATAAACTTGATGCAGTATCTGCTGATAACTTAAAAGAAGTAACTGTTAAGTTTGATGGTGAAGTTGATAAAGCAACTGCAGAACTAAAAGATAACTACAGATTGAATTCTAATCTGAAAGTTAAATCAGCTGTTCTGAACGATGCTAAAAATGCAGTAACACTTACACTTGAAGAAGATCAGGCTTTCAGAAACCAACAAAAATACACTCTTACTGTAACAGGTGTTAAAGCTGGTACTAAAACAATTGAAGGAAGTAACATCGAATTTACTCCGGTAGATAACAAACTTCCTGAAGTTGTTAGCGTAACAGGTCTGGGAACTAAAGCAATTAAAATAGTTTTCAGTGAGCCAGTTAAACAATCCTACACAAATAACTTCCAAGTAGATGGCCAAGGATTCTACAGTTCTCCAAATGTTGAAGGACGCGAAGTTATTCTGAAGTCTTCATCTGCACTTACAGTTGGTGAACACACACTGACAGTAACAGGAGTAGAGGATTTTGCAGGATTTAAATCTCTGAAATCTGACACTAAATTTACTGTAACTGAAGATAATACAGCTCCAACTATTGCAGAAGCTACAGCAACATTGGAAAAATTAACAGTTACTTTCAGCGAAGATATTGACGACTCTACATTGGATAAAGCTAATGTTTACCATAAACGTGGAGACTCTAAGATTAATCCTGAAAGAATCGTAAGACTGTCTGCTAACAAATATGAATTCTACTTTGCTACAGATAAAGCGCTACCTTCTTACGAAACAACTATCTACGTAGAGAAAGTTAAAGATTTCTCTGGTAATGAAATCACTCAAACTTCTAAGCTGATTAAAGCTGAAATCGATACAGAGCGTCCACAAGTTCTAGACGCACGTGTAACAGCTGGCAATAAGAAACAATTGGCTTTGACTTTCAGTAAACCACTTGCTTCTGGCCAAGATTGGACTAAACTAATCACAATAAAAGATAAAGATGGCAAAGTGCGTCAAATTGAGAATGCTACTTTCAAAGATTCTGATACAAGAAATATTCTCTTGGTTAACTTCTTCTCTGAACTTCCAGAGGGTACTAGTACATTGACTGTTTCTGGTATCAAGGATAACACAGTACTTGGAAATGTAATGCTTGAGTACACAACTACATTTAATGTAGGAGATACAAAGGCACCTGAAGTTGGTTCAGTATCCTTTAATGTATCAGACAATGCACGTCGTGCAGTTATCGTATTCAATGAGAAGATGGATCCAGCATCTTTGTTGAATCGTGCGAACTACTCGATTACATTCGATGGTAGAGAAATCGGGTTGCCAAGTGATGCTTACCTATCTGTAACTCAAGATGGTAAAGCAGTTGTAATTGAACTGCCTGTAACTATCAATGATAAAGATGTAACGAGTGCTTTGTTGACTCAAATTAGAGTTCAAGGTGTTAAAGACGTGGCGGGGAACTACCTTGCTGATTTCAACAAAATTTTAACATTGGCAGACTACCGTTATATCAGCTTAGCTAATTACAACGATCAAGGCGATAAAGCATCCCTTACTGGTAAGAGAGAAATCCAAGTGAAACTAAACCAAACTGTTTCTCGTGTTATCAACAAGAGTTCAGTTGGAGTTTCTACTTATGGAGTAACTGACGTTGTGGCTAACGATAGCAACACAATTACTATTAAATTGGATCGTGATGTTTACTCTCCAGCTGATCTGAATATCACATTCAATGGAACTAAATTCATCGGTGCTGCTCAAAACGAAATTTCCTTTAATTCAACAACTGCTCCAACTATCAGTGGATCAGATGTTAAAGATGAAGTTGCACCAGAAGTAGCTCCAAATCAAAGTGCATATGCTGATATTGACACAGTTACTGATGCTACTTATAAAGCACAAGTTAAAGTAACTGAGAACTTGAAAACTGACACAGCTCTTGTTTCTCTGTATGCTCAAGATCTGATCGTAACGCGTTTGTCTGATGGAAAAGTAGTTCCAGCTCAATCAACTCAAACTGATTTCTACTATACAGTTAATTCTGTTACAGCTGGTACTGAAACTGCACTTCCATATTTTGTAGTTCAAATTGTAGATAAAAACGGAAAACCAGCTGGTTACTCCATTGAAGTGAAGAGTGATGCTAAATACATCCAAGATCTTGGTGGAAATGTAATCAAAGGTAAAGATGCAGTTAGAACTAACTAATATTAATTAGTTTTAAAGGCAGGGATTCGGAGTTAAGCTCCGAATCCTTTTTTTATATTATAGAAACTTTTCTAATAAAATTTGCGTCTATATAGTAACTTCAAAAAGAAAAATGGAGGTACTAAGTGAATTATATATATAATAAAAAAACAATATTATGGATCGCTGCAGCAACTCTCATTCTTGGACAAGGCACCTCAGTAGGTGCGGAACCCGAAGAAACAAGATCAATACAAACCATCCAAGATCTACAATCGAACAGTAAGCAGGTACTTACTTCTATCTTGCAAAATGCTTCCATATCAACTCCATCAGACGTGCTATACAATGGACAGGGAGCTCGAACACAGATATTCGGCGCAGGTTCGAATATAGAATCCAATCTTCAAACCGTTGCTGCTTCAGCAGGTAACACTACTTCCAAGACAACCACTACCAAGAAAGCCACAACTACTCAGAGCACCAAATCCACCACAACAAAAACAAACAAAACCCTACATACTCTGTCTAACCTAAAATCAGTCAAATTAACCTCAAAAAGTGTTGTAAAACTAACCGACCTCAATGTACTCACACAAGAAGATGGCAAGACCATCTCGTATACCCTCACCTATCAGAACAATGACAGCAAGAATCTCATGCTTATCGACTACTGGACAAAGGTAAAAACTAAGGGCGGAACGTTATATTCTCCTAGCCTAATTACACGTGACAAGGACAAGAAAAGCGTAGCGGCAGGCTCCACCCTTGATGTGACGTACCTTGTAAAAGTAGGGAAGAGCGTAAACGTTAGCGATCTTTTATTTCAAATTGTGAAGTGGGATTTCAGTAAGCCAAATTATGAAAGCAGCCTGGGACAGTTCAATGTACCGGCATCCTATACCCTATCTACACCTGTCAATAAGTCTAAATCCATTCGTTTGGGAGACACCCCTGTTAAAGTCAAAGTAACCAAGCTAGAAGTACACCCCGTGAATGAATATAACTATGCAGAAGTGACGGTAAATCTGCATAATGTCGGTTATAAAATGCTAGAGAACCCAACGGCGAAATGGGTGCTGAGAACAGCAGGAGGAAGTAATTATCCGCTTATAGCGGAAACGGTAAGCACCGAAGCGGCACCTTTTAATATTCAGCCACAGGAGAACAAAACGATCAAACTGAACGCCACCATTCCTATTGCTGTAAAACTGACCGGAGCAGAGTTAGTGCTTGTGGAGGAAGAAGGCGAGGCGAAGACGGTACTGCCTCTAGCCACATTAGAACTGCCTAAAGCAAGTACAACGAAGATCGTTGCGACGGCTCCTTTTAAGGCAAGGGAAGTCGATGTGGATGGTCAAAAACTGCAAACCACGCTTGAAGGAGCAACAGTGAACCAAAGTTATGACAAGAACGATCTATCCATACGTTTTCATTTGCAAAATACAGGGAAGCAGACGATCACGGTACCTAAGTATGAGTTCGTATTGCTGAGTGGAACGGGTAAATCTTATCCCATTACGACAAAGGCACTTGAGAACGTGACGCTGAAGCCAGATGAAGAGAAGACAATTAAGCTGGATATCTCGGTATCCTATGCTGTTGCCCAAGGTGCACTCAAATTGCAAATGAATGTACCTAAAGATCCGGAGAAAAAAGAACCATCTTTCAGTTACCCAGCAGGGGTCTACATCTTACCTACACCATCCTCATTGCAGAATACATTAGGATCGGAAACAACCGTGAAGAGCGATAATGGCACGTATGGAGTGATCTGGTCATCTATTCAACGTTTGCCATGGACAGACGGAGATCTTTTGTCTGCGAAGCTGACCTTGAAGAATACTTCAGTCAAAACGCTGCGCCTTCCTGAACTGCAGGGAGCCTTTACAGTGGATTCTGCGAAAGACATGACAAGTACCAAGCTGATTAAAAGCCAGGCCGCATCCTTGCTCGGTCCAGGTCAGTCGATTGACTTGTATCTATTAACGAAAGTACCGACATCTCTAGATATTGCGCAGTTACAAGTATCTTTAGAAGAGAAGGTAGGAGAAGAATCTTTTGAATGGTTGAAGCTGACGAATATTGGGGCCATCCCTGACGTTCCGAAGATTGAGAAAAATAAAGAATTTACCCTTACTACGCTTGGTAAAAAAGCAGAAGTGAAAACCAGAAAAACGGTTGTATATCCAGGTACGAGTACGGACCTTGTGTATACCGAGCTTGAAGTGACGAATCTAGAAAACCGTCAGACGGAGTTATCTCAGCTTAGCGGATATTATCAGTCTTCAAGCGGGCTTTATTTTAAAACAAATGTGAAACAAATTGAATATCCAGCAGGTCCGGAAGATAAGAGTATTGTCACCATGTGGGCGAAAATCCCGAAACGTGTCACTGTCTCAGATATGAGACTGATTGTTGGAGAAGGCGTAACGGAAGATAAACTGACTGCCATCAAGGAAGAGCCTACGGGTTATGTGAATGCAGCATCACTTGAAATTGCACCAGAACAGCTCACGCCGCTTACGAAGATTGAACAAGTAGAGCTGTACCCTTATCAGATCAAAACGCACACATTTGATGCTTATTTATCTGGCGGCAGCAGTGTTGCGGTTGAGTGGTATTATACGTTAACTGTAGATGATGCATACGATCTGCCGGAAAGTGAGCATAAGCTCGTCGTGGAAATTACAGATGCGACTGGGCGTGTGTTCGCGAAGGAGCTAGTACCTGCAACAGATCTTAAGATGGGTACGAATCAGCTGCTTTCTTGGGCTATTGATGATCGTGTATTTGAAGATCGCAGAGGAGGAACCTATCAAATCTCGATCTATGATCTATTCCAAGGAGAAAAGTATAAGATAGCAGGTCAATCGATGTACTATAATCCAAACCGAATTCCGGTGCAACTTCCAACTGGTGAGTAGTATACAAACAACAAACTTCAACTGCAGATAAAGATCGATACAAGGGATTATATTAATTTGGTAACTTTTTCTTGTGAACTAGCTTGATACCCTCTATCATTAGAGTTACAGAAACAAAGGATGAAAGATTTTAAGGAGGAAGAACATCATGAAACGCATGTGGAAAGTAGGAATGGCAACCATCGCCGTAGGCGGAGGCATATGGATTGGTTCAATTATGAATATCTCAGCTGAAGGCGCATCGGTTGCGTCCCAGCCAGGTACAGCCGATGACCCTGTCGTTACGAAGAGTTATGTAGATCAAGCCATTAAAAATGCAGGACAAGGCAGCGGAGGAAGCATAAGTACGACTCCTTCCGTTCCTTCCACACCAGGTACAAGTACACCAAGTACAAGTGCTGAAGATGAACTCAAGATCGTGGTCGTGAAACCAGGACAGCGTCTGATTGCAGGTGCAGGTACTGAGTTTATTGTCCGCAGCGGTAAAGCAGTCATCTACTCTGCAGACAGCAACGGTGTGGCAGATCTAACTCAAGGTGCAGACCTTGGTAATGGAACATCGATTACGAATAACCACTTATTATCCTTCCCTCGTGAAGGTCGTGGAATTGAAGTTGTGCAAGGGAATAAGTATAACCTAACCGTAATGGTTCGCGGATCTTACAAGCTCCAGTAGTAATCAAGCAGCACTTATAAAAAGGATGTTCTTCCTAATCATCATTAGTATGTGATGTTTCGCTTCATTTTATATATGGAGCGGAACATTTTTTTTGTTTTCATAAACCGTTCCTCATCATTAGAAAAACCATTCCCAATTTCACCTTATATATAGGAAGAGATCTTTTTGCATTCGTATATGTATCCCTCTGTAGATTTATACTTCAAAGACCGATTCACTTCATTTTCCCAAAAGTAACAATACTTCACCAGTCTATATTCATCCCAATTGCAGACACTATACCTGCAAGATCATAAGCAGGAGGTGCAATCATATTATGCCAAGAAATAATCAAAAGCTTGTCCCGGAGAGCCGCCAGATGTTGGACCAGATGAAATATGAGATCGCCGCAGAGTTCGGCATCCAAGTAGGTGGATACACCGGTAAAGATCTAAATGCAGAGTTTGGCGATGAACTGGGGTCAATTGGTGGCAGCAGCCCTTCTTACTCCGGATGGGGACATCTGACTTCCCGCGAGAATGGCTCGATTGGTGGAGAAATGACAAAACGATTGGTTCGTTCTGCAGAGCTACATGCAGCCGGACACAAACTGTGAGGTGAATAAATCATGAGCAGACTCAATAAAATCACCAAAAAAGTTCAGAAATTCTTTAAGAAATTGTGGAAATGATCACGTTTGTCATTGATTGACACCGATTGACAAATACGTTAATATGTCGTATGAGGATGTATTGCAACCTTTTCCGTTTCGGGAAAGGTTCATTTTTTGTATTGGATAGAATTGATGGCTTATACCATACAAATCCATATACGTGGGAGGTTGAAACTACTATGTCTGTTAAAGGGCGCCACTTATTCACTTCTGAGTCCGTAACTGAAGGACATCCAGATAAAATTTGTGACCAAATTTCCGACGCCGTTCTTGATGCGTTTCTTGAAGCTGATCCCAATGCACGTGTTGCATGTGAAGTATCTGTAGCTACTGGACTCGTACTTGTCATCGGAGAAATCAGCTCCTCTGCTGATTATATCGATATTCCGGCAATCGTACGTAATACGGTAAAAGAAATCGGCTATACTCGTGCAAAATATGGTTTCGACTATCAAACGTCTGCAGTATTAACATCTCTGAACGAACAATCGAAAGATATCGCGCAAGGCGTTAACGCAGCACTTGAGAATCGTGATCCAGATCAAATGGATAAAGAGACTGAAAATATTGGTGCAGGGGATCAAGGTCTTATGTTTGGTTTTGCAACCAACGAGACTGAAGAACTGATGCCGCTTCCGATTGCTTTGTCTCACCGAATCGCTCGTCGTTTGGCTGAAGTACGTAAGAATGGTACGCTTGAATACCTTCGTCCAGATGGTAAAACACAAGTTACTATAGAATATGATGGAGACAAGCCTGTTCGTGTAGATACGATCGTTGTATCCACACAGCATGCGGAAGAAATCACACTTGAGCAAATTCAAGCTGACATTAAAGAGAAGGTTATTCTTCCTGTAGTACCAGCTAATCTGCTTGACGATGAAACCAAGTACTTCATCAACCCAACAGGTCGTTTCGTTATCGGTGGACCTCAAGGTGATGCAGGTCTTACAGGACGTAAAATTATTGTAGATACGTATGGCGGTTATGCTCGTCATGGCGGCGGTGCTTTTTCCGGTAAGGATCCTACAAAAGTGGACCGTTCTGCAGCTTATGCAGCACGTTATGTGGCTAAAAACCTTGTAGCTGCTGGACTTGCAGACAAAGTAGAAATTCAGCTTGCTTACGCAATTGGTGTAGCAAACCCAGTATCGATCAATGTCGATACATACGGCACTGGTAAAGTTAGTGATGAAAAGCTTGTAGAACTCGTTCGCAATAACTTCGATCTTCGCCCAGCGGGCATCATTCGCATGTTAGACCTGCGTCGTCCGATTTACAAACAAACTGCTGCTTACGGACATTTTGGCCGTACAGATTTGGATGTACCTTGGGAACGCGTTGACAAGGTGGAAGCTTTGCAGTCGCAAGCAGGCATTTAATAGATCATAACTTCATTCTATGAAGTTTTACACATCAAACCTTCGATGATGGTTATCATCGAAGGTTTTTTTGATGTTCGCTTTATTTTCCCCAAGGAAGATGCCAGATATCCTTCTCCTGGAGAACGAGGATCATGATAAGGGATAATCGAATTCATGAATCTTCAAAAAGAGCGTAACTTTTTCCATTTTTTGCAGTCTATTAAGTAGAGGATAAAAATGTCTTCAGCTCCGTACTCTCCTGACGAGTATCGGGGCTGAATCTATTAGATCATGCAAAACAAGATGGGAGAGTCGCTTTTCTATGGGAACAAACCGAATGCAAAAGGGGAAACAACAAAAGGATAGCAGGAAGAAGAAATGGTTTATTATTACGGTCGCAGGCGTTCTGTGGGTCACTCCGGTTCTTGGATCGAGTGGAACCTGGAATATGGGACTTCCTATAACGAGTGTAGCGCAAGCAGCAGTGAGTACAACAAAGCTATCTGAAGAGATGATTACGTCCGGTGCCAAAATGATAAATTACCAGTTCACTACAACACGCTCAAACGCCAAAACAAATATTCTTGCAAATGTCATTGAGGTGGATCTGAATAATCCATATGTCAAACTTGATGTGATGACAGGCAAGGGAGGTACATTTAATAGTAAACAAAGTACAGGCGGCATGGTAAAGGAAACAGGAGCCGTTGCGGGTGTGAACGGAGATTATTTTAACGTGAGCGGTGAACTTGCACCGATCGGCGGTCAGATTACTAGTGGTACACTGATGTCTACTCCGTCCGAGCTAACCGGGATGTATGCGATGACGGTAAGCAAAGAGGGTAAGCCGATGATTGACGAGTACAGCTTTGAAGGTTCTGTCCAGGCATCCAGTGGAGCTACTCATCCTTTACGGGGTATGAATAAGGAAGATTATTATCTGGAGTCAGGAAGTGTGAAATACAGCCACGCCAATTCGATATACATATATACCTCGGCATGGACCTCTCCTAAACGTCCGAACGACCCTTCTACAACACCGACCGAAGTGCTTGTACAGAATGGCGTTGTCAAAGAAATATCAGACAAAAGTGCGTTAAGCACATCAATTCCGGAAGATGGTTACATTTTGCGTGCTCATGGCAAAGCAGCGGATTGGTTGGTTGCAAACCTCACAGTAGGACAGGCAGTAAATACGGATTACAAGTTAGTAGCGAAGACGACGGGTCAAAAGGTGAACCCAGATACGCTGCAAATGATGATCGGCGGGCACACGATTCTAGTTAACAGCGGGAAAGCAACTTCTTTCTCCCGTGATACATCAAGCATCGGAGGTTACCGTGCTCGGACAGCTGTGGGTTATTCCAAAGATAATCGGTATGCTTATTTGATCGCTGTACAGGATAATAGTGCAAGCAGCGGGATGTCCTTAAAAGAAATGCAATCCTTTATGACGAGTATCGGGATCTGGAAAGGGATGAACCTGGATGGCGGGGGTTCCACTACCATGATTACGAGACCCCTTGGAATGACGGCTACCGTTCTTGCTTTTTCAACAGAATATGGGACTGAACAGCGTGCGGTTGTTAATGGTCTTGGTGTGTATTCTCTCGCTCCCGCAGGAAAATTAAAGGGGCTTGCTATCAGCGGTTCTTCTTCTCTTCTTGTAGGTCAGGAGGCAGAGTACAGCCTGAAAGGTTATGACACGTACTACAACCCTTACGATGTGGGAACAACCTCAGTTACCTGGAAATCAAGTAATGGCAAGGTAATCAGCACAAGCGGCGGGAAGATCAAAGCAGTGGGCGGCGGAACAGCTACACTTACTGCGGTAAGTGGGTCAGCAAGCAGCAAGATGAAAGTGACGGTAGTAGGCGGAAGCAATCTGACTGCACTGAAAGCCGGTTCAGGGACGGGCTCACTACAAGCAGGAACCAGCATCGATATCCCGGTGACGGCAACGACCAAAGATGGTCAAACCGTTTCGCTCAGCGCGGATGCACTGAAATGGGAGTTTATTGGCTTTAAAGGCAGCGTGAAGGGAGATAAATTAACGGTTTCTTCGATTAATACAGGGGCAACTGTCGGTTACGCGATTGGCCGTTATGATGGATTCAGTACGGTAGTAGTCCTGTCTGCAGCAGGAGAAAGTATGTGGGAAGACTTCGAGAATGTGAATTACGGAGTCCAGTTTACAACAAACGCAGCGGGGGTAACGGGAACAGCAGAAGTAGTAAATGGAACCGAGGAAAAAGCAGGATCCAAAGTGCTTCAGCTCAGCTATGATATGACGGGCGGAAGTGGTAAAATGTATGCTTACGCTCAGCTGAATGGAACATCCGGCAAAACGATTGAATCTGCAGCCACTGCTCTATCGGTAGATGTTCTTGGAGATCACAGCCTGAACTGGCTGCGGGCAGAACTTACCGATGCGAAGGGAAAAACAGTGTATGTGGATCTGGCAAGAAATATAGACTGGTCGGGATGGAAGAAGCTGAATGTGGACTTAAGTAGTTCGGATATCTCATATCCAGCCAAATTAAAACGGGTTTATGTCGTGAATTTGGATGAAGGACAGGACGAGCGAGCCATGACAGGAACCGTAGCATTTGATAATATAGCATTTACAATGCCATCACTATCAAGTGAGGCCGGTCTGCCTGAGGGAGTCGCCAAGCTTGTTTTAGGACAAAAATCGATGTTATTTAACGGTCAAAAGAGAACCATTGATGCAGCGCCCGTACTGAAAAATAATGCTACCTACATTCCTATTAAGCATGTGCTTGATGTGTTTGGAGGACAGGCAACCTGGGATAGTAAAAACCAGCGAGTGACCATACTACGCGGTGGTAAGTTAATAGATTTGACGGTTGGTCAGAAGGAATTTGTAATCAATGGGCTACGTCAAAACGCGAGCGTGGCACCTTATATATCAGGTGGTAGGACTTTAGTCCCTCTAAGGCTTGTTTCTGAACAGCTTGGACTGACTGTAAAATGGGAACAGAAAACGAAGACCGTCACCATCGACTCGTGATATGGTATGATATATCCTGGAAACGTTAGGAATGGAGTCGAAAATACGTGGACTTTCAAGCAGATGCTCTCGATCGCGTTATAAAAAACGCCATGCAGGTCATGGAAAGTAGTAAATATCAAATTTTTGAAATCATGGACTCGTCTCGTACCGAGCTTAAAGCACTGAATCAGGAGGTTCAATCCATCCTGAAAGAGACGGCCGAAACGATTGAAAAGGTAGATCAACTGGAACTCAATTTCCGCAGGTCTCGAATCCGGCTGACTGAAGTCAGCCGCGATTTTGTCCGTTTCTCTGAACATGATATCAAGCAAGCCTATGAAAAGGCTACGCAGTTGCAGCTGGATTTGATGATTTACAGAGAAAAAGAAATGTACCTCAAAGCTCGCCGTGATGATTTGCAGAAACGTGCGCGCAGTATCGAGGCATCTGTGGAAAGAGCCGAGACCATTGGTTCACAGATGAATGTTGTCATGGAGTATCTGTCTGGTGAATTGGGTCAGGTTACACGGATTATTGAGTCCGCCAAAAATCGACAAATGATCGGTCTCAAGATCATCTTGGCCCAGGAGGAAGAGCGGAAAAGAATCGCTCGTGAAATTCACGATGGACCCGCACAAATGCTTGCCAACCTAGTGCTTAGGACGGAAATTGTAGAAAGAATGCTGGCCAAGCAGGATTTTAAGATGGTACAGGCCGAAATAGTAGATTTGAAAAAACAAGTTCGTTCTAGCCTTGGGGAAATGCGAAAAGTTATTTTCAATTTGCGTCCAATGGCCCTGGATGACCTGGGCTTAATTCCCACACTTCGTAAATACGTGCAGGATTTTGAGGAAAAAACCAAAATTCGTTCACTGTTTGAAACTAGAGGGAAAGAACACCGTTTGTCTTCCGCTATGGAGGCAGCGATTTATCGATTAGTGCAAGAAGGTTTGTCGAATGCAGCCAAGCATGCTTATCCAACTTATGTGGTGGTCGAGATTACTTTCCAGGCTCAGCTGGTCAAGATTGTTGTGCAGGATAACGGCCTTGGATTTAAACCGGAGAAATTAGAGGAGAAAAGTAAGGATCACTCTCATTTTGGACTCATAGGTATGCGGGAAAGGGTAGAACTGCTCGAAGGCCGAATGGAGATTGAATCAGGAGAAAATCAAGGCACTAAGATCGTGATTCATATCCCGACAAACGTGGAGAAGGGAAAGGAGTAACAGGATGGAAAACCAGAACATGAATAAGGCAGATATCAAAGTATTACTAGCTGATGACCATCAGCTGTTTCGTGAAGGATTGAAACGCATACTGAACATGGAGGACGATATTGAGGTCATCGGCGAATGCGGCGATGGAATCCAGGTACTTGAATTCTGTAATCAGATCAAGCCAGATATCGTTCTTATGGACATCAACATGCCGATTGAAAACGGTGTGGAAGCGACAGAAAAGCTGAGAGAAATGTTCCCAGATGTGAAAGTTATTATTTTGTCTATTCATGATGACGAAAGTTATGTATTTGAAACGCTTCGTAAAGGAGCAAGTGGATATTTGCTGAAGGATATGGAGGCAGAGTCTCTGATCAATGCCATTCGTTCCGTGCACGAAGGGTACGCATTTATTCATCCAAAAGTTACAGGGAAACTGATTATGCAGCTCCGCCGGATGACTTATCTGAATGAAACAGGTACCATGAGTGAAGGCGGCGTAAAAGAAGCAGGCGTGAAGTTTGTTGCTGGAGATAATAATCCACTGACTCGCCGTGAAGCAGAAGTACTTCGTCTTATGGCAGAAGGTAAGAGCAACAAAATGATTGGTGAGTTCTTGTTCATCAGTGAGAAAACAGTGAAGAACCATGTCAGCAGTATTTTGCAGAAGATGGAAGTTGATGACCGGACACAAGCCGTAATTAATTCCATTAAATATGGTTGGGTTACTCTATAACGTAGGATAAACTTTAGCATGAGAAGGAAAATAGGGGTGTAACTTTTCGGGGGAAATGCTGAAGTTAGAACGTACAAGCTATCGTAAGCAGCCTTTTGCCGCCCCATAGGCATACATATGGCGCAAGTCGGTTTCTTGTGATGAAGTATAAAATATGACTAGGGTTTGTGCTATTCGGAGTTTTTTGATGCGAATCAGCAGCTAAATAAATAAAATTTTTATAAACGTTCATTGTGTCAACGTCCATATTTACGGCATATATTGTCGTAAAGGGAGGTGCAGTCGCCATGATCGAACATTTGTTATGGATTGCGCTTGTTTATGGCCTATCTGCTGCAACCGTACGTTTTGTTTATCGAACGCTGCAATCAAATCAGAAACAAGCCGAGCAAACACGTTATGTTTTGATTACAAGTAACCATGGATTTATACTGGAGTGGATTATCCGAGCACTGTCTTTAGATGCATCTTTACGAGGGAAAACCCATCATGTTACCGTAGTGGATTATGGCTCAAGCGATGAAACCCTGCTTTTGCTAAATCGGCTGTTTGACATAGCTGGAATCGAACTAGATATTATGGCTGGCGACGAATCCTTGTCTTATATTAACGTAAGCGGTATACAGGAATGGGATGATACGAAATATATCGATCTTCGTCAAGAAGGCACGCTTCAAGGAATTCCATTCGTAAGCAAACTGTAGATATATTATAAAACGAATGAGCTTTGAAAAAGTTGCGGTATTGTCATTAATATTGTATATATAGAACTTATATGTTATTTTTTTCTATATTATCATTGAGTATGAAGCACATACTTCGGTAGATTTACCGAGGTATGTGCTTTTTTGCGTGATTCAGGAGGGAAGGCTGTGAAAGTAGCTGTATATTTGGCAAGGGAAGAAGAAGGAGATCATACAAAATCAGATGAGCTGAATTTATATATATCGATCTGTCCAGAAGCCGACCAGTTATGGTGGGAAGCTAGAAGGCAAAAGATTAATGAGCCTTGGTCTATCATCTGGATTTCATCCCAAATGCCTTTTTCTTGGGCATGTCATCTGAGAGAAAATTTCCGTAAGCAGAATGCAATGATTAGAGAGAAGACATCGATTCAGGGCTGGAGAAGATGGACGGAGTCTATTTTACAAGAGAAGGTATCAAGGGAGCCGGATAAGGATGGCATGAAGTTACTTCGTGATTGTTTAGATATTAAAATCGTGCCGCTCAGGGGAATTAGCCATGCAGAGGAGGTGATTCATTCCCTATATGATGATGCAGTAGAGGCCGCGGGGCAGCTGACAGGCAGACAGCTGCTGCTCCCGGAAGCGGAAGCACTGCTAGTGGAGAACGTTCCGAGTATGCAAACCGAATATAAAGCCGCAGTGCAGCTTGGATATTTGGCGGGACGGATTACTTATGAAGCAGCCGTAGCTGAACAGCCGATTCATAAGCAGCGGCACCGTTTGGGGCATTGGCTTCTTGGCCGGGGTGCGCATCTGCACTGCCGGCGGTGTGGTAGTGTTGCAGCCGAGCAAAGTCCGTGCGCGGCATGCGGCAGTTCGGCATGCGCTTACTGCGAGGCTTGCCTCGCGCTCGGGCGCAGCCGGGCTTGTGCGCTGTTGTTGCAAGGTGCAGCGCCTCCGGCCGTAAAGGGAGCGGCCGGAGGATTCCCCACCGCGGCAGACAGCCGGTGGGGACTTAGCCCAGCGCAAAGCGCAGCCACAGGCGCGGCGCTTGCGTACTTGGCGGAGCAGCGCCATGCCAGCTCCGCTGCGGCCAAAGGCCGGTTCTTGCTATGGGCCGTAACCGGCGCCGGCAAGACCGAGATGACCTTCCCGCTGCTGGATGCGATACTCAGCAGCGGAGGGAGCGTGCTCGTAGCCACACCGCGGCGCGATGTGGTGCTGGAGCTCGCTCCCCGGGTGGCCCGCGCGTTTCCTGAGGTGACGTGCGCCACCCTCTATGGCGGAAGCAGTGACCGCTGGCGGCGAGGCGAGCTTACGCTCGCCACAACGCACCAGCTGCTTCGCTTCCGCCACGCTTTTGACCTGGTCATCATCGATGAGCTCGATGCCTTCCCATACCACAACGATCCCATGCTCGCTTATGCAGCGGAAGTATGTTGTAAGCCGGGCGGCAGCTTTATCTATTTATCTGCCACCCCGCCAAGGGAACTGCAGAAGCAAGCAGCCAGCGGCAAGCTTGCCCATGCGAGAGTGCCGGTTCGTTTTCATCGGCATCCTCTGCCCGTACCGCTGCTGCTAAAAGTCCCTTCTGTCCAGCAGTTATTGAAGCAACATAAGTTGCCTGTAGAATTACTCAGAAGACTCACGTTTTCCATAGAGCGAGGAGCGCAAATCTTTATGTTTGTCACTCGGATCGCTCAGATTGATGCCTTATTACATTTGCTCAGGCGTACATTGCCTGATCTAAGAATCGAAGGAACTTCATCTGAGGACCCGCTGCGTGCTGAGAAGGTCATGGCTTTTCGGGACCGGACCATTCGTTTACTCGTTACCACCACGATTCTCGAACGCGGAGTCACCGTACCCAAAAGTGATGTGTATATTCTTGATGCCAACAACCGGCTATTCGATGCTGCCTCCCTTGTGCAGATGGCAGGACGAGCAGGAAGGTCGAAAGATGATCCTGCCGGAAACGTCGTTTTTGCAGCACCCGAGCGCAGTCTCGGTCAGAAAGAAGCCGTAAAGCAAATCAAACGCATGAATACAATCGCAAGGCGTCAAGGGTACTTGGTGGGAAAGGAGACTGCAGGTGATTAGGCTTGATTGGGTACGATCCTTTTTGCATGGGCTGGCTGCACCGCCGGGACAAATCTGCGTTGCTTGTGGTAACCGGGGCGCTCTATCTACTGCGCTTCCGGGGCTATGCCCACGCTGTGTTTCTAGTATTCCGTGGATTCGGAACATCCGCTGCCATCGCTGCGGTAGAGCGATCGGCTGTCCAGACTGTGCAAGAGCTGAGAACCTCGGCCGTTCTTTTGAGATGAATCGAAGTGCGGTAAGGTATGATCCTCTCATGCGAGAGTGGCTGGCGGTATATAAATATCGGGGCAAAGAAAGGATGGCTCCGCTTCTCGGGATCATGCTGGGCACAGCTTACCGTGCTTTACGGCGTGAGATGACGCTTTCTCCTCATATGATCTGGCAGGCACAGGCGGTTACGTTTGTTCCGGTGAGCAGGGAGCGATATATAGAGCGGGGGTTTAATCAAGCCGAGAGACTTGCTGAAGTACTTAGTCATGAGGTGCGTCTTCCGGTCATTCCCATGCTGATGCGTACACAGCACACGGAGAAACAAAGTTATAAGTCTCGTAAAGAGCGTGTAGAATCGATGCGAAACATTTTTGCTGTTCACGAGGAAGCTCCCATTTATATGAAGAAGTTACTAATGAATCTGCCACAAAATGAAAAGCATCAACCGATTCACCTCATTCTGGTAGATGATGTTTATACAACGGGCAGTACACTCGAAGCTTGCAGCCAGGCAATGAAGCGGTGGGGAGAAGAGCGCGGCATCCTTTTTAAAATTTATACGCTCACTTGGGCCAGATCCTAGTAAGATTTCGGTGGCGTTTCTCCGATATAGAAATAAACGAGTCAAATCATCGTGTGAGAATAAGCGGATGAGAGCTCTATTTTTCACAGTTATGCAAGCACTGGCTTTCCACTGTTTCTCATAACTACCAAACATGACAAGGCTAAATATCGTAGGTATAATGAGGAAAAGCATTCGGAAATGATCCCAGAAGGAGGCTGAAGAGGATGAATGTAGGTAACTGTCCTCACTGCGGCAAGCTTTACGCGCTTAACGTAATGGGCTGTTGTCCAACTTGTCTCAGAGAAATCGAACAGCAGTATGTTGACTGTGCCGAATATTTACGTAAACATAGGGGCGCGAACGTCCAAGAACTGTCCGATGAGACTGGTGTATCCATTAAGCAGATTACACGTTTTATTAAGGAAGGCCGGATCTCTGTAGTGGATGCGCCGAATCTGATGTTGCCTTGTGAAGTTTGCGGAACTTTCATTCGTGAAGGACATATGTGCGAAAGCTGTCGTTCGCGTTTGTCCAAGGATTTGAGCAGTGCAGCCCGGGAGGTTAGTCAGGGGGAAGGACGTTCTCTAGGAGCTGGTGCCTATCGTGCAATCGACAAATCAGGACGTTCCTAGGAGACAGGGCTTAATTCGCTGTAACACTATAAACAATGTTTCAACCTCTACCGATAACTTTAGTAAAGATTATCGGTTTTTTTATTTTAGATGACTTGATGATACAATAGATCATTCCGATATAAGGGAAAGGGCAGGTGCTTCGTATATGAAAATTAATGAATCTGGACGCATTGGAGCAATTCATTCTTATTCCAAAAACATAGAGTCTGCTCAGCAGACCGAAGGAAAGAAAACAAACCGCAAGGATGAGATTACGATCTCACCAGAAGCGATGGAAATGCTTCAAAAACAAGAACAAGTCCATAACAGTGAACGCACACAGCGTATTCAGGAACTGAAACAACAAGTTGCTTCAGGCACCTATAGAGTCGATACAGATAAACTTGCCGAGAAGATGATGCCGTATTTTAAATCAAGTTCCGAGAAGTAGGAGAGAGTTATGTCCCTAAATCAATTAATTGATGCCATGTATGAACTTGAGACAACGCATCGTGAGATGCTTCGTACAGCAGAAGTGAAAAAAGAATCCATTATTAAGAACGATACGGATACATTAATCCGTTTGTTAAACCAAGAGTCAGTTATATTGAAGCGCATTCAAAGTCAGGAAGTTATGAAAAATGAAGCGATTGTCTCCTTCTTACTCGAGCGTGGAATTAAGTCCAAATTAAATCTGACCATTACGGAAATCTCTCGTCTCGTATTTGATGTAGAGGATAAGGAAAGATTGCAACAGGCTCAAATGGCGCTAAGCACTACCTTATTGCAGCTCAAAGAAATGAATGAAATCAATCAAAAATTGCTGGAACATTCACTCGCATTTATTGATTATTCATTGGACGTGCTGATCGATAAGCCAACAATGGAGCCGGTGTATAAACATCCAGATCAACGCCAGGGAGCGGTAGGTCAATTCGGATATTTCGACTCACGAGCTTAAGTTAGGAGGAGTAATACGATGGTTTCCACTTTTCATTCGATAGAGACTGCGAAGCGCAGTTTGTTTACACAAACGGCAGCACTCAATACAACAGGTCACAACATATCAAATGCCAATACAGAGGGTTACACGAGACAAACGGTAAAAATGACCGCTTCTTCTCCCATGGATCCGCTTGCTTACTTAAGATCTACTAACCCGGGCCAACTCGGTTCGGGGGTGGAGTTCTCAGCCATTGAACGAATCCGACAAGGGTTCCTCGACAGTCAGTTCCGCAGTGAGAATTCGAGTCTCGGAAATTGGGAGATTCAATATGATGCACTGGATAAAATTCAGGGGATCATGACTGAACCTTCCGATACCGGTCTACAGACCGTATTAGATAATTTCTGGTCCTCCTGGTCTGATTTAAGTAAAGATCCAGAGAATCTCACAGCCCGTAATATTGTAAAAGAATCCGCTCTTGCTCTGACAGATGCTATGAACCTTATGAGTAAGCAGCTAGATGGATTAAATCAGGACCTTACCGCAAATATCGGTGTTAAGGCACAAGAGATGCAAACGTATCTTACGTCTATTGCCGATTTGAATAATACGATCTCAAGAATTGAATCTTTGGGCGACAACGCAAATGATCTTCGTGATCAGCGTGATCTCCTTACCGATAAGTTATCCAGAATTGCGAACGTAACTGTTACGGAAAATGAACAAGGATACAATATTTCCATTGGTGGAACGAATCTGGTGAATGGTACGGCAGTTACAGAAGTGACGAGTGCTCTCCTTACGGACGCTTATGCATCTGGAGATCTTACGGGCGGCGAAGTTTATGGAATGGTCATTTCGAGAGACAGCTTTGTAACGAGCTTTCAGAATGATCTGAATCAGCTGGCAAATACCATTGCGAATGGTGATGTAACCATTACGTTACCTGCCGGTTCCTCTGTTCGTGAAGGTACGGTGGCAGATCAAGATACCGATATTACGGTAAATGGTGTGGCGTCTACCGTTCTGGCAGGACAAGCATTTCCCGCGGGAGCTGTTCTCAAGAATGAGACGCCTTTAACGGTGAAGGGCCTCAACGGACTTCATGAGCTTGGTTTTTCATTAGATGGCTCTGCAAGTGCCGGCATTCCTTTTTTCACAGGAGCAGATGGCGGAACGATTACCGCAGGTAACATTACGCTTAATAAAGAGATCCAACTCGATCCCAATAAGATCGCTTCTTCCTTACGCCTTGATGGTTCAGGTAATGCAGTGAAGGGGAATAATACCCTAGCCTCACTCATGGGAAGTCTGAAAGGCACTTCCTTTACTACACCAGGTGGAACAGATAAGACGACACTTAATGATTTATATAAATCGATGGTTGGAGAACTTGGGGTTCAGACACAGGAAGCTTATCGTAAAATGACGAACTCTGCCTCTTTGGTGACTCAGGTGGAGAACTCTCGGCAATCCGTCAGCGGAGTTTCGCTGGATGAAGAGATGAGCAACATGATTAAGTTCCAGCATGCCTATAGCGCAGCTGCTAGATTTATGACGACGTTTGATGAGCTATTAGAGAAATTAATTAATGGAACCGGGACTGTAGGAAGATAAGGTAGTAGGAGGGTAATACGATGATCCGAGTAACCTCGAATATGATGAGCAACCAGCTCATGATGAACATTAACCGTAACGCGAAGCAGTTAAATGATACGCAGCTTCAAATGTCCACGGGAATGAAGATTAACAAGCCTTCAGATGACCCAGTAGGTATTACATATGCCTTACGATACCGTACAGAACTCAATTCAAATGCGGAATATCAGAGCAATGTGGATTCGGCCATTTCTTGGCTGGATTATTCAGATACCGTTGTATCACAGACCAATGAAGTTTTGCAGAGAATGAGGGAACTAACGGTTACTGCATCAAGCGGAACCAACCCACAAAGTGCCCTGGAGAGTATTCGTCTTGAAGTGAATCAGCTGAAAGAACAGTTTATTGATATCGGCAATAGTCAGCTTAATGGGAAATATGTCTTTAACGGTGAGAATTATAACCAGAAGCCATATGATTTTGCGAAAAACGCTGAGAATGTATCAGATACTACCGGATTTACAAAAGACATGATTGATACTGGAAATGTAAATTATGCTGTCGGCAGCGGAATACAGTTAGCTATTAATGTGAGCGGTAACGATGTAATGGGCTCCGCAGATGATAAGGACAATGTATTTGCGATAGCGGATCGTTTGAGTGAAGCACTGAAAGCTGGAGATTTAGATGCGATCTCTGCTGAACTGGCTCAGATGGACACTCGTGTAGAGAAACTAACGGCTGCACAGGCTGGTATTGGCGCAAAAATGAATAGGATTGAACTAATGCAAAATAGACTCGGTGATATGGAATATAACTTAACGAGTCTGCAAGCGAAAACAGAAGATGCGGATTACGCTGAGCTAGCTGTTCGTTCGCAGA
The DNA here is from genome assembly GCF_036577645.1 of Paenibacillus sp. GYB006. NCBI lineage: Bacteria > Bacillati > Bacillota > Bacilli > Caryophanales > Paenibacillaceae > Paenibacillus > Paenibacillus sp. GYB006. The sequence goes on along the minus strand of NZ_JARBDA010000003.1, from coordinate 72,971 downwards.
TTCAAGAAAATATCTATAACGCAACGTTATCTGTTGGTGCGAAAATCATCTCCTCTTCCTTAGTTGACTTTCTTAGATAAGTAAGACGAGAGGAGGCTTTTATTATCATGAGCACGATTCCTATGCTTCAGATCAGGCAACAGAATGGACGTATTGGCATTGATGCAGATGTAGGGCAGTATTCCATAAGACAACCGAAAGCAGATCTTCAGATCAAGAGTAACCCAGCAACCCTTCAAATCGATCAGCATCAGCCTGAGCTTGTTGTCGATTCGTCGCGTGCGAATGCGGCAATTACAGGAGGTCCTCAGCTAGAAATGACACAGCGGTTGTATTCAAACGTTAAGCAAATTTTCCTTGAGGGGATTGCCAAACGAGTTGAGCAAGGTAACCGGATGACGGATTTTCATAAGCCGGGGAATACAATTGCTGAGGTATATGGGAAAGAGCAAGCTCTCCCGACTATAGGGGAACATAGAGGCGAAGCCTCCATAGATAATGTAGATATCCACTTTAATGTTCGAAAGACGGACATCGAGATTGAAAGAGGTTCCGTAGATATCGATGTAAAAGTAAACAAGCCGGAGATTGACTATCAGCGGGGTAAGCTGCAGATCTATATGATGCAGTATCCGTCCATACAATTTATTCCCCCTGAAGTAGATCAGACGGTGTAACATAGAAGCTATAGAGAGGCAATCGCCAAATCTGTAGCTTTTTTTATATAGAATAGTAGACTCACAAGTATAAAGGAGAGATTACATTGATCATTGAAACCGCCTCTTGGGGCAGTGTGGAAGTAGAGGACGATCAAATATTTCATTTTAATAGAGGAATTCCTGGATTTGAAGAAGAGAAAGAGTTTGCCATTCTTCCTTATGAGGATAGTCCATTTAGTATGATGCAATCGCTATGTGAGCCAAGCCTATCCTTTCTCTTAGCCGACCCATTTCTATTTGAGCCGGGTTATGAATTTGAATTACCAGATCACGATACCATGGAACTAGGGATTAAAGAGAAGGTGCTCGTACGCTGTATCGTAACCCTTCAGGCATCTATAGAAGAATCAAGTATCAATTTGTTAGCCCCCATTGTCATGAATCCAGAGAATGCTGCGGCGAAACAGATCGTGCTGCAACAATCCGGTTACCAGACACGGCATGCCATCAAGGAACTATCTGCAGCGAGAACCCTTTTTGCAAAGGATGGTGAATAAAGATGCTAGTACTATCCAGGAAAAAGGGAGAGTCCATCGTGATCGATGATCATATTGAGATTACCGTGCTCGGCGTCGAAGGAGAGACGGTCCGAATTGGCATTTCCGCGCCTGCGGAAGTTGATATTTTCCGTAAAGAGGTTCATCTCGCGATACAGGAAGCAAATAAACAATCTGCCGCTTCAACGAAGGACCATATCCAAGCCTTAATGGCGCAATATCAACAGTCAGTAAAAAATGAAAAATAATAGAAAAACTTTTTGGTTTTGCTATAAATATTGAAGTGATTGTGGTCGATATATGTTGTAGGCGCTGAAGGCAAGGGCGGCCGACCTTTCGCCTGAGGCGTTCCACAAGGACGTGGATATCTACTTATTTCAGGGAGGAAATGTTAACATGATTATCAATCACAATATTGCGGCAATTAATACTTCTCGTTCACTGAACTCTGCATCTAACGCACAAGGTAAATCTATGGAGAAATTGTCTTCTGGTCTTAGGATCAACCGGGCTGGTGATGACGCAGCAGGTCTTGCAATCTCCGAAAAAATGCGTGGACAAATTCGTGGTCTTGATCAGGCTTCTCGTAACGCTCAAGACGGTATCTCATTGATCCAAACTGCTGAAGGTGCACTGAGCGAAACACATAGCATTTTGCAACGTATGCGTGAACTTGCTGTTCAATCTGGTAACGATACGAATACAGCAACTGACCGTGGGGAACTTCAAAAAGAAGTAGATGAGTTAGCAAAAGAAATCACTCGTATTGCTAACACAACTGAGTTCAATACTCAGAAATTACTTGATGGTCAAGGCGCAAAAAAATTAACTTTCCAAATTGGTGCTAATAATGGCCAAACTGTAGAAATTGGTATCGGCCCAATGGATGCAAAATCACTTGGAGTAGCAGCAACAACAACTACAGCAACTGATAATGCAGCAGCAACTGCCCCAGCAGCTGGTGCTGATGGAGTATTAGGAACAGCTGATGATGTTGCCGGTACAGCAGCTACAACTTCAGGCGGACTTGATATTAGCAAGGATTCAGCGACAGCTACAAAAGCTATTGAAACAATTAACTCAGCAATTGAAAAAGTATCTGCTGAACGTTCTAAGCTCGGTGCTAATCAAAACCGTCTAGAGCATACAATTAACAACCTGGGAACTTCTTCTGAGAACCTCACTGCAGCTGAGTCCCGTGTGCGTGATGTGGATATGGCGAAAGAAATGGTTGAACAAACGAAGAATTCTATCCTTTCTCAAGCTGCTCAAGCTATGCTTGCACAAGCTAACCAACAACCACAAGCAGTTCTTCAATTGCTTCGTTAATTTATAGTTTATAACTCTGACTAGCCATCATCTTTGATGGCTAGTTTTTTTATGCAAATACAAAGAAGTGCTCTTTTTGAATGATTCTTTAGTTCTAATTTCATAAATATATCTTCAATAGAGTAGGGAAGCTACCGATATAACTAGTAACATAGATTGAAGGATGGAGGATTCTGTTCGATGAATATCCAGTTCTCTTTATCAGGAAATAATTATCAGAAAACCGTCCTAAATCAGGGAAGTAATCAGCCGAGTATATATAAAGAAATCCAATCTGCAGAAGAAGATGTGTTAAATCTCTCTAATCAATTCGAAAAGGAAAAGTTAGAGAAGGTCTTTAAAACATTAGCAGGACCAGAAACAATTCTAGATATTAATGTTCATGAAAAGACACATCGAATAATGGTCAAAGTTTTAGATAAAGAAACCGGCAAAGTTATACGAGAAGTTCCTCCGGAAAAGTTAGTTGATCTAGTAGCGACAATGATGGAGATATCAGGAATTATCGTAGATAAAAAAATGTAATTAGATAGGAGGGCTTCATTCTTGAGAATTAGTGGACTAGCTTCAGGCATTGATACAGATTCAATGGTAAAAGCGTTAATGACAGCTGCGAAAACGCCACTGAATACACTGAATCAGAAAAAACAAATTGTAGAGTGGCAGCGGGAATCGTATCGGGAAGTGAATAGTAAACTCGTTGATTTTCGTAACAACAAACTAAGTAACTATCGGTTAGCTCAAACGATGAACACCCAAACAGCAGTCGTCTCAGGTAATACTAACGCAGTAACCGCTGTAGCCAAAAATAATGCTAATGGTATTTCCATGAATGTAGTTGTAGAACGGCTTGCTACTAAAAGTGGTATTGAGGGTGAATTGAAAACATCAACAGGGGTAGCAAACTCTAAAACTACGCTTGGCTCATTAGAATCTGGGAATTCATCAAGTACTTATACAATAGAGATTAACCAACAAAAGTTTGAGTTTAGCGGCACGGATACAATTGCTTCTGTGGTAAGTAAAATTAACGGTAATAAAGATGCTAAAGCAACCGCTATTTTCGATGAAGTGACAGGTAGGCTATCTATTACGTCTAGCGAGTTTGGAAAGGGTATTAGTGTTGATTCAGATAGTTCCAACTTTATGAAATTAACTCATTCAACAGAAGTGAAAGGTCAGAAGGCACTTGTGAAAATCAATGGTGTAGATAAAGAGTATGATTCAAACACAGTTGAAGTGAATGGTGTACAGTTGACGTTTAATGGGATTTCAAAGGACTCAACTGGTTCAATTAATCCAACCGTTATTACAACTGAAGTAAATAGTTCTAATGTGCTTGACACAGTAAAAGCATTCATACAGCAATATAATGACCTGCTTAGTTTACTCAACTCAAAAACATCCGAAGAGAAATACAGAACTTTTCAGCCTTTGACCGATGACCAAAAGGAAGCAATGAGCGAAGATGATATCGAAAAGTGGACGGAAAAGGCAAAAAGCGGTCTGCTTAAAAATGATGATATTCTAAAATCTACAGTCTCATCGATGAGAAGTGTGATTACCGAATATTTAGGAACTGGTTCTTCCGTGAGTTTAGGAAGCCTCGGAATCACAACCGGAACCTACAGTGAAGGTGGAAAGCTCTATCTGGATGAAGCGAAGTTAAAAGCGGCTGTACTTTCTAACCCAGAAGGAGTTCTGCAGCTATTTCAAGGCTCGGCTGTCGACTCTAGCGACAAAGGCTTGTTCGATAAGATGTATGACAAGCTTGGAGATTCCTTGGATAAACTTGCAACCAAAGCAGGTACATCTAAATATTCGGCTGACGTAACTGCAGCTTTTAACACGACCAACACGATGTATAAAACGCTAAAAGATTACGATAAGCGGATTTCAGCTATGACGACAAAACTCAATAATCTGGAAGAACGTTACTATAATCAGTTCACAGCTATGGAGAAGGCACTCAGCCAACTAAATAATCAGTCCAACAGTTTAGCAAACCTATTTAGCTCAGGCAGCTAAAAAGTAAAAGGAGATCACTATGTATACAACAGCTCATAATCAATACAGAAACTCCGCCGTTCAGACCGCTTCCCCATCTAAACTTCTTATGATGTTATATGATGGTGCGATTCGATTTGTCTTGGCAGGGATTGAGGGGATCACTTCTTCCGATTATCAGAAGGCGAATCTGAATTTAGGAAAAGCACAATCTATTGTCAGCGAGCTGAATTCAACGTTGAATCGTTCCATTCCTGTCTCCGCTAATTTGGAAGCAATCTATGAGTATGTTACACACCTGCTGACGCAATCAAATATCAATAAAGATGAAGCTCCTGCAAAAGAAGCACTCGTATACTTACAAGATTTAAGAGCTACTTGGGAGCAGGCAAGCAGGTTGAGCGCAGCCAGTGGAAGTTAGTATGGATGAACTCATATGTTCTTTAGAGCAGTTAACCTATAATATGATTCAGGAACTGGAAGCAAGTGATTATAGTGAGCTTTCTGCTTTTGTCGAACAGCGTCAATTCCTTGTGGATGCTATTACTGAGCTATCCCACACCAATGCTTTAAGTCATCAGGATATAGAGCGTTTGAGAGAAGTAGTAAAAGCGGATGATTTAATCGAGAAGAAAATGATATTCCTTAAGCAAGAGGCAAGTGACTGGCTGAATCAGCGTCAAAACTCGAAGGTACAGCGTGGCGCTTACGAGAATAGCTTCTATGGGGAAAGTATTTTGATGGACTATAAGAAATGAAAATAAAAGTTTTGGAGGGTGATAAACTGTACCCTACAGAGTAGACACTTTGAAAAAAGTCTATCCTGTGGGGTACTTTTGTTTATAATAAGAAAAAAACATCGGAGCGAATAAAGATGACCAAACGATTATTTACGGAAAAAGAACAAGCCCAACTAAAGCGTAATCCTCATGTCCGATCTGTTAGCAACAAAGCGATCACATATACAGATGAGTTTAAACGACTATTTATTAATGAAAATAAGAAAGGAAAGTTACCCAGAACTATTTTTGAAGAAGCTGGCTTAGACGCTGAGCTAATTGGCATAAAACGCATCCATTCTGCAGGAAAGCGTTGGCGTGGAGCTTATCGTGAACATGGAGATGAAGGACTACAGGATACAAGAAAAACAAACTCTGGTCGCCCCTTAGAGCGAGAATTAAGTTTAGAAGAAAAGGTTTTACGACTAGAAGCAAAAAATCGATTATTACAGGCTGAGAATGAACTTTTAAAAAAGCTCGATCTACTCGAAAGGCAGATGTTGAAGAAGAAATTAAACTCGTAACAAAACAGAAGTTTGAATTAATTCGTCAGACCATTGAAAAATATCAGCTAAATCGCTTGGTACACTATTTGTGTGAAACGATCGGTGTGTCTCGTTCTGGCTACTATAATTATTTCCACCAAAAATCAGTACGAAAGCGTACAGTACGCAATATAGCAGATGAAAAAGTAAGAGATATTATTTTAAAAGCCTATCATTTCCGTCGAAGAAAGAAAGGTGCTCGTCAAATTAAAATGACATTAAAAAATCAATATCATATCATTTACAACTTAAAACGAATTCGTCGCATCATGAAGAAGTTCAATATATTTTGTCCGATCCGAAAAGCGAATCCTTATCGTCGGATGGCGAAAGCGACGCACGAACATCGTACATGTCCAAACCTCTTGCAGCGCCAGTTTAAACAAGGTATTGCAGGCAAGGTATTATTAACGGACATCACTTACTTATCCTACGCTCACGGTAAACGTGCGTATTTGTCGACGATAAAAGATGCCGAAACGAATGAGATTTTAGCCTATGAAGTATCTGATAAGATCACTCTAGATATTGCTTTAAATACGCTACGCCAATTAAAACGCAATCATTCGCACTTTGTGAAAGATGCATTTATTCATTCAGATCAAGGATTCCACTACACAAATCCCCAGTTTCAAAAGTTGGTAAAGAAAATGAAATTAGGACAATCTATGTCACGCCGGGGAAACTGTTGGGATAATGCACCACAAGAATCTTTCTTTGGACATTTAAAAGATGAGATCGATTTAAAGACCTGTGAGACCTTACACGATGTGAAACGTGAAGTGAGAAGTTATATGCTCTATTACAATCATTATCGTGGACAGTGGAACCTAAAGAAGATGCCGCCTGCAAAATACAGACAGCATCTCCTTCAAGTGGCTTAGCTTTTTTTAAAGTATCCTTTACAAAGGGTACAGTTTATGACTTCCGAAGCTTTTATTTATTATATTCATGAGGAAAGTAATATAAATGAAGTAGTGCAGCTGGAGAAGACCCCGTATTTATCATAGTTCTTTAGGTATAGGGTTACCTTATCTCGAATAACCATCTAATATTAGAACAATTTCAACTCTCAAATTATTAACATTCATATGTTAGATATTTGCAGGTAATCATTTTCTTTTCCAATTGACAATGGATAAGTTTGGATGTTATAGTCTGAATTGTGAGCTAGGCTCACTTCATTTGAAGACGAAGGGAATGTTCGTGCATGCAAGGTAAAGTTAAATGGTTTAACGCAGAAAAAGGTTATGGTTTTATCGAAACTGAGGATGGCGGCGATGTATTCGTTCACTTTTCCGCAATTCAATCCGAAGGATTCAAAACTTTGGAAGAAGGTCAATCCGTAGAATTCGAGATCGTTGAAGGCGCGCGTGGACCACAAGCAGCTAACGTAATCAAATTATAATCATCCGGCATAGTCCGACCTACATATACGGTTAGATGGTTAACAATTGTATAGTAGTTAGCTTCAAACCTTGAGACTTCGGTCTCGAGGTTTTTTATGTTTTATTAGGAAGAATTAACTCTAGTATTAACCTAATGCAACCCTTTTCAAACGGACTTAATAAAATTGTCACATCTCTTTTCGTACGAACGAAGTAACCGCTTTATTTTTTTACTTTCCCATAACATTCATGCTATAATCGAGGTGTAAAGGAAAAGGAGGACTGCCCTATGAATTTGAGTATTCGAGGACAACAAATCGAGGTTACTGATGCTTTGAAAGATTACGTAGATAAGAAGCTGAATAAACTGGAAAAGTATTTCGACGAACCTCTTACCTCTGATGGCAATGTTACGCTAAGTGTTAATCGAGGCCTGCACACCGTAGAGGTAACCATTCCTATGAAAGGTCTAGTACTCCGCGCAGAAGATGAAAGCAATGATATGTATGGCTCCATCGATGCTGTAGTAGACAAGCTTGAACGTCAGATTCGCAAGCACAAAACAAAGATCAATCGTAAATTCCGCCAAGAAGGCAATCTGAAGACTCTCTTTGTAGAAAATGTGCCTGCTAGTGCATCTCCTACAACCGATGATGAACTGGATATGGAGAATGATGATTTTGAAGTGGTGCGTACGAAACGTTTCTTACTCAAACCGATGGATGTTGAAGAAGCGATTCTGCAGATGAACATGATCGGCCATAATTTCTTCGTATTCTCCAACATTGAGAATAATGAAGTTAACGTCGTTTACAAACGTAAAGACGGTAAATATGGTTTAATTGAGAAAGAATAGGAACCTTCCACTCGGAAGCGAAGGATATCTGATATTTTCTTTATGAATTACTTAAGTGTTGAATGAGAATATTATTATATGATGATAGTGAAGGGCCCCCACTTCTGCGGAAAAGGGGGTCCTTTTTGATTTCCATTAATTGCATACAGATGAAGCGAAACTTATCGGGTAGGACCTGCGTCTAATATATACACGGGGTGAGAGTCAGCTTTTTGCCATAAAACTTATAAGATCGATGGTAAATCAAGTAAAATAAAGGGTTCTCCGTGTTGCGGCAGTCTTTACAAACTGTTACAATTTAGGCAAAACCATTTTTCAATTGAAGCCCGAGTTTGGGTTTAATTTATAATGGATATGTTTCTATATATATATGATTTTAATAACGTCAGCTTGTGCATGTAAGAACTGTTAATGTATTTCACATTGGAGTTTTCTAACACTACCCTTAGTATGCCGAGCTTGATTATATTATCTGTTTGCACGAAAGGGGTTAACCATGCTAGGACTAGTGAAGAAGATCTTCGGCGACACCAATGAGCGTGATGTCAAACGTCTGATGAAGACGGTCGATGTAATTAATAAAATGGAACCGGAATTTACCGCGCTTTCCGACGCTCAGCTGCAAGGTAAAACGGAGGAATTCCGTTCTCGTATTGAAAAGGGAGCTACGCTCGACGATCTATTGCCTGAAGCTTTTGCTACGGTGCGGGAAGCATCTAAACGTGTCCTGAACAAACGTCATTATGATGTACAGCTGATCGGTGGTATTGCCCTTCATGAAGGCCGTATTGCAGAGATGAAGACAGGTGAAGGTAAGACCCTCGTAGGTACCCTTCCTGTGTATCTGAATGCATTATTAGGTAAAGGAGTCCATGTCGTTACCGTCAACGATTATCTTGCTCAGCGGGATAGCCAGGAGATGGGACAGATCTATGAATTCCTCGGCATGAGCGTTGGGATTAACTTGAACGGTATGGATCATGCGGCAAAACAGGCAGCTTATGCTTGCGATATTACGTACGGTACAAACAATGAATTCGGATTTGATTATCTCCGCGATAACATGGTCCTTTATAAAGAGCAAATGGTACAGCGTCCGCTTTACTACTGTATTATTGATGAAGTCGATTCAATCTTGGTCGATGAAGCTCGTACACCGCTAATCATCTCAGGACAAGCTCAAAAATCGACCGAACTTTATTTTGCAGCAGATCGTTTTGTAAAACGTCTGGTTGCAGAAGAAGATTACACGGTAGATATTAAAGTGAAATCCGTGGCCCTTACCGAAGCAGGGGTTGCAAAAGCAGAACGTGCTTTTGGCATTGAGAACTTGTATGACCAAGCGAACGTTACACTGAATCACCATGTCGTACAGGCCCTCAAAGCAAATGTGATCATGCGCCGTGACGTGGATTATGTAGTAACCGATGATGAAGTTGTGATTGTTGATGAATTTACCGGACGCCTTATGGCCGGACGTCGTTATAGTGATGGTCTTCACCAAGCGATTGAAGCAAAAGAGGCAATTGAGGTTCAGAACGAGAGCATGACACTTGCTACGATTACATTCCAGAACTATTTCCGGATGTACAAGAAGCTGGCAGGTATGACAGGTACGGCGAAGACAGAGGAAGAAGAGTTCAAGAAAATTTATGGACTTGAAGTACTCCAAGTACCAACCAACCGTCCGAATCAGCGTGATGATATGGCGGATATTGTGTACAAGAGTGTGGAAGGTAAGTTTAAAGCAGTTGTGAATGAGATCGTAGAACGTCATGCGAAGAACCAGCCGGTACTCGTAGGTACGATTTCCATCGAGAACTCTGAACTTCTCTCCGAAATGCTCAAACGCAAAGGTGTGAAGCATCAGGTACTGAATGCGAAGTACCATGCAGAAGAAGCACAGATTATCTCCGGTGCTGGCCAAGCGGGTGCAGTTACGATTGCAACGAACATGGCTGGACGGGGTACAGATATTATTTTGGGTGATGGCGTAGCTGAATTAGGCGGCCTTCATATCATTGGTACGGAACGTCACGAATCCCGCCGGATTGATAACCAGCTGCGCGGCCGTGCAGGACGTCAAGGTGATCCAGGTTCAACACAGTTCTATCTCTCTCTTGGAGATGAGCTGATGAAGCGTTTTGGTGCAGATAATGTACTGAACATGATGGAGCGCCTTGGATTTGAAGAAGATCAACCCATTGAGAGCAAAATGATTACACGTGCTGTAGAATCTGCTCAGAAACGGGTAGAGGGCAATAACTTTGATATGCGTAAAGTCGTACTCCAGTACGATGATGTTATGAATCAGCAGCGTGAAGTTATCTATAAACAGCGTCGTGAAGTGCTCGAGTCCGAGAACATCAAAACCATTGTTATGGAGATGATTCGCGGAACCATTCAGCGTAATGTGGAAGCACACTGTGTAGATGACATTCCTGAGAACTGGGAACTGCAAGAAGTGGCAGACTATATCAACAGCAAAATGCTTGAAGAAGGCGCCATTACACGCGACGATCTATGGGGCAAAGAAATCGAAGAGATTGTCGAATTTATTTTCGCTAAAGTTCAGAAGAAATATGACGAGCGAGAAGAACGAATCGGGGAAGATATGGTTCGTGAATTCGAGAAAGTTATCGTGCTTCGTTCTGTGGACAGTAAATGGATGGATCACATCGACGCAATGGATCAACTCCGTCAAGGGATTCACCTTAGAGCATACGGCGGTACTGATCCGCTTCGTGAATACCAGTTTGAAGGGTTTGCGATGTTCCATGAGATGATCGCTACCATCCAGGAAGAAGTTGCTACCTATGTCATGAGAGCTCAAATCGAGAGCAACCAGGAACGTCAAGCGGTAGTCGATGAGAACAAGATTTCTACCAGCGGCGAACCTGCGGAGAAACGTCCTGTGAAAGTGGATGACCAGATCGGACGTAACGATCCTTGTCCATGCGGCAGCGGCAAGAAATATAAACAATGCCATGGACAAAATTAATCATCCAGCCATACAATAATTTAAACATGTAACAACCTATACGGCTCCTTGGAGCTTGCTAGTATACCTGGCAGGCTCTGATGGGGCTTTATCTACAGTAAAGAGAGGAATTTGCAGTATGATCGATCCGTCCGTAAAACAAGATTTGCGCGAAATTAGCAAGAAATTAACCAACCTTAGGGGGTCTCTTTGACTTAGACCTCAAGAATGAAATGATTGCTAACTTTGAAGAGAAAATGTCTGCTCCTGATTTTTGGGACGATAGTGATAAAGCACAGGCAATTATTGCCGAGATGAACGCGGTAAAAGGATCTGTGGATGATTATTTGAAGTTACAACGAGAATATGATGATGCCACGATGATGATCGAACTTGCCGATGAAGAGGGCGATGAAGATGTCGCTGCTGAAGTAGGAGAGACCATCAAATCGCTTGTGAATAAGCTGGATGAGTTCGAATTGCAGTTACTTCTTGATCAGCCTTATGACAAAATGAATGCAATTCTTGAACTTCACCCAGGGGCAGGCGGAACGGAATCCCAAGATTGGGGCGAGATGCTGCTTCGTATGTATACCCGCTGGGCCGAGAAACATGGCTTTAAAGTGGAAGTGCTCGACTATCTAGCGGGAGATGAGGCGGGCATTAAAAGTGTAACCCTCTCCATCAAAGGATATAATGCCTACGGGTATCTAAAAGCGGAAAAAGGAGTACACCGACTTGTTCGGATCTCACCTTTTGATTCTTCTGGCCGTAGACACACTTCTTTTGTATCTTGCGATGTGGTACCGGAAATTACGGAAGATGTAGAAGTTGATATCCGGACGGAAGATTTGAAGATTGATACGTACCGGGCAAGTGGCGCCGGTGGTCAGCATATCAATACGACGGATTCTGCAGTTCGTATTACCCATTTACCTTCAGGTGTAGTCGTAACGTGTCAGAATGAACGTTCTCAGATCAAGAACCGTGAGCGTGCGATGACAATGCTTCGTTCTAAACTCTATGAACGTAAAATAGAAGAACAAAGAAAGCAACTGGATGAAATCCGAGGAGAACAGTCGGATATTGCATGGGGCAGCCAGATTCGCTCCTACGTGTTCCATCCCTATAGTATGGTAAAGGATCACCGTACAAGTGTGGAGTCAGGGAACGTAGGTGCTGTCATGGATGGCGACCTGGATCCGTTTATTGACGGATATCTCCGCAAGCAAATTAAGGTGGAGTCTGAATAATTTATAGGGAATTCCTACATGGTAAAGGGGAAGTATAACCATGTAGGAATTTTTTTGCTGGTTGAAATATTGGATACATCTTTCATGCTTAAGTCAGTTTCATCCTTGTGGCGTGAATTATGAAATAAATATATAGCGATATTATTTTAAGGGGAGATTAGAACGTAATGCAGCAAGCACAACAACCCAAAAACAAAAGATGGAACTCCATCATTCCGATTGATGGACCGCTAAGGATTGCACTAGATACATTTCTGATTATATTTGGATCGTTTGTTATGGCGATTGCCTTTAATTTATTTCTAGTTCCCAATCAGATTGCATCAGGGGGTGTATCGGGAATATCAATCCTCGTGCAGGAAGCGTGGGGCGTGGAACCTGCGTATACCCAGTGGGCGCTGAATATCCCTCTATTTATTGCCGGTTATCTCATTCTCGGCAGGCAATATGGAATTCGTTCGCTGCTCGGAAGTTTTATGCTTCCCTTCTTTGTTTATCTGACGGATACCTGGGCAGTTCCGACAAGCAATCCGCTTTTGGCATCCATTTTCGGCGGGATCGGAGTAGGTCTAGGAATTGGGATTGTATATCGGGGCCGCGGTTCAACAGGTGGTCTTACGATTCTTGCACAGATTATTCAGAAATTTAGCGGTTTGCGTCTTTCTTTGTGCGTCATGCTGCTTGATGGAACCGTCATTATTCTTGCGGGATGGGTACTGTCACTGGAGAACTCTTTGTTCGCTTTAATCAGTTTGTATGTCACCGGAAAAGTAATTGATTCGGTTGAAATGGGCTTTGGTACCTCAAAAGTTGCTTATATTATCTCTGAGCAGACGGAATCGATCTCAAAAGCAATTCTCGATGATCTGGACCGCGGTCTAACGAAACTCTCTGCACAAGGCGGTTACACAGATGATGATCGGACGGTGCTGATGGTCGTCGTTGCACAAAATGAAATTACCCGTTTAAAAGCCCTCGTACGTTCGGTTGACCCGAATGCCTTTGTGACGATTACGAATGCACACGAAGTATTAGGTGAAGGATTTAGTAGAGCTTAAACTGCTGAGCATATGGTAGGTCAGGGGTAGAAAACGGCTAACTAGATCGTAAACAATACAAAAATGGACAGACCTTCATCGGTCTGTCCATTTTTGTATTTATACCTTTAAGTATTAGCTTACAAGATAGGTGAAAGTAATCTGGAGATGGATTCCTTAAAGCGAATCCAGAGGGAACGCTGCTTGTAATGTTCTTCTGTCAGCTCGGCTGAGAGCTGTAAGTCTTTTTCGAAAGCATCGGTCAGCTGCTGTGCAATATCAGAATCATAGATAAAAGCATTGATTTCAAAGTTCAGACGGGAGCTGCGCACATCGAAATTAGCTGACCCGATGGTTGCTATTTTATTATCGACGACAATCATTTTGGTATGGAGGAAGCCATTGTCATAAACAAAGATTTTTGCGCCCACTTTAATCAGTTCACCAACATAGGAAGTGGTTGCCCAGTATACAAACATATGGTCCGGCTTATTCGGAATCATGATACGTACATCAATTCCCGACAAACAAGCGATACGAACTGCATCGAGCATACTAGCATCCGGAATAAAATACGGGGTTTGAATCAGGATTGATTTTTTGGCCGCCGATATCATTTTTATGTACCCGTTCTTGATATGTTCGATTTCTGCATCAGGTCCGCTGGTAACGATCTGCATCCCTACATGGCCCGTCTTTTCTGGTTCAGGGAAATGTGCAGGTACAAACGTGATGTCATGATACCGAGAAGCTTCGTTCCAGTCCATGATAAAGCGAGCTTGAAGGGTCGCAACCGCGGTGCCTTGAATTCGCAGATGCGTGTCACGCCAGTACCCAAACTTTTTGTCGAGTCCGAGATACTCATCTCCTACATTAAATCCACCCGTATATCCAATCTGTCCATCAATAATGACGAGTTTTCGGTGATTTCGGTAGTTCAGTCGAAGGTTAATGGGACTTAGTTTGGATGGGAAAAACACTTCTACTTTTCCTCCAGCTGCAGTCAGTTCCTTAAAGAAACGTTTTCTCAGCGTTCTAGAACCAAGCGCATCATATAGAACTCGTACATAAATGCCTTCCTTAGCCTTCTTGATCAGTGCATCCCGAATTTGTTTCCCAAGTCCATCAGAACGATAGATGTAGTACTGAATGTGAATATGGTCTTTCGCGTTATTAATATCTTCAAGCAGTTTATCAAACTTCTGATGACCGTCTACAAAGATATCAACCTTGTTATCTTCGGTGAATAGAGCTCCATTTTGTATAAGATGCATATAGATGAAGTCTTTGTACTCTAAAGTGTCTGGTTTGCGAAACGGGAAATCTTTTTCCTGCAAAAGATGAACTTGATCAATGACCATCTGGTCGATATTAAGTTTAGCACGTTCCTTCCATTGAAAGAGGCGATAGCGAGTGAGGTTCTGACCAAGCAGCAGGTAGAGAACAAATCCGAGAATCGGAATGAAGGTGAGCACAAGCAGCCAAGCCCACGTTGAGGTAGCGTCCTTTCGTTCCAGGAAAACAACAGCTGCCGCGAGCAGCATATTGATCACCAGGATGATAATAGAGCTGATGTGATTAATATCCAAAGCGATAGCTCCTTTAAATATGATATATAGATTTATTTAAACCCTATTATGCATCATAACACTCTGTTGGAAACATCGGAAATAGATATTTCATTTTTCACTGAATCCCTGGGTGCTAAATAATAATGAATGATTTGATTTGTATAGAATAATGTATAAAGTGTTGTATTTATATAAACATCAATGTATAATAATGCACATCGATGAATAAAAAAGTATATTTTAGCATGATCAACCTATAAATGGATTACATACATAGAAAATAGACTATTCATGAGATGGAGGCAACCCCAATGACTCAGAAATGCAAAGTTGCAATCGTAGGTTCCACTGGATATGGCGGTGTGGAACTCATTCGATTTTTATATCTTCATCCCCATGTAGAGATTAATTCTGTAATTTCGTCTTCGACAAGCGGTGTGTCGATCGCTGATGGGTTTCCTCATCTGACAGGGATTGTGGATCAGAAGCTGGATGGGATTGATATCGTGAAGATGGCAGAAGAGGTCGATCTCGTATTCACAGCAACTCCATCGGGAGTAAGTACGAAGCTAGTTCCTCAATTAATTGATGCAGGTTTAAAAGTGATTGATCTTTCGGGTGACTTTAGACTGACCGATGGCGCGGAATACGAAGCGTGGTATAAACATAGTCCGGCAGAAGATATCTATTTGGATCAGGCGGTATATGGTCTAAGCGAAATCTATGGAGAGAACGCGGCAGGTGCTTCCTTTATATCCAATCCAGGATGTTATCCAACAGCGACGCTGCTTGGACTAATTCCCGCAATCAAGGCAGGGCTGATCGATCACCGCGGTATTATCATTGATGCGAAGTCGGGAGTATCCGGTGCTGGGAGAGGAACGAGTCTATCTTCCCATTACGCAGAGATGAATGAGAATTTTAAAGCCTACAAAGTGAATAAGCATCAGCATATTCCTGAGATTGAACAGGTCCTCAGCGACCAAGCAGGAGAGCCGGTTACCGTTACGTTTACGACGCATCTGGTTCCGATGACAAGAGGAATTATGAGTACAATGTACGCTCCGCTAAAGGGCGAATATACTGATCAAGATTTTATAGATGTTTATAAGCAGTATTATGAGAACCGGTCTTTTGTAAGAATCCGTGAAAAGGGGATTTGGCCGGCTACAAAGGAAGTATTCGCATCTAATTATTGCGATATTGGTTTTGCAGTGGATGAACGAACAGGCCGAGTTACGATTATATCCGTCATTGACAACATCGTAAAAGGTGCTGCAGGCCAAGCGATACAGAATTTGAACTTGATGATGGGCTGGGATGAACAGACCGGACTGAATTTTTTACCAGTATACCCGTAATTCGAATGAGATAGCCGTATTGCAGTCGATTTTATTTACCTGGATGGAAGTGGGGAGAGGTTATGGCACAGGTTGCATATCAAGCGTTTCAAGTTATACCCGAAGGATCAATCGTATCACCGCAAGGTTTCGCAGCAGGGGGACTGCATTGTGGACTCAAAAAGACAGATCGTAATGATCTCGGTGTCATTACCTGTGAAGTTCTAGCAGATGCAGCGGCAGTGTATACGACGAATGTATTTCAAGCCGCACCGCTTCAAGTTACCAGAGAGAGTATGCAGAACGGTAAGCTGCAGGCGATTGTCATAAACAGCGGGAATGCCAATGCAGTAACAGGTCAGCAAGGTGAAAAAGACGCTTATGCCATGCGGTTCGCTACGGCAAAAGAGCTAGGTATTGCAGTAGAGAATGTAGCCGTGGCATCGACAGGCGTGATCGGTGAGCTGCTTAATATGGAAAAGGTGCATGCAGGGATTAAGGGATTACCTGCAAGAGTAGGTTCAGGGAAACAAGAAGCAAGTGATTTTTCCCAAGCGATACTGACAACGGATCTAGTGAAGAAGGAAATCTGCGTCCGTACTTATATAGATGGAAAAGAAGTGATGATTGCAGGGGCTGCAAAAGGTTCCGGGATGATTCATCCGAATATGGCGACGATGCTGGCCTTTGTGACATGCGATGCACAGGTGGATCAGGCTGCGCTTCAAGGTCTGCTCGGAAAATCAACTGATGCTACATTTAACATGATCACTGTAGATGGTGATACAAGTACAAATGACATGCTTATTGCGATGGCAAGCGGTCTTGCAGGTAATGAAACTTTACACCCGGGACATAAGGATTGGGAGAACTTCGCAGCAGCATTCAATTATGTGTGTGAAGTGCTTGCTAAGGCGATTGCAAGAGACGGAGAAGGAGCAACCAAACTCGTTGAAGTAAATATTGCGGGTGCGGTATCGGATGATTCAGCAAGAGCGATAGCTAAGACGGTCATTGGTTCGAGTCTCGTAAAATCGGCGATGTTTGGAGCGGATGCGAACTGGGGACGGATCATTGCAGCTGTAGGTCGTGCAGGAGAACCCGTTCAGCCCGATCAGGTGGATGTGAAGCTTGGATCTATTTTAGTGTTATCGGGATCACGTCCGGTTGCTTTTGATGAAGAAGAAGCTCTGCGTTATCTGCAAGGAGATTCAGTTCAGATCCATGTGGATCTGCATGGAGGAAGCGGGAACGCAACCGCGTGGGGCTGTGATCTGACTTACGATTATGTTCGAATTAATGCGGCCTACCGGACGTAAGAGAGGGCTGTCCGCTACGTTTGTTACGAGGAAGGGGATAGAGGCATGACGATAACACAAGACACTTTGAAAAAGAAGAACGAGGCGCAAAAAGATATCCGCACCTTTGTTATGAAATGCGGAGGCAGCACACTTGCTGCGCTTCCGGATGCTTTTTTTGAAGACCTGCAGAAGCTCCAAGCAGAAGGGATGCAGCCTGTCATTGTTCATGGCGGCGGACCTGCAATATCTGAGAACCTGGCAAAGCTGGGGATTGAGACCGAATTTGTGAATGGACTTCGTAAAACGACTGAACCCGTTCTTGATGTTGTAGAGATGGTACTTGCCGGCAGCATTAACAAGCAGATCGTACGGCGAATCCAGTCTTCTGGTGGTAAAGCGCTGGGCCTCTCCGGTGTGGATGGAGGACTCATTCAGGCGAAACCCGTCAGTAACCATGCAGAAGTAGGTCATGTAGGAGATGTCACCCGAATAGAAGCATCAATTATTCAAGGGGTGCTAGATATGGGATATATGCCGATTATTGCTCCGATTGGAATAGATGGGGATGGACAGCGCTATAACATCAACGCAGATACAGCAGCAGGAGCAGTAGCTTCACACCTTGGGGCGAGCCGATTAATTGTGGTAACCGATGTGCCGGGAATTATGAAGAATGTGAATGGTGTGAAAAAAGTGCTAGGTACCGTAGCGGTGCAAGAGATACAGGATATGATTCAGACCGGCGAAATTTATGGAGGCATGATTCCCAAAGTAAAAGCAGCCATTGAATGTATTCAGGGGAAAGTGAAGGAAGTTATTATCGTCGATGGAAGTGAGCCAAGCGTGCTCAGCAGAGTACTTCAAGGTGAAGTGATCGGCACTCGAATTGTACGGATGTAATTCATAGAACTTCTAAATAAGTAAGTGGACGCAGTATACGCGTATTCATGGATAGGAGAGTGAAATAATTGACGATTACCAATTCATCTCAGCAGCCTGTAAAGGAATCACACACGGAACAGCAGACGATAGAGACAGCGAATACAGAGAGTTCCCTTTTTCCAACCTATGCTCGTTATCCGATAAGCCTTGTGAAAGGAAAAGGAAGTTATTTGTGGGATGATAAGGGGAATCAATATCTTGATTTCATGAGCGGACTCGCCGTTACGAATCTCGGTCATGCGCCAGATCGAGTTATTGCCAAAGTAAAAGATCAGCTGGATGAATTGTGGCATGTATCGAATCTGTTTCATATCCCTGCTCAAGAGAAAGCGGCTGCGCTGCTTACGGCGAACACTTGTGCAGATGCTGTGTTTTTCTGCAACAGCGGTGCTGAGGCGAACGAAGCGGCTATTAAACTGGCGAGAAGATATCAGCAAAAAGTGCTAGGTAACGATCGTTATGAAATTGTTACTTTCAAGCAGTCTTTCCACGGACGCACACTGGCTACGCTGACGGCAACGGGCCAAGACAAGGTAAAAGAAGGATTTCTTCCTCTTCCTGAAGGGTTTGTTCACGTACCTCTACACGATATTCCGGCGCTGAAAGAAGCGATTGGGCCGCATACAGCAGCCATTATGCTTGAGATGATTCAGGCAGAAGGCGGCATTCACATCGTAGAACCTGCTTTCTTGGCAGAGGTCAAAGCATTGTGTGAGGAACATGGACTGCTGCTTATTATGGATGAAGTACAGACGGGAATGGGCCGGACAGGAAAATTGTTCGGGCATGAACATTACGGTATTGAACCGGATATTTTCACCGTAGCAAAAGGGATTGCGAGCGGCTTCCCTGTGGGAGCGATGCTTGGTAAAGGATACCTGCGTGAAGCGTTCACAGCGGGCAGTCATGCTACGACCTTTGGAGGAACTCCGCTTGCCATGTCTGCCGTTCTTGCCACGGTGGAGACCATTCTTGAAGATAATCTCCCTGCTCGCGCGGCGGAGATGGGTGATTATTTAATCGAGTCACTGCGGACGAAGCTGATAGATCAAGATTTTGTTACTGAAATTCGGGGACAAGGATTGATTGTCGGCATTGAGTGTAAAGAAGCTGTAGGTGACATCGTTCTTGCGGGACAGAAAAAAGGATTCTTGTTTGTGACAGCAGGACCAAACGTCATCCGTTTCCTTCCGAATTTATATGTGACCAAAGAAGAAATCGATACTGCGGTATCGCTGATTGCAATATTAATTGAAGAACATGTCGCTGCCAAAGGACCCTTAGGAGGAGAATAGTATGGCAATTACAAAACTAAATCTGCACGGACGGGATTTTATCGAATTTACAGATTACACGAAGGAAGAGATCGAGTATCTTCTAGATCTGGCCATTGATATCAAGAAGAAGCAGAAAAATGGTGAGGTTTATCAGCCGCTGAAGGGCAAAACCATTGGACTTATTTTTGAGAAGTCTTCCACACGTACTCGTGTATCCTTTGAAGTGGGGATGTTTCAGCTCGGTGGGCATGCGCTGTTTCTTAGTAAAAATGATATCCAGCTCGGTCGCGGCGAGACGATCGGTGATACGGCTCAGGTGCTATCCCGCTACCTCGATGGAATTATGATTCGTACTTTTGCACACAGCAATATAACGGAGCTGGCGAAGTATGCGGATATCCCTGTCATTAATGGACTGAGCGATGATGCACATCCTTGTCAGGTACTCGCTGACTTCCAGACCGTACTTGAGCATAAGGGCAAACTGAAAGGTCTAAAGATGGCGTATGTCGGTGATGGCAACAACATGGCGCATTCATTAATGCTCGGAGCAGCGAAGCTGGGTGTTCACGTATCCGTGGCAAGTCCGAAAGGATATGAACCGTCTGCAGCTATTGTGGATCAGGCAAAGAGCATTGCTACAGAAACAGGTGCTGAGGTTGTGGTAACAAACAGCGCGCAAGAAGCAGTACAAGATGCAGATATTATTTACACCGATGTGTGGGCAAGTATGGGATTTGAAGAGGAGCAAAAAGAGCGTGAAGCGGCTTTTGCTGATTATCAGGTAAATGAGGAACTTGTAAAAGGTGCAAAACCAGATTATATCTTCTTGCACTGCCTACCAGCGCACCGTGGAGAAGAAGTGAGTGAGGGAGTTATTGACGGTCCGAACTCCGCCATTTTTGATCAAGCAGAGAATCGCCTGCATGCACAAAAAGCATTAATGGCCGCACTAATGGGATAAAACGCTTCGAGTAAGCGATGCTTCCACTAATGAATACAGTAACTTACTTTTTTCTTATAAAATGACAAAATAAATCGCGTTTGATGTTAGAATATGGAATAGACATGACAGAGTAGCTGATAGAGAGATTCGTTCCAGGGTTTTAGCACAGTGAGCGAGTGATAACAAAGCAGCCTGTGCTTAGGGGTTCGGTTTTTAATGTCGGAGGTTATGCACTACTGCTCAGGGTGAAGTTATTGGATGATGAACGACTTTTGGCTTTGCGAAGCAAAACAACCGGAGAGAATCAGTCAATAACGATCCCGCCAATAACGATCCCGCTCACCGCACTACATTAAAGATCCCCCAGCCACCGTATAACGAGGAGGAAACAACATGGCAAAAGAGAAAATAGTATTAGCCTATTCCGGCGGACTAGATACATCCGTCATTCTGAAATGGCTGAAAGAAACATATGACGCAGAAATCATCGCCTTTACCGCAGATATCGGGCAAAAAGATGAACTCGATGGTCTAGAAGAAAAAGCACTTGCTACAGGGGCATCCAAAGTATACATTGACGATCTTCGCGAAGAGTTTGCTAAAGATTTCATCTACCCGATGTTCCAGGCAGGGGCAATGTATGAAGGACAATATCTGCTTGGTACCAGTATTGCTCGTCCCCTGATTGCAAAACGTATGGTGGATATCGCTATTGCTGAAGGAGCAACCGCCATTGCTCACGGAGCAACGGGTAAAGGTAATGACCAAGTTCGGTTTGAGCTGAACGCGGCTGCACTTACACCGGATATTGCAGTTATTGCTCCATGGCGTCTAGAAGAGTTCCGGAATCAGTTCCCTGGACGTGCAGAGATGATTGCCTATGCCGAAAAACATGGAATTCCTGTAACAGCATCAGCAGCAAAACCATACTCTACAGACCGTAACTTACTACATATCAGTTATGAAAGTGGCGTCCTTGAAGATCCTTGGTTTGATGCAACGACTCCTGAGAACAAAGAAATGTACTTACTGAGTAATGATCCTGAGGATGCACCGAATGAAGCAGAATATTTGGAGCTAGAATTTTATAAAGGTGACTGTGTTGCTTTGAATGGTGAGAAACTTAGCCCGCTGGAAGTGATGGAGAAATTAAATGAACTGGGCGGCAAACATGGAATTGGCCGTGTGGATATGGTAGAGAACCGTTTTGTCGGAATGAAGAGCCGCGGCGTGTATGAAACACCAGGAGGAACCATTCTATTTACAGCACATCGCAAAATGGAGTCCATCACAATGGACCGTGAAGTGATGAACCTGCGCGACAGCCTGATTACTCGTTACAGCACGCTTGTATATAACGGCTTCTGGTTTGCTCCAGAGCGTCTTGCTCTTCAAGCGCTTGTTACAGAGAGTCAGAAGAACGTAACCGGAACGGTTCGTGTGAAGTTATACAAAGGAAACGTGATTGGCGCGGGAGTGAAAAGCCCGGTCAGCTTATATAATCCTGACATTGCTACGATGGAAGCAGATCCAACACAAGCGTACGATCAAGGAGATGCTACAGGTTTTATCCGTCTGAACGCGTTGAGACTAAAAGTAGGTTCTGGAGTAGCTCAGAATCAATAAAAGCAGCTATAAAGGGTAAGGAGACGAAAGGCCGTTCCTTGATAAGTAATAGGGACGGTCTTTGTCCATGAGAGGTGAAAGGGAGGCAGCGACATGAGTAAACTATGGGGCGGGCGTTTCACGAAACAAACGAATCATCTGGTAGAAGAATATACAGCATCGATTAACTTTGACAAAGCACTAGCAGAAGAGGACATTCAGGGCAGTCTGGCTCATGTGAGTATGCTAGGAAAGTGCGGTATTTTACCTCAGGAAGATGTGGAGACGATTAAAGAAGGGTTGCAGACGGTACTTGGTAAAATTCGTGCAGGTGAGATTGAATTTTCCGTATCGGATGAAGATATCCACATGAATATTGAGAAGAACTTAATTGATCAGATTGGTCCAGTAGGCGGCAAATTACATACAGGTCGTAGTCGGAACGATCAGGTAGCAACAGATATGCATTTATACTTGCGTGCCCGGGTAATTGAAATTGTCGGAATGCTCCATACGCTGCAAGAAGCACTTATTGGGCAGGCGAGAGATAACGTGGATACCATTGTGCCAGGTTATACCCATTTGCAAAGAGCGCAGCCGATCCTGTTTGCTCATCATCTAATGGCCTATGTGTCGATGTTCCAGCGGGATGCAGAGAGACTGATGGACAGTTACAAACGAATTAATGTTCTTCCGCTTGGTGCAGGAGCGCTTGCAGGGACAACGTTTCCCATTGATCGTCATTTTGTAGCAGAACAGCTGCAATTTGATCGTGTATACGAGAATAGTCTTGATGCCGTAAGTGATCGTGATTTTATCGTAGAATTCCTTGCAGATGCCTCCCTGATCATGATGCACTTGTCCCGTCTTAGTGAAGAACTCGTGCTGTGGAGCAGTACGGAGTTTAGTTTCGTAGAACTGGATGATGCCTTCTGTACGGGAAGCAGCATTATGCCGCAGAAGAAAAATCCGGATGTACCGGAACTGGTTCGCGGTAAAACAGGCCGTGTCTATGGAAATCTCATAGGTCTGCTTACTGTTCTTAAATCCTTGCCGCTTGCTTATAACAAAGATATGCAGGAGGATAAGGAAGGCATGTTCGATACGGTAGCGACACTCGAAGGGGCATTGCAGTTGTTTGCTCCAATGATTGCTACTATGAAGGTGAACAAAGATCGTATGCGTGAAGCGGTGAATAAAGATTTTTCTAATGCTACAGATATCGCAGATTTTCTGGTGAACAAAGGACTGCCTTTCCGCCAGGCACACGAAGTTATTGGCAAAACGGTTCTTTATTGTATTCAGAACGGCAAATACTTGCTGGATCTGACTCTAGATGAATTCACCCAATTTTCAGAGCTGTTTGATGAGGAGATTTACGCCGTACTTCAGCCGGAAGCGGTCGTGAATGCACGGAATGTTTACGGGGGAACTGCCACTGAACAAGTATGCGATGCGATCAAACGGAGTGAAGCAATCATGCGGCTCACGGATCAGTGGCTTGTTGAGCATGCAGAAGCTTAAGTATAAGTGATGTAAACCTAACTCTCTCGAAAAATAGATCTAACTCACTGACTATTTCATTAGAGTAAGCTATAGACAAATACTAAAGATAAAGAGCAGCCCGGTGGCTGCTCTTTTTTATACATCACTATGGATAGCTAAAAATATAGCTATCAGATAACTACTAAGAGATAACTAAATTACAACTAAAAGAAAGCTAGTTTGTCCATTAAATTATAAAGAAGAATTAGAGAGGAAGCCACTTCAGCACATCCTGAATGCGGGCATCCCAATAACCCCATTCATGTTCACCGGGGCCTTCTATATAAGTGAAATCCAGTCGTGTTTGTTCCGCGGCTGAGCGGAAACGAAGATTGTCCTCATATAAAAAGTCTTCTGTTCCGCAACATTGGAACAGCTTCGGTTTAGGGCCATCCTTTTGTTCACATTGTTTTAATAGCCACATCAAATCATTCTCGGTATCTGTCACATGGTCACCAAAAACTCGTCTAAATTCAGTATTCGCTTGCGCAGATTCATTCATCCGATCCTGAAGATTTGCCATGTCGAGTGCTCCTGACAGGCTTGCCGCTGCTGCATAAGATTCCGGCTTACTTAAAGCGATCTTCATTGCGCCATAACCGCCCATGGACAAGCCAGCTACAAAGTTATCTTCTCGTGCTGCAGATAGAGGGAAGAAAGAACGGGCAAGATTGGGAAGTTCTTCGGATATGTGCTTAAAATAAGCGCTTCCTTCTGCCATATCTGTATAGTAGCTGCGATGTGCATTAGGCATAACGACAGCAATTCCGTAAGCCGATGCATATCGTTCAATGGAAGTACGGCGAAGCCAAATTGAGTCATCGTCAGATAGACCATGAAGAAGATAAAGTGTTTGATGAAGTCCATTGCTTTGTTTGGTATCGACACCAATCTGTGTAGCGGTTTGCTGAGGTAAAATAACGTGCATCGTCGTATTCATACCGAGTACTTCTGAATAGAAATGACATTGCATAAGTGCCATAATCCCAAATCCCTCCCTATGTAAGATAAAGCATCATTGATACTCATCTAGTATAACGAAAGTCGGTGGATCATCGCCACTAAATAAAGCACCGAAGAGACTTCATCCACAGGTGTGAATGGAAGAATGGAGAAGTAAAAAGAAAGTCATTCACAATGTTATACCCATTTTGTGCATAACATTGTGTTATTCACAGACTCATCGCAAAATGATATTAGTAATTTCGTGTTTATGCACAATTCTATGCACATTACCCACAGTCAATCCTGTTTTTCCACGAATCCAATACCAATTTGTGAATAGAAAACAAAAAAACAATGGATTTTCAAAAAGTTATCAACAGGTTGGTAACTAAATAATAAATATATTTTTCTACATAAATTTCTTTAAATAAAGAGAAAACAAGCGTCCCATCAATAAAAACAGAGAAATGAACGAAACGTACATTTACAGCGTAACAATGTTATGTTACATTGTCTTCAGGGGGTTAGAATTACATGACTGAAGACTTAATATCTAAGAAAGAACTTTTGGAACAGACGGGAATATCATATGGTCAACTCTATCGTTGGAAGCGAAAAAACCTAATACCAGAGGATTGGTTTATACGTAAATCTTCTTTTACAGGACAGGAGACTTTTTTTCCTAGGGAAAGCATCTTAACACGAATTGACCGAATAAAAAACATGAAAGATGAACTTTCTTTGGATGAATTGGCCGATGTGTTCTCCCCTTCGGTGAGTAACAAGGTGCTTACCCGTGTAGAAATGGAGCAAAAACATCTGGTAACACCGATTTCAATACATCTTTTTTTAGAAAGTGGAAGTGAAAAGGAGAAACAAACTTTTTCTTTTGAGGAAATGCTGTGTATCTATGTTTTGGATCAGGCTCTTGCCAGTGGACAGATGAACCGGGAAGAAGGAATTTTACTTGTACAGACGTTCCAGACGTATTACAGCAAGTTTCAAGATAAAGGTTGTGACATCATTTTGACCCGAAAAATGGGAATCCCCCTATTTACGATGCTGACTACGGGAAGCGAAGTATATTTTGACACAGGTGTTAAGGAAGTTCTGCGTTTATCTCTAGGTACTTATTTGGAGCAGTTGAAAGTCAAATTGAGTGAATCGGAGGGGTTCTTATGAGGAACGAGCAGTCCAGACCAGACATAAATATTTCAGGTGTTGGCAAAGCATCGGGTGGTACCTATCGTCATGTTCGTGTAGATGGGGTTGGTAAATTTTCTGGTGATATCGATTGTGTGAGTTACGAAGTAAATGGTACATCGGGATTGCAAGGAAATCTTCGCTGTGAGCGGTATGTTGTGAATGGTTCAGCCAATATTCAGGGAACTGTCGTTGCGGATGAATATCAAGTCAATGGCAGCAGCAAGGTTGAAGGCGGTGTTAAAACAAAACAGACCCGAATTGATGGAGTATCATCCATTAAAGAACATCTGGAAACCGATAAATTGATTGTAAACGGGAAAGCGACGATTGATGGGAAATTGATCGGAAGCTGTGTAGAGGTAGCAGGTGGGATTACAGTAGGGAAAGACGTGGAATGTGAGACCATCGAAGTACAGGGCGGTTTCAAAATCAAGGGTATGCTGAACGCAGGAACCGTGGATATTATGCTTCATCATCGTTGTGAGGTAGAAGAGATTGGCGGGGAACAAATTCAGGTACGCCGTAAATCGAAGGTAAGATTACTGGATCAATTCGTACCTGCTATGACACCTAGACTGAAGACCCACATTATAGAAGGGGACGATATCTATCTAGAACATACGCATGCGGGTACAGTCAGAGGAAGCCGGATTATCATCGGTCCGGGTTGCGAGATTGGTGTAGTGGAATATAGCGTATCTTACGAGCAAGATCCAGAATCTCAAGTAGGGCGGCAGATCCAGGTGTAAGGCGGAAGTGGGGAGGAAACATAGATGATAACAGGATACAGGAGCGAATACATGGATAAAGACATTAAGATAACAGGCACCGGAAGTTCTAATGGAGGCACCGTTCGAAACGTAAAGGTTGTAGGAGAAGGTGTGATTCATAGTGATGTGGAGAGCCAGTATTTTAAATGTACGGGTACAGCGGCGGTAAATGGCCATCTCCGGAGTAATCAGATTAAGCTTACGGGGAGTCTTCATGTCCAGGGCGATGTATACGGAGATTCCATTAAAACGAGCGGACAGTTCGAAGTGGGTGGGAAACTGGAAGTCCGGCATGTGAAGCTAAACGGAGATACGGTCGTTAAACGTTCCATTCATAGTGAGCATTTTAAAGCATTTGGCTCGGTTCGCCTTCATGGCGATTGCAGTGCAGAACAATTGAGGATTAAAGGGGCAATTCAGACAGAGGGGATGCTGAATGCTGAACATATCGATATTGGATTGTATGGGCTCTGTAAAGTTGCCGAGATCGGCGGTCACAAGATTGAGATTAAACGAACGCTGATGTCTTCTCTCTTCCACATGTTTAACCCTAAGCGCCAAAGTGATCTGATCGCGGATACGATAGAAGGTGATGTGCTGCATCTAGAGCATACAGAAGCTAAAGTAGTAAGGGGACGTAAGGTTTATATTGGTCCTGGGTGCCGAATTGGGCTTGTCGAATATAGTGAGTCCTGCAAGAAGCATTCAGACGCAGTGACAGAGGTTTGCAACCAGATTGGCTCGTTATAGATGAATGAGCAGGTGTAATACACCATGAATCGGTTTTAGAAAATAAAGAAACCCGGACGTATGCACCATACTAGCCCGGGTTATTATTGTGCGCGCATTGATGCAGGGCTCTTTTTCTATTGCAATTTAGCCAGCGTCTTCCGTACGAACTCCATCTTCCACGGGAGTGGTCTCCGAAGAGGGCGGCGATGGAGGCGGTTCTTCCTCCTGAGCAGCTCGGTTTACAGCAAGAACTCGGTCTTGCGGCCGATAGGTGTCTTTAGATATCAATTTACGAGAGACGACTTCTCCGTTTACCTTCTTGATTTGATAAGAAGCAACGACATATCCGGTTGAACCGGCCTGACGCACCATCTCGCTTCCTGGGGAAAGAGAATGATCTGATACATAGGTGAGCGGAGCTGATAGTGTTTCGAGAAGTTCGGTATCGAGTTCGTAACTTACATTCTCCGGAAAAGTTCCGAAGAAGGAGACATTTAGTTCGCGGTCTTTTACCTCTGCTTTAATAAGAAGGTATTTATCTGACGTGTTTTTAAAACGGAAATTAATGTACCCCGATGCAAAGGTTGCATCAAGACCCTTAGGAAGATAACTGACGGGAAGCGAATGATTTCTTCTCTCGACAATCTCTAGTCCTGTTCGCAGGGCTGCATTATATAGTGTGCTGGATACCTGGCATATACCTCCCCCGACACCGGGTACTAACTGACCTTTTACTATGACCGGCGCTTCCTGAAATCCACTCTCCTTTTCTGCTTTTTCCACGATACTGCCATAATCAAAAATGTCCCCTGGTTTTAAAATAAGCCCGTTTAACGCGCTGGCTGCAGCGCTGACATTATGTGCTCTTCCTTCTCCACTTGATCCAAGAGACGTCACCACTTCAATGATCTTCCTTTCAATCCCTTCTTCTTTTAGAGAAGCAATGGTAACGGAGGGCTTCAACTCTTGGAGGGGAAGGTCGATAACTATACTAGGCGGCTCTTTATCTTTCTTATTAAGTAATGAAAAATGGTCAGGTATGACTTGAGATATAATCGCATCCATTTGATCCCACTTAATCCGCTGTACATTTTGTTCCGGTGTATAAACGACTTCGTCGTTTGGTGTAATTTCCCGAACTGCATTTACGGGATTTCCGAAATGCTTTTCTTCCCATTCTGGAGTGAGTTTTTGTTTGAGCTGGTCACGCTCTAGGTTGACTTCTAGCTTCCATTCCTCAGCGAAATGCCAGCGACTTACTACTCTTTGAACGAGTCCGCCTTCCGAAAGAGTACGTAAGGCTTGTTTAAATTGATCGGCTTTGTACGTCACTCCAACATCAGCCAGTGTTAGTTTCGTTTCGGAAATAAGAGTGTTCTCGGACTTTACTCCCAGCGGAAGGTTTTCAAGTGCTGTGAGTTTCTGTTCTAACTCCTTCAACACCGTATCCTTATTCTGCCCTCCTACAGACCACCCGGACAAATGAACTCCTGGGGGGATTTTGGACTGGTGAGCGTACATGTATAGCCAGCCAAAGATAAAAGCGAATAGGAGAGAAAGAAACACGAAAACAATGAACGAAATGTGAACTTTTTTCATATAGAACTCCTCTCAGACTTCTGTTTTCCCGGTGTTAGGAACACTCTTTCAATATATGCGGAAGGAGAGGAAATCTTTCGGCTACTCAAAAGGTAACAAATTTGTTACAATGAGAGACATCTTGATGAAAATCGAGAGATTTTAAAGGAAATCATTGGAAAGTGTCGAAATGAGCAAAAGAAGCTACTAATGCAACGGGAAGTGATGATGTGATTGAGTTACAAGACGTGTGGAAGACCTATCCGAATGGTGCGCATGCGCTTCAAGGCGTTTCGGTGAAGATCGACCGCAATGAATTTGTTTATATCGTCGGCCCCTCTGGAGCGGGCAAATCGACTTTTATGAAATTGATTTACAGAGAAGAAGTACCGACTAAAGGTCAAATATCAGTGAACGGATTTAATATTGGAAAGTTGAAACATCGTAAGATTCCTTATGTCAGACGAAATATCGGGGTTGTCTTTCAAGATTTCAGACTGCTGCCCAAGATGACGGCATATGAGAATGTTGCTTTTGCTATGGAGGTTATTGAAGCCCCTAAGAAGCATATCAAGAAACGTGTAATGGAAGTTCTCGATCTGGTAGGTCTTAAGGAAAAGGCAGACCGCGAGCCGGCACAACTCTCCGGAGGCGAGCAGCAGCGGATTGCGATTGCAAGAGCCATTGTAAACAATCCTTCCGTCATTATTGCGGATGAGCCTACCGGCAACCTGGATCCCGAGACATCCTGGGGAATTATGCAGCTTCTTGATGAAATTAATTTCCGGGGAACGACCATTGTTATGGCTACGCATAACCGTGACATCGTGAACAAGATGAGAAAACGGGTTATTGCGATCGAAAAAGGCCATATCGTTAGAGACGAGCTGAGAGGGGAATACGGCTATGAATTTTAGTACCTTCTTGCGCCATCTGCGGGAAGGATTCAAGAGTATTTTCCGCAACGGTTGGATGTCTATTGCCTCCATAACGTCTATTGTTGTTTCTCTATTGATTTTAGGAGTGTTCGTTCTCTTGGTCGTGAATGTCAATTCGATAGCCGATAATGCGGACAGCCAGGTAGAGATCAGTACGTACCTGCAGCTGAATGTAGATGAGGAGCTTCGTACAACATTGCAAGAAGAAATTGCAGCGATGCCAGAGGTAAGTTCGATCGCGTTTGTTCCTAAAGATCAAGGATTGGCTGAATTTAAAGAAAAGCTTGGTGAAGATCAACAGGAACTTTTGGAAGGCTTTGATGTAGATAACAACCCGCTTCCAGACACCATTCGAGTTGAGCTTATTGATCCGAGTACCGTTGATTTTGTAGCGGAGAAGATTGAAGCTCTGAATGAGAAATATACTGAGAAGCCTATTATGAAAGTTAATTTTGGTGAAGAGACGGTGGAGACGTTGTTCAAGATTACACGTCTGATCCGAACAATAGGTTTTGTATTTGTTGCCGGACTTGCACTAATGTCTATGTTCCTGATTTCCAACACGATTCGCGTGACGATCCTGGCAAGACGCCGGGAGATTGGGATTATGAAGCTAGTTGGTGCCACGAATGCATTCATTCGTTGGCCATTTTTTGTGGAAGGTGCACTTATCGGTCTTATCGGTTCACTTATTACGATCGGAATTTTATTTGCTGGTTACAACCAGCTGCTTATTACCGTACAGGAAGATATTATTATTAAAATGCTGAACCTGGTACCTTTATCCAGTCTATGGGCTTGGCTCGGAGGTTCACTTCTCATCATGGGAGTACTCGTTGGCGTTCTAGGCAGCACATTGTCTATTCGTAAGTCACTGAAAGTCTAATTGATAATTGAATTTGACGGCTGTCCCGGTTTAGGGGCAGCTGCTCATCACAATAAGAAAATAATTTGCACTGATATATATATTTATTTTAAATGAAGGATGGGGAAGAGAACTTGAAAAAGACAGCTACTGCACTTGCGATGAGTTTACTCACCGCTGCAATCCTATCACCTAGTTATGGTTATGCTGCTTCCAGCTTGAATGATATCGATAATGAAATTAAACAGCTCGAGGAACAATCACAGTCTGCCAAAACAAAACGGGAAGAGGCAGCTAAGAAAAAAGAAGAAGCTGAACATAACAAGCAAAAAACGGAAGATTATTTGAATAAAATAATCGAACAGATTAATATTGTAAGTAATGAACTCATTAATATTTCTTATAAGATTGAGTTAACAGAAGAAAATTTACGACTTACCAAAAAAGAGTTGAAAGAAGCGGAAGAACGGATTGCAGCCCGTGAAGAATTGCTAGAATCGCGTGTGCGTTTGATGTATACCGATGGATCGGTATCTTACCTTGATGTATTACTTTCATCTACTAGTTTTGCGGATTTCCTTCAACGTGCAGATTCACTCAAGATGATTGTCGATCAAGATCAGAATCTACTAGAAGAACATAAGAAAGACAAAGAATTGGTTGTTCAGAAGAAGCAAGAGCTTGAAGAACAATACAAAGAACATAAGCAGTTATATGCAGATAAGAAAGAGCGCAAAGCGGAACTTGATGCAAAAGAGGTAGAAAAGCAGCAGCTTATCGCTCAGTATGATGGGGAGATCGAATCTCAGGAAGAACTGAGTGAAGAACAAGACCGCATGCTAGTTGAGATTGCAAGCAAACGTTCATCTCTGCTTCAAGAGAAGAATAAACTGCAAGCAGAACAAGCTGCGGCAGCAGCGAGAGCCAAAGCAGCAGCAGAAGAAGCAGCTCGTAAAAAAGCACAACAGAAAGTTTCTTCTTCCAGCTCTAGCTCGAGTTCTAGCTCAAGTTCCAGTAGTTCTTCGAGCAGCAGCACTTCCAGCGGCAGTGGAGTTTTCGCGATGCCAATTTCAGGTGCCTATATTTCATCCGGTTATGGACCGAGGGTTCACCCCATTACCGGTGTAGTAGGTAAAATGCATGCTGGAGTCGACTTTGCAGCACCAGAAGGTACGACGATTACGGCAGCTGAGAGTGGAGTAGTCATTGTGGCTGAATGGACAAGCGGTTACGGGAATACCGTCATAGTTGATCATGGAGACGGTCTGTGGACGTTATATGGACATATTCGTAATGGTGGAATCAAGGTTAAAGAAGGTGACAGTGTAACACGCGGTCAGAAAATAGCAGAAGTCGGTTCAACAGGTAACTCAACGGGAAATCACTTGCACTTTGAAGTACGGGTGAACGGTAGTCATACGAATCCAATGAATTATTTGTAAAATTCGGCATACTTAGGGCATATTCCGTACAAGCTTATCATATACTCTTGCTGGTAGATCAGGGTGAATTGTAAGTCAGACGGAATAGAAAGGGCGGTGACGCTCATGATGAAGAAGCGTTCTGCTTTCATGCTGGTTATCATTGGCCTACTAGGCGGGTGTTTGCTGACACTGGCATTTGTAAACTTTCAATCTCTGAATACTCAGGGTGGAGAAGGTTTACTTGCGAGTGTAACCGGAAGCAGTCAGAAGAATGATCTTTCGAAAATCGAAACAACGCTTGATCTAATTGAAGAGAACTACTATCAGGATATTGATCGTACCGAACTGATTGATGGTGCGATTAACGGAATGATGGGAGCACTAGGTGATCCTTATTCCAGTTATATGGGACAGGAGACAGCAGCACAGTTTGAAGAATCGATCGAAGGATCCTTTACAGGAATTGGTGCTGAGGTTTCCTCTCAGGATGGAAATGTCATTGTAGTCTCGCCAATTAAAGGGTCACCAGCAGAAAAAGCAGGTATACGATCCAAGGACGTCATTTTATCGGTGAATGGAGAATCTCTTCAAGGACTTGACCTGAATGAGGCCGTTAACAAAATCCGTGGTCCAAAGGGCAGCGAAGCTAAGGTTTCTGTTCAGCGGGCAGGTTCCACGGATCCACTCGAATTTACGATTGTAAGAGATGACATCGACCTGGAAACAGTATACGCAGAAATGCAGGAAGATGGGGTTGGTATCATTACTATTACCCAATTCTCGCTGAATACTGCAGAACGTTTTGAAGAAGAGCTAGCCAAGCTCGAAGCCCAGAATATGAAAGGCCTTATCATTGATGTAAGGAACAACCCCGGTGGTGTGTTATCGGTTGTCATTGATATTGCAGAACAATTTGTTCCAAAAGGCGAGCTCATTGTTCAGGTAGAAGATAAGAACGGTAAACGGGAGAAGAATGAATCTAAGGGTTCTGCGAAACCTTACCCTGTAAGTCTACTTATGAATAAAGGTAGTGCGAGTGCTTCCGAGATTCTGGCGGGTGCTTTGCAGCAATCCGCAGGAGCAACCCTGCTCGGAGAGAACTCTTTTGGTAAAGGAACGGTTCAGACAAGTTTTGAACGTCAGCTTGGCGATGGAAGCCTAGTGAAGATTACGATAGCAAAATGGCTTACACCGAATGGAGATTGGATTCATGAGAAAGGGATTGAACCTGATCTTACGGTCAGTCAGCCTGAATACTTCTCAGTAGCTCCGATTACCAAGGATAACTTACCGCTTAAACTTGATTCAAACAGCACGGATGTGAAGAATGCACAAACGATGCTGGAGGGACTTGGATTTAAAACGGACCGTAAAGATGGATATTTCGATGCTAAGACACAAACTGCGATTAAGGCATTCCAGGCTTCCAAAGGACTTACAGCCAGCGGCATCTTAGATGAGAAAACGGCAGGAGCACTGGAAGCGGCGCTCATTGAAAAAATCAGTGATCCGCAGTATGATACCCAGCTTAAAAAAGCCGTATCTGAAATGAAGAAGGAAATAACTTCGGCTGCGTCGAATTAATACAAGAAAAACAAGGGTGGACATGTAACGTTCAGAAAAGTTTTTCTTAACTGAAATCAGGAATGCAGATAGTTGAATAACTGTCTGATTTCAAGAAGAAGGCTGCTGTTCAGCCTTCTTTTTTTATTGGATTAATGATTAAACAATTTTATAATAACTTTAGTTACTTTATAAAAAGAAATGCATAAAAAAGGAGCGTGAACCTATTTGAATGAAGTCATCTCATGGCTTTGGCTGATATTGGATGCAGTGATTGACCTATTAAGCCAGCCATTTTATTATATTGCCATTGTTATCATCGCTCTGTGGTTTCGCAGGCAAGGGATGCTGGAACGAAAATTAATGCATGTGCGTCTTAACGCTTGGCCGTTATTAACGACTCGAACCGTGATTACCGGTGTAACGCTCGGAGTAATCGTCTCTATTCTATATGTATTCCTGGGAATTCAGCTTTCAATTCAAGGGGTAGTGCTGATCTGGGTAACCTCTTTCGTTCTCATGTTATTCCGCGTACGCTATTTGAATGCGGTGTATGCGATAAGTATTCTTGGACTCATCCAGTGGATCTTAGGGTTCTTTGAGCAGTGGCAGCCGAGCGGCTTTATGGGGAGTATCATTCTTCAGATTGAGCAGCTTAATATCCCTTCCCTTCTTGTACTCTGTGCGGTGCTCCATCTGATGCATGCTATAGTCATTCGCTTGCAGCGGGGACAAGCTGCATCTCCGGTTTATTTTGAGGGGAAACGAGGGAAATTGGTTGGGGGTTATCAGTTGCAGTATTTAACTCCCATTCCACTCATGATGCTGGTTCCTGCTGGTTTAGGAGCTGGGGCCGATCTTCCTTGGAATCCTGTATTCTTACAAGAATCAGGAACGTATTTATTATTCGGACTTCCGCTACTTATCGGTTTTGGTGAGATGACGAAGACGATGCTTCCAGAGGAGAAAGTTTCCCTAACCTCAAAGCGGATGTTATTATATGGTGCCGTACTGCTTATACTGGGACTGTTGTCGATGTGGTGGAGTCCTGCTACGATTGTTGCGGTACTAATCGCATTTCTTGGGCACGAAGCACTCAGTTGGATTAGTTCATACGAAGAGGAGAATCGAAGCCCGATCTATGTTCATCCAAAGCAAGGCTTACAGATTCTAGCGGTTCTTCCGGGAAGCCCGGCAGACGAACTTGGATTTATGCCTGGTGAAGTCATCTACAAAGTGAATGGACAAATGGTTCATTCAGAGGCAGATTTACATCGTTGTCTTCGGATGAACGCGGCTTTTTGTAAGCTGGAAATACGGAATATTAACGGCGAAAGTAAATTTCTGCAGCGTGCTCTCTACGAGGGCGAACATCATCAGCTCGGTGCCTTACTAGCTCCTGACCCAGATACGGGTTCAGCAATTAAGGAGAGTCCTGCGTCAATCTATCAGATATTTGGTATGAAGCTTCAGACACAGCGTAAGGTAAATCCGAACGAAGGATTTGCTGATGCTTTTCAGCAAGACAGCTAATCGTCATCATAAGCCGTCATAATAAGATGATTTAATAAGTGAAAGACCTCCAAATCTACAGTATGCAGATTGGAGGTCTTTTTGTTTAAAGTAACGAGTAACTCATGAAAGGGACTGCCTTATTCTTGAAGCTGCCGTAGTACGGTAATTTCAACCCGGCGGTTCTTTTGTCTGCCTTCTTTCGTGCTGTTGTCCTCGGCAGGACGAGTATCGGCATAACCTGCATACTGGAAATGATCCGATTCCAGACCTTCTTCATCCATAAAATAACGTAATACGGACAGGGCTCTTGCACCGGATAATTCCCAGTTGTCTTTATAAGTGGAGCTATTAACAATGGGCATGTTATCCGTATGACCTTCAATGGAAATATTCATGCCTAAATCTCTGAACAAGCTGGCTA
Source organism: Paenibacillus sp. GYB006 (assembly GCF_036577645.1). Taxonomy (NCBI): domain Bacteria; kingdom Bacillati; phylum Bacillota; class Bacilli; order Caryophanales; family Paenibacillaceae; genus Paenibacillus; species Paenibacillus sp. GYB006. Next base: position 37,097 of record NZ_JARBDA010000003.1, on the reverse strand, counting down.
ACTGGTGTAGTACGGGAGAAGATCCATCCATCAGTCTAGCATTACCGCTGCGGAATAAAAAACGTTCACTCAGCGTAATCGATATGCCTTGTGGCTTGTCCTCTACAAAAATCAGTTCTGTCAGATTGTGATCTTCTATGTATCCCTCAATCTGGCTGAGTAATTGCTGGAGTTCTTTCTCTTGAGCTCGAAAAGCTACTTCATGAGCAGATTCTGTTTTTTCAGATTCAGGGTTTTCGTTTTTATTATCATTGGACTGCGCTGCATCGCCGCCTGGATTCTGTTGTTCAGGAGAAGGTTTGTCTCCTGTGATCCCTTTATTGCCTTCTAGAATATGATTCGAATTTTGGAAAGTAGTTTGCAGCGAGCTCGTAATATCTTCGTATTTATTGGCATCAAGTCTGCTCATTGCATATAACATGATGAAGAAAATAAGTAAAAGAGTGATTAGATCGGCATAGGTAATCATCCAGCGGTCATGGGAAGCACCGGAGTTACTTGCTCGCGCCTGTCTTGTTCGTATGAGGCGACTGCGTTTATTCCGCTGTCTCATGACTTTTTTCCTTTCTGTTCATTTCCGGGATCTCGTGTTTTAGGGCATAAGTTTCGAGTTTCTTACGAACAAGTAAAGCATTCTCCCCATTCTGAACGGATAGTATGCCTTCTAAGAGCATTTCCAGAGTAGAGGTTTCTTCTTCGCTTTTTGCTCTGATTTTTGATGCAATCGGCAGAAAGATAAGATTGGCACTTGCGACGCCATATAAAGTAGCGATAAAAGCAACAGCAATGGATGGACCTAGCTCAGTAGGATCTGTCAGGCTTCCAAGAACCTGAACCAATCCCATTACGGTTCCGATGATTCCCATCGTTGGAGCATAAGCACCGGCAGATTCAAAAATTTTGGCGTAATGATCATGCTTCTGTTCGATGGCATCAATTTCGAGCTCCATAATTTGCTGGACCACGGGTTGGTCAGTTCCGTCAACGACCATTTGAATTCCATTTTTCAAAAAATCATTAGAGTGTTCCATTACTTTATGCTCAAGGGCGAGAACCCCTTCTCTTCGGGCAAGCATCGACATTTCCACAATGTCATCTATCCACTCGCTTGCTTCATGATTAGACTTACGAAATGCCATACGTAAAGCTGCAGGTATCGTCCGAATACGATACATGGGGTAACTAATCAGAATTGCTGCTATGGTTCCGCCAAATACAATAAGTGCTGCTGTAGACTGAAATAATCCTGTAATTTGCCCTCCTTCCCATAAAAAACCTCCGATAATGGCGACTGCTCCGGCAATGAGACCGATTAGGGTCGCGATATCCATGAATGATTTCGCCTCCTCGTTCGTTACTTACATTTGCATCCATGATCTGAACCGAGTATAATAAACGGGAACAAATATTCCTATTCAAAGAATATTTCCGATACAAGTTTTCTCGGCAAATATCGACATAAATGTAAGATCTATTTTAGACGATGAGGGTGAGGTTGGGCAATGAGTGATATAGTCATGAGCACGAAGACGTTTCAACTCGAGTCGGAATTTCAGCCCCAGGGAGATCAGCCTGCAGCAATTGAAGAGCTGGTCGCAGGTGTGCGTGCAGGCAAGAGGCACCAGACTTTGCTTGGTGCTACGGGTACGGGTAAGACGTTTACGATTGCTCAGACCATAGCGAAACTGAATAGACCGACGCTTGTTATTGCACATAACAAGACGCTTGCAGCACAGCTGGCAAGCGAGTTTAAAGAGTTTTTCCCGAGTAACTCGGTGGATTACTTTGTAAGTTACTACGATTATTATCAACCAGAGGCATATATTCCTTCTTCTGATACGTATATCGAGAAGGATTCAAGTATAAATGAAGAAATAGATAAACTAAGACACTCGGCGACGAGTTCCTTGTTTGAACGACGGGATGTCATCATCGTAGCAAGTGTATCCTGTATATATGGTCTCGGTTCTCCGATGGAGTATTCGAATTTACTATTATCTCTTCGGGTAGGGATGGAGAAGCCGCGTAATGAGATTCTAGCTCGGCTTGTAGATATTCAGTACCAACGGAATGATCTTAATTTTGTTCGGGGTACTTTTCGTGTTCGCGGGGATGTCGTTGAGATTTTCCCAGCCTCCAAAGATGAGCATGCCATTCGTGTTGAACTGTTTGGAGATGAGATCGAACGGATTACAGAGATTGATGTGCTTACTGGCGAACTGATTGGTGAACGCGATCATGTCGCGATCTTCCCGGCATCTCACTTTGTTACGCATGAGGATACGATGAAGGTTGCGCTCGTTAATATAGAACGTGAACTGGAAGAACGTCTTGCAGTGCTCAAAGAGCAGGGGAAACTTCTCGAAGCACAGCGTCTTGAGCAGCGTACGCGTTATGATATAGAGATGATGAAAGAAGTAGGTTTCTGTTCTGGAATTGAGAACTATTCAGGACCTTTAACTTTCCGGGAAAGAGGAGCGACGCCTTATACGTTACTCGATTATTTTCCAGATGATATGTTAATTGTTGTCGATGAGTCTCATGTAACACTTCCGCAGATTCGCGCCATGTATAATGGTGACCAAGCAAGAAAAACAGTCTTGGTAGAGCACGGGTTCCGGTTACCTTCTGCACTCGACAATAGGCCGCTCAAGTTTGAAGAGTTCGAAGAGAAGGCAAAACAGATTATTTATGTATCTGCAACGCCAGGTCCTTATGAACTGGAGCATACCGAAGGCGAAATGGTAGAGCAGATTATTCGTCCAACAGGACTCCTTGATCCAATTATTGAAGTTAGACCAACCAAAGGACAGATTGATGATCTCATTAATGAGATTCGTGACCGGGTTGAGAAGGATGAAAGGGTGCTTGTTACCACGCTGACGAAGAAGATGTCAGAGGATCTCACTGATTACTTCAAAGAAGTAGGAATTAAGGTTAGATATATGCACTCTGATATCAAGACACTGGAACGTATGGCTATTCTCAGGGATCTTCGGTTAGGTACCTTCCATGTACTTATTGGGATTAACTTGCTGAGAGAGGGTCTTGATTTACCAGAAGTTTCTCTCGTCGCCATCCTTGATGCAGATAAAGAAGGATTCCTACGTTCAGAACGTTCACTGATCCAGACGATTGGCCGAGCCGCACGTAATAGTGAGGGCCGGGTTATTATGTACGGTGATCGTATTACCGATTCGATGGATAAAGCGATCAAAGAAACGGAACGCCGTAGGGTTACACAAATTGCATATAATGAGAAGCATGGAATCACACCTCAGACGATACGTAAAAAAATACGTGAAGTGATTGAAGCGACGAAAGTTGCTGAATCGAAGAGTGATTACCTGGTTAGCGGCGCAGAGAAAATGTCGAAGCGCGAGCGCCAGTCTCTCATTCAGCGTCTAGAGGCAGAAATGAAAGATGCAGCTAAGAATCTACAGTTTGAGCGAGCCGCAGAACTCCGTGATGCGCTACTCGAATTAAAGGCAGATTAATAATGTAGAGAACGGCCTTATGGTCGTTCTCTTCTTCAAGAGTACATATAGAGTTTGATCTTTATGTACTCTTCTTTGTTTTCTTATAAAATTATATCGCTTGAAAATAAAGTTCACAGGCTATACTTGTAGATATACTGTTTAAATAATATAAATGAGGACCGAGCCCAGAGGGCAATGGTCCGCTTGCTGGAGAAGCCAAGCGCCCTCCAGTCACCGTCCCTTCAAGGACCGAGCGCAGAGCGCAATGGTCCGCCGCTGGAGAAGCCAAGCGCCCTCCAGCCACAGTCCCTTCAAGGACCGAGCGCAGAGCGCAATGGTCCGTCGCTGGAGGAGCAAAGCGCCCTCCAGCCATAGTCCCTTGAAGGACCGAGCCCAGAGGGCAATGGTCCACCGCTGGAGGAGCAAAGCGTCCACCAGCTACAGTCCCTTCAAGGACCGAGCGCAGAGCGCAATGGTCCGTCGCTGGAGGAGCAAAGCGCCCTCCAGCTACAGTCCCTTCAAGGACCGAGCCCAGGGGGCAATGGTCCGCCGCTGGAGGAGCAAAGCGCCCACCAGCCACAGTCTTTCAAGGACCGAGCCCAGAGGGCAATGGTCCGCTGCTGGAGGAGCGAAGCGCCCACCAGCCACAGTCCTTTCAAGGACCGAGCCCAGAGGGCAATGGTCCGCTGCTGGAGGAGCGAAGCGCCCACCAGCCAAAGTCCCTTGAAGGACCGAGCCCAGAGGGCAATGGTCCGCTGCTGGAGGAGCGAAGCCTCCAGCAATCCAGCGCCTGCAAGCATCCCTGATCTATAACACTCCGATGGGAGTGTTATAGATCAGGGGGATGCGCCCCCATTATACCAAAGTAGCACTATAACAACGCCAACCTATTCCATACAGCCAGTTTGGGAGTCCAGAGGGAAGTCCTCTGGGGTCCTCCCTGTCAGGGAGGATTTAGGTGGGTGTAGTTCCCCTAAGGAGATGAGCATGTGGCAAGCGAGAATATTGTAATTAAAGGCGCTAGAGCGCATAACTTGAAAAATATAGATGTCACCATTCCGCGTGACAAGTTTATCGTACTGACCGGGCTTAGCGGTTCCGGTAAATCTTCACTTGCTTTTGATACCATCTATGCAGAAGGACAGCGCCGATATGTAGAGTCGTTGTCTGCTTATGCGCGTCAATTTCTTGGGCAGATGGAAAAACCGGATCTAGACTCTATTGAAGGTCTATCGCCTGCGATCTCTATTGACCAGAAAACGACGAGTAGAAACCCTCGTTCTACGGTAGGTACCGTAACGGAAATTTACGACTATTTGCGTCTTCTTTTTGCAAGGATTGGCCATCCGCATTGTCCGGAACACGGGATTGAGATTACTTCTCAAACGGTGGAGCAAATGGTTGACCGGATTATGAATTATCCAGAGAAAACCAGACTTCAAATTTTGGCACCTGTGATTTCAGGCCGTAAAGGTGAACACAAAAATATTTTAGCCGACATATCAAAACAAGGTTTTGTTCGTGTGAGAATTGATGGAGAGATGAGAGATCTCTCGGAGACGATTGAGCTGGAGAAAAACAAAAAGCATACCATTGAAGTGGTTGTTGACCGAATTGTTGTAAAAGAAGATGTACAAGCACGGCTTGCAGATTCAATAGAAACAGCTCTCAAAATTTCTGGCGGCCAATTGTTGGTTGATATTATTGGACAGGAGGAGCTTCGTTTCAGTTCGAATTTTGCCTGCCCGATTTGTGGTTTCAGTATGGAAGAGTTGTCACCACGGATGTTCTCGTTTAACAGTCCGTTTGGTGCTTGCCCAGACTGTGATGGACTCGGAGTCAAAATGATTGTTGACCCGGAACTGCTCGTTCCTGATCCAAGTAAAACCATTGAAAAAGGAGCTTTTGATGCCTGGGCAGGAGGAACTTCCAATTATTATCCTCAGTTCTTACGCTCTGTATGTGAGCATTATAAGATCCCTATGGATGTTCCAGTCAGCGAGCTTCCCGCTGATCAGATGAACAAGCTGCTGCATGGAACGAATGGAGAGAAGATTCGCTTCCGTTATGAGAATGATTTTGGTCAACGAAAAGAGGCCCATGTCGCATTTGAAGGCATTATTCCAAATCTGGAACGCCGATATCGGGATACAGCCTCCGAAGGGGTTCGGGAATTTATAGAAGGCTACATGAGTGCAAAGCCTTGTGGAACATGTAAAGGTCATCGGCTCAAGAAAGAAATTTTGGCTGTCACAATTAACGATCACAACATGGCTTACGTTACGGAACTCTCGATTGGAGAGGCAGTGAACTTTTTTGGTTCATTAACGTTGTCAGAGAAAGAACAATCCATTGCTAAGTTGATTCTAAAAGAAATCAACAGCCGTCTCGGCTTCCTTGTCAATGTAGGTCTCGACTACCTGACAATGAGCCGTGCTGCGGGAACTTTATCCGGCGGAGAAGCGCAGCGGATTCGTCTTGCAACTCAGATCGGTTCAAGTCTCATGGGCGTACTATACATTCTTGATGAGCCGAGCATCGGTTTGCACCAAAGAGATAACGATCGACTCATTTCTACACTCGCTCATATGCGTGACCTTGGTAATACGCTCATCGTTGTAGAACATGATGAGGACACCATGATGGCAGCCGACCATATCATTGATATCGGCCCAGGTGCCGGGATTCATGGTGGACAAGTCATGTCTCAAGGAACACCGCAAGAAATTATGGAAGATCCTAACTCCCTGACAGGCAGTTATTTGAGTGGACGCAAGTTCATTCCAGTTCCAGCAGAGAGACGCAAAGGCGATAATCGCTTTCTAGAGATCCGCGGTGCGAAGGAGAATAACCTGAAGAACATTAATGTAAAAATACCACTTGGTGTATTTACGGCAGTTACAGGTGTATCCGGTTCTGGTAAGTCTACGCTTGTTAATGAAATTCTGTATAAGACACTAGCGCGTGATCTGAACCGGGCTAAGGTACGTCCGGGTCAACACAAAGAAATTCGTGGACTAGAGCATATTGATAAAGTCATTGATATTGACCAGTCACCGATTGGACGCACACCGCGTTCGAACCCTGCCACGTATACCGGTGTATTTGATGATATCCGTGATCTGTTCTCGCAGACCAATGAAGCGAAACTTCGTGGATATAAAAAGGGCCGGTTCAGCTTTAACATTAAAGGGGGACGCTGTGAGGCTTGCCGCGGGGACGGGATTATTAAGATTGAAATGCACTTCTTGCCAGATGTTTACGTCCCATGTGAAGTATGTAAAGGGAAACGATATAACCGTGAGACGCTCGAAGTAAAATATAAATCAAAGAACATCTCTGAAGTGCTTGAGATGACAGTGGAAGATGCAACAGAGTTTTTCCAAAACATTCCGAAGATTCATCGGAAGATGCAAACCCTCATGGATGTAGGTCTTGGTTATGTTAAGCTGGGTCAACCAGCTACCACCTTGTCTGGAGGAGAGGCACAGCGCGTGAAGCTTGCTTCCGAACTCTATCGCCGCAGTACAGGAAAAACAATGTACATTTTGGATGAACCTACGACAGGACTTCATGTCGATGATATTGATCGCTTGCTGAAAGTGTTGCAACGTCTTGTGGATTCAGGAGAGTCGGTCCTTGTGATCGAGCATAATCTGGATGTAATCAAGACCGTTGACCACATTATTGATCTAGGACCTGAGGGAGGAAGCGGTGGAGGAACGCTGCTTGGTACAGGAACTCCTGAAGAGATCGTGAATATCAAAGAATCGTACACAGGGAAATACCTCAAACCGGTTCTTGAACGGGATACAGAGCGCAGTAAAAAGCTTGAACTTCATCACACGTAAATAATAGGAACTAGCAGGAAAGACATTCGTCTTTTCTGCTTTTTTTGTGCATTCAGAAGACAGGGGGCAAGTAGAGAAAATGGAAAACTGGATTATTTTGAATTATTTGGATGAAAAGGCTTGCGTAACCTGGATTATGAAGATAACATATAAGAAGGTGTAAACGCTTGTACGGTGTACGATAATCGACCTAGAGGAGGTGCATTTATGCTGTTAGCAGAAGCTGCAGGTGCAACTACGAAATTTAATGGTTTTGATATTTTTGTCATCTTGTTTACTATCATTATATTTATTGGCTTGGTTCGTTTGGTAAAAGCACCTAAGAAAAACCTATTTGCCATTGGATTTACGATCGTCAGCCTGCTTGTCTTTTTGATTACAGATTATGCCATGATTAAGCATTGGCTTAGTTGAATCAATTTCATAGTACCTTTAGTTGCTTTAATCAGGAGTATATATAGATCAAAATGGTTCTATTTGTCTATATATAGTTACAAACTTATCGTTTTAATGAGTTATGAAATTGATTCAGTTAAATAAAGCCTTATTATTTCAAGAACACTTTCCGTTGAATTATAAGGAAGGTGTTTTTTATTCCCATATTTTAAATAGAATCCAGCAATTCAGTAGTTTCATAGAAGGATAGATTTCTGATTTACCATACATACATTGAACTAGAGGTCGATAGAGAAATAAGTGAAGTGAGAGAGGAACAGGTGAAAGAATTGAAACCCGTATACAGATCAGCTGGTATGGCAGCAGCTGCATGCCTACTGGCGTCCACCTTTGTATTTACATCAGAAGTAAACGCAGCGAGCGTATCATTCGATGCGAAGCAAGAAGGTGGTCAAATTTATATTAATTCGAAAGAGGTTCTTGCCAAAATAGGCGGTACTGGCAAATACGATAGCAAAACGGGAAAGTACATATATACTGCGAAAGATCAGGTGCCAGATGTCATTGATAACGTATCCCCTTCTGTAGTGGGAATTATAGGTCGTGCTGTAGAGGGCGGAGAGACAGGGGGATCTGAACGTTATAACCTAGCTCATGGGACAGGCGTGATTATTAAATCGAATGGATGGATTGTAACCAACGCTCACGTGATCGATGGGCTGACAGAAGCGGTAGTCGTTACGTCAGACGGGAAGTCTTATAAGATTGTCAAAAGCTACAGTGATCCTGTAAGTGACATCGCTATGATCAAAATCAATGCGAAATCCCTGAAAGCAGCAAAATTCATAAGTTCCTCAGAACAGACTCGTGTAGGAGAGACCGTTATTGCGATTGGAACTCCGGTATCTTTTTCATTGCGAAATTCGGCTACGGTCGGAGTAGTAAGCGGGTTAAACCGAGCAGTAAATGGTTCGTACCGGCTAATTCAAAGTGACACGGCGATTAATCCAGGAAACAGCGGCGGTCCGCTCGTGAATCTAAAAGGTGAAGTGGTCGGCATTAATTCCATGAAATTTGCAGCTTTGGGCGTAGAGAATACAGGTTTCTCTATACCAGCAGAAACCGTTAATTATGTAATTAAACATTATTTCACATATGGAGAGGTTAAACGCGCCAGCTTGGGAGTAGAACTCGAAGAAAGCTGGTCTGCTATAGTGGGCCTCCCGACAGAAGATCCGCTTACGATTACAAGTGTTCTCACCAAGGAAGCGAAGAAAGCAGGAATTAAAGAGGGGGATGAACTCTACAGTATTGCCGGTAAACGTGTTACTTCGGTGGTCGACATTAACGAACTGCTCAAAGGTTACCTACCCGGGCAAAAAGTGAAGCTGCTCATGCAGTCGGGCGGAGATATTGTGTCAAGGCAGGTCGTTCTTACCCAAGGTGAAACGGAAGTATATAACGAAGAAGAGGAATCTGATTTTTAACCGAAGAATGGGGAGAAGATAGATTGAATAATTCAAGATCGGCACAGATCGTGGCTACCTTTTTGCTTACAGGGATGCTTGCTTTTGGCGGAGCTGTTCCCATGCTTGCTGAAGCTAATCATACGGAAGAGCTTAGAGTAAAAGTAGGTAGCACGGTTGCGGCTATAAATGGAGAGAAACAGAGCATTAACAAACCTTATATTCAAAAAGGCACGTTGATGGTGCCACTGGGTGTTTTTAAAAAGACGTTCAACAGTCAAATTAAGCTGAGCGGTACTGATGTCGTTAAGATTATGGATGGACCTCATACCGTAGCGTTAACTATTGGCAGTTCTACAGCCTGGATTGATGGTAAGAAGGTAGAGATGAGCGCTGCTCCGGAAATGAAGCAAGGGGTACTCATGGTGCCGCTGCGTCCTGTTGCGCAAGGTCTTGGAGCGAGTATTCAGAAGAACGAAAGCGGTGAGCTTGTTGTTCGTCTCAAAGGAAATGATAATGAGGATGCCAATCAAGAAACATCAGAAGATGGGATTGACGCTGATGTAGGGAAAACGAAAATAGGAAACAGTTACTATGGATGGTCTATGAATTACCCAACTGGACTTGTTGTCGGCAGTTCTTATGATGAAAGTGAAGATTATATCAACTTTATGGATGCCGAAGGTGCCTATTATTTTGAAATTCTTGTGAATGCGGAAGAAGTGAAGCTTGATGCAGACGATATGCTGCAGCAGCTGGTTCAGGAAGCCAAAAGCATGGGCGAGACGGTCATGGACCGGGAAGCTTATCCGAACGCACCTACTCCTTATGCCCGTATCGTTACAAAGGATACAGAGGGTGTATTCTGGGAAGTTAGACAATACTATGATAATGGGCGCTTATATGAAATATATTTTTCAGATAACGAAGCAAGCAACTATAAAGATCTCCAAAAATATGCCCCTTTGCTGAACTCATTCAAAACATCATTTAACACGTCAGATCGTTCGGTAAAAGATTTATCGACGGTAGAAGACGGGATGACAACAGCCTATAACCAAGATTATGGTATTGGACTCACGGTGCCTGCTGAGTGGAGTAAGGATAATCAAAGCATGGTGTATGAGAGCAAAAAGGGAACCCATCTTTCTTTGCAAGTCACTTCTGCCCCGCAGGGTGCTTCGGTCAAAGATTGGAGCGATCAGCTGGCGAAATGGATGAAAGATGTGTTTGTTACCGATGCTTACCGTGAGATTGATTCCTATACAGTGAAAGTGGCAGGGAAAGATGCACAAATTAACAAGTTTGAGTATAACTTCGGAGATGGATGGACGACAGAATATAACGTGCTGATTCAGGAAAAAGGGTATCGGTATTATCTAGAATACGCGGTCCCGAAAAAAGCAGAAGAAGAGATGGAACGGTTTGATTCGATTTTGAAGTCTCTTGAGATTGATTTTGAGACCGTGACTGAGAATTTTGGACGATTGGGTGAAGATCCTTATTTAATCGATAAAACCAAGTCCGTAACACGCTCTTCCAAAAAATATGGATACTCACTGGACATTCCACGCTTTTGGACACCGCTTCAAGACCAATATGAGAAATCTAAAATATCTTATCAATTCACGGGTGGATATTTTTCTATTCAGACAAACGAAGAGATCTCAGTGGAACTGGCTGTAAGTCAGATGAAGGAATCCTATGCAGAGGCAGGGAAAAGCCGGAAGGATTTTCGCTTAGTGGGAACCGAAAGCATCACCTTTGCAGGACAACCCGCCACATCATTTACCTATCATGAGGTAGAGAATGGAGTTCCGCATCAAGGGAAACAAATTCTGTTCGAACATAAAGGAGTTACGTATACCATAACAAGCGTCATGAATGATGCCAATCGTACAGAGGTTCAAAAGAATGCGCTGGATCATGCACTGAAATCATTCTCTTTTAACGAATAAAGATAAGTTGTTTCGTGAATGAGCAGTAGGCGGAGAAATCTGTTTACTGCTTTTTTTATGTGCACCATATGAGACTTTAAAAGTTATTTTATTTATCGGTTTTTTCAGGAAGTGGTAGAGGAAAGAGAGTGGATTTGATACACTATTATAGTTGTTTCATAGATTGGCTACACTAATCGTATGGAGTAAGGACGAATACAAGGTTTCGGTTTTATATTGCAACCCGTGGCTTATACGGGTTTAGGAGGATATATGGATATTAAAGCATTAAGAAGAGAAGATGTGGAGCTGCTTGCTCCTGCCGGTGATTGGGATTGTATGCGTTCCGCGGTTGCGAATGGTGCGGATGCGATATTTTTTGGTGTTGAGAAATTTAATGCCCGGGCAAGAGCGAATAACTTCCGTATGGAAGAGCTGCCTGAAATTATGGCGTATTTGCACAGCTACGGCGTAAAAGGATTTTTGACATTTAATATATTGGTATTTGAGAATGAACTTCGTGATGCGAAGGAACTCGTGGACGCTTGTGTAGATGCAGGGGTAGATGCGGTTATCGTTCAGGATCTCGGTCTTGTAAAATTGATCCGTGAGATTTCTCCGGACTTCCCGATTCATGGGTCAACACAGATGACCATTACCTCGCCTGAAGCGGTTGAATTCACGAAACCTTTTGATATAGAACGTGTCGTACTTGGACGGGAAAATAACCTCAAGCAAATTCAAAAAATTGGGGAGCAAGCGCGTTTGCCGATGGAAGTATTCGTGCATGGTGCGCTCTGTGTCTCCTACTCAGGTCAATGTTTGACTTCTGAGATGTGGGGCGGACGTTCCGCCAACCGTGGGGAATGTGCCCAGGCTTGCCGTCTTCCTTATGATCTGATGGTAGATGGAGAGCAAAAACCGATGGGCGACGTAGCTTATCTGCTATCTCCTAAGGATCTTGCTGCGATTGATATTATGCCTGAACTGATTGAAGCAGGAGTAACTTCTTTCAAAATCGAAGGACGACTCAAGACGCCTGAATATGTGGCAAACGTAGTCAGCAAATACCGTAAAGCGATTGATGGATATTTTGACGGAATTGAGAATCCCGTAAGTAAAGAAGAAATTCGTGAACTTCAGCAAAGTTTCTCTCGTGGATTTACCCATGGTTTCCTGGAAGGAACGAACAATAAGAAATTGGTTGATGGTACCTTCCCAAAAAGCCGCGGTGTATATCTTGGGCGTGTAGAGAAGATTTTGCGTGATGGTGTTGTATGTAAGATTGAAGCTCCGCTGAAACGTGGAGACGGAATTGTATTTGATGCAGGAGATCCAACACAACGTGAAGAAGGCGGACGTGTATACGATATCCGTAGACAAGGTGTGAAGATTGAAGGCGAAGCTGGCGAAGGTTGGATTATTGATATCGTACCTGGCCGCAGTGATGTAGATTTGCGTCGTTTGCATGAAGGGGATCGGATCTGGAAAACCAACGATCCAGCGCTGGACAAGCGTCTGCGTCAAAGCTATGAGACGGAAAAACCATATCGGGTCTTCCCTGTACATGTCAGTGTTGTCGGACGCCCAGGTGGTTTGCTTGAGACGACTTGGACCGATGTGCAGAAAGGTACAACCGTTCATGTGAACTCCGAACTCGAACTGGAGATTGCTAAGAAGCGCCCGATGAACCGTGAATTGCTCGAAGAGCAATTTGGACGTCTTGGCGGTACCGTGTACCAACTGGAGAAACTTGATGTAGAGCTTCACGGAGACGTTATCGTACCCATGCGTGAGCTAAACAGTATTCGCCGCCGTGCGGTGGATTTACTCGTTGGCGAACGTCCGAAACCTCCTGTCTACGTGAAACGGGAAGTGGAAGTGTATGGCGATGCGGCTACTCCTGCAGCACCTGTAAAACGTGGCGAGGCGGAACTTACCGCACTTTGCCGCAGTCTTCCACAAGTGGAAGCAGCGATTGAAGCAGGCGTTGGCATGATTTATGCCGATTTCGAGTTCATCAAGCAATTCCCTGCAGCAGTTGAGATGGTTCACGCAGCTGGTAAAAAAATTGCACTCGCTACACCGCGTATTCATATGCCAGGCGAGAATGGGTACCATAACAATATCCTGCGTCTGAAGCCTGATGCTGTGCTGGTTCGTAATACAGGTGCGCTATACTTCTACCTTCGTCATCGGATGGAGAATCCAGATGCAGAGCATCCGGAACTGATTGGTGATTTCTCTTTGAACATTGCCAACCACAAAGCAGTTGAGCTATTCGTAGAGTCAGGATGCGATTATGTTACACCATCTTATGACCTGAATATTCAGCAAATGGTCGATCTGCTTGAACGTTCGCAGACAGATAAAATGGAAGTCGTTATTCATCAGCATTTGCCAATGTTCCACACGGAACATTGTGTATATTGCACATTCCTTAGTGAAGGAACAGACTATACAAACTGCGGTCGTCCTTGTGAAGATCACAGTGTGTCATTGCAAGACCGTATCGGCATGTCCCATCCGGTTCGTGTTGATGAAGGCTGCCGTAACACGGTGTATAATGCAATTGAACAGTCCGGTGCTGAATACCTGACCAACTTCATGGATCTGGGCGTATCCCGTTACCGTGTCGAGTTCCTGGAAGAAACTCCAGAGCAAGTACGCGAAGTCATTGATCTATATAACCGTGCCCTGTGTGGAGAGATCAGCGGTACACAGGTATGGAAGACACTTAAAGCAACGAATCAGCTGGGTGTAACTCGCGGTCAGTTGGTGAAATAAATAAGTTATCTCTAATAAACAGAGGTGAGGACTCTCATGTAAGTGAGGAGAAGTCTCCGTCTGCTACAGAAACTAAAAAAGGACGATCTATAGTCATTTACTGACTGAGATCGTCCTTTTTGATGATATAAGGATAAAATTATTTTCCTTAGAAATTGACATTAGCCAATTGATCCACTTGTTGTTTTGCTTCGGGCTGAACAGCAATGAGTTGATTCATTATCTCTTCGTCTGTCTGCCCTGCTTTTTGTAAGGAAGCGAGATACCATCTAGCAACTTCTTGATTGGTTGGGTCGCTCATATCTTCTTTGAGTCCTTGTTTCAGTGTTGATGCAGCTTCAGCAGGCTGATTCTGCATAAATTCAATTTTACCTGCACTTAGGGCGATGGAAGGCGTGATTTCAAATGCTCTACCTTGTAACTGTCCTTCAGGCAATGTTTTTAAATGTTCAATTCCTTGTTTCACATGTTCGTATGCATCTAGCCCTGCTTTGAAATACTTTTCCTTTTTCTCATTATCTTGATTCCCGAGTGCCTGATATCCAAAATCGTGAGCTTGGCTAATCAGTGTTTCATACCAGGTGATATCCCAGTTGAAATTTTTGGCTTTTTCGTTTTGAATGGCAAAAGCTTTCTCATTTTCTCCATTAGCCTGATAAAGGGAAATCTGTTGCTTCAACATATTTTTGTTATAAGGCTCTGCAGCAATTCCGCGTTCCAGCCAAGCTATGCCCTCATTGTAAAATTGTTCGTCTTGAGTTTGAATATAGACTTGCTGATAAATTTCGGCCATAAGTTGCAATGAATCAGGATGTGTTTTACGTATAGATAAATCTTTATCCAAAGCTGATTTAATTTCTTCGAAAGATTGGCTGTTTTGTGCAACTTGTTGTGCTTCTAATGCAGCATAGCTAGACTGCAAGTAACGTACCGAGGTAAACATTACGATGATAGACAAGACCCCTACAACACCAAGGTACATATACCGCGATCCACCACCTGTAAAACGGAGTTTTTTCACCGGTTTATTATCCATAACCGTAGCCATTCCGCCTAAACCTAGGAATACGAGGATTCCCATAAATACATAACTCATATTAAAGTCCAAAATACTGTGAGTAAGAATAGAGAAAGTAATAATGAAATATAGGAAATGTGACTCTCTATTCTCTTCCGAGGACCGGATATATCCTTTGACATACTTATAAATAATGAAAATCATAAAGCTCATAAAAATGATGAAACCTATAATACCGACTTCCACAAGATATTGCATGAAAAAGTTATGAGCCTGACGGCTCGTGTATGGGTTATTCTGATATGTTTCATACAGCGTAGCCCAAGCTCCCCCGCCCGCACCAATGATCGGATAATCACCGAGTAGTTTCATCGCATCTTTATAAAAAGTAAAACGTTCAAGCACACTATGCTGGTTAAAGTTAATGTTCTCAAGTCTAATCTGAATACTTTGCGGCAAAATACTCTTCATTCCAGTTCCTAAAAGTAAACCTCCAACAACTCCTGCAATTACAGAAGAACCTACCGGAATCCATAAATTTGAATATTTTCGGTTTGCCCAGTACTGCACACCATTCGTCAGGCGAGGTGCCAGATACTTTTGGATAACCCACGCAAGGACCGCTGTAATAATAGATGCAACTAAAAGGCGCATCCAACCGTCTAAAGCAACGGAGGTAGAATATTCTTCGTGTAGCTTCAGACCCGCTGTCGTAATTGGATTAAGTACGGCAATCGTAGCCCCTCCAGCTATAAGGCAATATATAATCCATAAAATTTGTTTTGCTGGTTTTAAGAAGAGCAAAAGTACTACAAAAACAACTGGCAACAAGACAAGTCCTGTTCTCGATAACGTAAGTAGTAACGAGATAATAATGGACACAAGCATGAAGCTGTGAGTTAACTGGCCAATCCATTTCTTTGATTTCACCAAACTAAAGATGGATGCAAATAGCAGAGCCATAAGGAAAGCTGCATATGTATTTGCGTATTGAAATACCGATGTAAGCCGCGGTCCGTTGGAATCGACCATAACAGCATCTACATATATTCCATTCTGGACAGCACCCGTAAACCATCCGACTAAATTTGCGGCTAAATGGGATGCACCCAGCCAGTTCATTAGACCAAATCCGACAATAACATACGAAATCCCCAAAATTGCCAAATGTATGATATGATTAATTTGTTTGTTTTGGAGAATAACCACTGCAATGGCAAAAATCACCGTATAAATGCACTGGATAAGTATCATATTCATTGCTAGATATTCGGATGCTGCTGAGATAAGAGAAAGTACATAAGTCAGAGGTAACAGTAAGACAGCTACAAGAAGCCAATCTCTCTGCGTTTCTAGCTTAATCACTTTGTAATAGTTTGCGATCCATAGGAACATGAGCAGGGTGGAGATAAGGACAGCCCAATAGAGAGGCTTTTCGAAATTCAACATCTGACCGTTAAACAAAGCAATCTGGAACGGTGCCCAGATCAGGAACAAAACAAGGCCTCCAACAAGGAGCCATTCAAGCATAGATCGTTGATTCTTCGGCTTAATACTACCTTTTGTTTTAGTAGTATTGCCGTATACTGGATTTGACAAGGTAGAATTCTCCTTTTCTAGTAGATACGACATTATTTTAGCATATCACCCAGTCAGTTGAAACTTGTACTTTGGTTATTGCAAACTTACTCTTCAGAGATTCATATATTATATAAGAGATTTGAGGAAGATTATGCTGATAGAATTCAAACATAAATACAGCCTGTTTGTTGACCTAACTAAGAATGATATCAAAAAAAGATACTTGGGTTCTTATTTAGGGATTATATGGGCATTCATTCAACCATTAATTTCACTTTTACTTTTTTGGTTTGTTTTTCAAGTGGGTTTTCGGAGTACACCTGTAAGTGACGTGCCTTTTATATTATGGCTTTCGTGTGCAATAATACCGTGGAATTTCTTCTCTGATGGTGTACAGTCATCTACTAATTCGATCATAGAAAATAGTTTTATAGTTAAAAAAATAGTATTTAAGCTAGAAATTCTTCCTCTAGTGAAGATAGCTTCGGCTTTATTTGTTCATTTGTTTTTTATAATTTTTCTGTTTGTTATGTTTTCATTTTATGGCTTTGATTTTAGTCTATATCATCTACAGTTTATATATTATCTTTTTGCTAGTATCGTTTTAATAATTGGGATATCTTGGATTACCAGTGCACTTGTTTTGTTTCTTAAAGATGTATCTCAAATAGTCTCTATGTTCATGCAATTTGGTTTCTGGCTAACACCTATTTTTTATTCTTTAGACATGATTCCGGAAAACTTACATTTCCTATTTAAGTTGAACCCAATGTTTTATATCACAAATGGTTATAGAAACGCGTTCATATACAAGCAATGGTTCTGGGAGGAACCGACGTTAACGATATACTTTTGGGTTGTTACTTTACTCACTTGTTTTATTGGATATTTAATATTTAAGAAGCTGAAGCCACATTTCGCGGATGTATTATAAGGAGTAGTTGATATGGATCATAAGTTAGCTGTAATAGCAGACCAGATCTCAAAAGAATATAAGTTATATAAAAAGCCTACAGATCGTCTTAAGGAAGCGATAACTAGAAAAAAGTTGCATGATTCGTTCAATGCGTTAAATGGAGTCTCATTTTCTGTCAGCAAGAACGAATGCATTGGTATCGTTGGTAAAAATGGATCTGGAAAATCAACCTTATTAAAAATTATAACTGGTGTATTAACGCCAACTTCTGGACATATCCTAATAAACGGAAAAATATCTGCTTTACTAGAATTAGGTGCAGGATTCAATCCGGATCTAACTGGCTTAGAGAATATATATTTGAATGGGACAATTATGGGATTTTCTCATAAAGAGATGGAATCCCGATTAGAAGAAATATTAGAATTTGCGGACATTGGTGATTTTATACACCAACCTGTTAAAACATATTCAAGTGGCATGTTTGTAAGACTTGCTTTTTCAGTAGCAATAAATGTAGAACCGGATATTTTAATAGTAGATGAAGCACTGAGTGTGGGTGATTTAAGATTTCAACAAAAATGTTATCGGAAGATTGATGAATTAAAAAAAAGCAAAACAATCATTGTTGTATCTCATGATATGTCTGTAATTAATAAATATTGCGACAGAGTTATTTGGATTAATGAAGGTAGACTGGTCGGTGAAGGTACACCAAAAGAAATTTCCAAGAGATATCAAGCATTTATGATAGGTGCTAATTTTAAAAGTTATGATTATAACGAGTCTCTCAGTAAAGAAAATGATATGAATTATGGAAATGATATTGATGAGCTATCTACCGAATTAGATATTATGGGAGATGATTCAGCCTTAATAACAGGAATGTCCATCATAGATGTTTTATTTAATAGAAAGGTAAGCATTGTTGAGGCTGGGGATAAGATCAGAGTGTTAATTCGTCTTAATGTGTTTCAATCAATAAACAGTCCAATAATTGGGTTTACAATTAAAGATAGATTAGGGACTATTATTACTCAGACTAATAGTTTTGTGTTGGGTGAGCAATTAGACACTATTCAGATAGGATCAGGTTATGTATTTGGTTTCGAATTTGATTTTCCAAGCCTTAATCATGGTCAATATACAATATCACCGGCAATAGCTTCTGGATCACAAGAAGATCATAAACAACACAGTTGGGTGCATGATGCTTTAATAGTGGAGGTACTTCCTAAAAGTTATGAAACATTAAGCGGTGTTATTTGTCTCGAGGGCGTAACATTTTCAGCCTTAGATAGAAAGTAGGGGAGAATTGTGGAATTTACAGGAGAGAGGTTTATACCAGGTTTTGATGATAGAGAACTCGAACTAGAACATACTCAAAGATATCAAGCTGTTTTAGAACTTGTAAAAGATAAGATAGTGTTAGATGCAGCTTGTGGCGAAGGTTATGGTACGCATATGTTATCCTCGACAGCAACAACTGTAGTCGGAGTTGATATTGATAATAAATCAATAAAGCATGCTGTAGATAAGTATGGGAATGAGAAGGTTAAGTTTATTACATCTTCTATTGAAAACCTTCCTTTTGAAGATAAATCAATGGATGTGGTTGTCTCGTTTGAAACATTAGAGCATGTAGACGCGGATACCCAACAGATCTTTATAAAAGAAATAAAAAGGGTGTTAAAAGACGAGGGGATTTTAGTTATTTCAACACCTAACAAGCTTTATTACAGTGATCTATATAATTATATTAATCCATTTCACAAAAATGAGTTATACAAAGAACAGTTCGTGAATTTACTAGATAGACATTTTATTAATACGATAGTTTACTCACAGAGATTTGAAGTAGCTTCAATAATTGATTCTGTTTCACAGGATAACTATATAAATTTGAATTTAGGAAATGATATTCTCCAAGAAAAATATATGATTGCTGTTTGCTCTGATACGGATCAGACGAGTATACCAACACTTTTCTCAATAAAAACAAACACAGGAAAATATACATTCATGAATGATAGGATCAATAAATTACAAGATGAGATACAAGAAAGAAATGAACATATTAAAGTTCTTGATAAGGAGTTGAAATTTCTTCGGTATAAATACTCCGAGCTAGAAAGATTGGGAGCATCTTTGGATAAATCAGAACACGAGGTGAAATTATATAAACAAAAGTTAGAGGCTGAAAAGGAGAAATCCTTAAGATTTAATAAAGAGAGTGAGCATGAAATCAATGAAAACAAAAATTTGATTTTTTCCTATACAAAGGAAATTCAAAATCTGAATGGACATGTTCAACTTCTCCTAGAGCAAGAAAGAAGACTAAATCAAATTTATAATTCAGAGGGATGGAAGTTATTAAGAGTTTATTATAGTTTTAGAGATAAATTAATTCCAGAAAATAGTAAACGTAAAGTTTTATTTAAATTGTTGGCAAACACAGTAAGAAATCCAAAATTAATGTTTAGTAAGTTAAATAAAGAGAACGTGAAAAAACTTGAATATTACATGAAATCAGAAGATTCAAAACAGTTGGAGAACAGAATTAATAATTATATGGAAAGACACTCTGAAGGTGAAGCTACCGAGTTGAAACTGTATAAAAACAAAGAGTTTAATCATATAGAATTCGAAAGTTCCGAAGACCCGTTAGTAAGCATAATTATTCCAGTGTATAACCAATGGGATTATACCTATTCCTGTTTAGCTTCCATAAAAGAGAATACAGAGAATATTCCATTTGAAATAATTATAGCTGATGATATGTCGACGGATGAAACAACGAAGGTAAACAATTATATATCTAATATTAGGGTAGTACGAGACGGGGAAAACAGAGGTTTTTTATTGAATTGTAATAATGCTGCTAAACATGCTAAAGGGAAATACATTTTCTTTCTTAATAATGATACTAATGTACAAGTTGGTTGGCTTGACTCTCTTCTTAGAATAATTGAAACAGATGAAACAGTTGGTATGGTGGGATCAAAGTTAGTTTATCCAGACGGACGCCAGCAAGAAGCTGGGGGAATTATTTGGAATGATGCGAGTGGTTGGAATTATGGACGATTGGGTGATCCTGATCAATCTGAATTTAATTATGTGAAAGAAGTCGATTATATTTCTGGAGCTGCGATTCTAATTCGGAGGAACCTATGGGAACAGCTAGGTGGTTTTGATGAACGATATGTACCTGCTTATTTTGAAGATACAGATTTGGCATTTGAGATAAGGAGATTAGGATATAGAGTGATATTTCAACCACAATCTGTGATCGTTCATTTTGAAGGTGTTTCTCATGGAACGGACACAAATAGTGGAGTGAAAATGTACCAAGTGGAAAACAAAAAGAAGTTCCTGGACAAATGGAAAAACACTCTGACACAAGAAAACTTCTCTAACTCTGAGCACGTGTTTTGGGCCAGAGATCGAAGTAGATACAAGAAAACTGTCGTTATGGTAGATCACTATGTACCTCACTATGATAAAGATGCTGGAGGCAGATGTACTTATTTCTACATTAAATTAATGGTATCGATGGGATATAATGTCATTTTTATAGGGGACAACTTTTATCGGCATGAGCCGTACACTTGTACACTTCAACAACTCGGAGTAGAGGTTATATATGGTGACCTCTACGCAAAAAATATCAACCAATGGATTAAAGAAAATGGAAAGTATTTTGATTATGTTTATTTAAATCGTCCTCATATTTCTATTAAATACATGGAGATATTTAAGAAATATACTAAAGCCAAAGTTATCTACTTTGGACATGACCTTCATTACCTTCGAGAGCTAAGAAATTATGAATTAACGCAAAATCCAGCTCTTCTAAGGTCTTCAGAGGAATGGAAAGAAATGGAGTTCAAATTATTTAAATTAGCAGATGTTATACATGTTGTTGGTTCTTATGAACAAGAAGTTTTAGCAAGACAATTTCCTGAGAAAACAATTAGAAATATACCACTATATCCGTATGAAGAATTGTATGGAGAAAGTCACTCGATACCAGAATATAAAGATAGGAAGGATCTTCTCTTTGTAGGAGGGTTTAATCATAAGCCAAACTATGATGCGGTCAACTGGTTTATAGATGAGATATTCCCTCAAATAAAAGAAAATATTCCGGATATTAGACTCCATATTGTCGGCTCAAACCCTCCTGATGATATAAAACAGAGAAGCTCAGAGAGTATACTTGTGACCGGTTATATTTCCGATGAAGAGCTAGAAAGATACTACGAGTTGTGTCGCGTAGTTATAGTGCCCCTTCGTTTTGGTGCAGGGGTGAAAGGTAAAGTAGTTGAAGCATTAAATTATCAAGTTCCTGTGGTTACAACTTTAATCGGAGCTGAAGGACTCTTTGATTATAAGGAGACAATGGCGATCGCTGAATCTTCCGAAGATTTCAGAAAGGCAGTTGTTGATATTTATAATAATGAGTCAAGTTGGAGAGCCTACTCTGTTTCCTCGGGAGAATACATTAAGAAATATTTTACGGTGAAGGCGGCTCAAGGGGTTCTTGAACTTGATATGGGAAAATAGGAGATAAATATATGATAAATGTAGTTTTATGTGGAGGAAATGGTACAAGATTATGGCCCTTGTCACGAGCGTCATACCCGAAGCAATTTACAAAAATTACTTCGAATTACTCATTATTTCAAAAGACAATACAACGAAACCAAAGTCATTGTGATAAGACTTTAGTTGTCTCAAACGAGGATCATTATTTTCTGGCTTTAGATCACATGAGAGAAATCAATGTAACTGTAGAAAAATTTATATTAGAGCCTATTGGTAGAAATACTGCACCTGCTATAGCACTTGCGTGTCTTTCAATCGATGAGAATGAATTAGTCTTAATAACACCTTCTGACCATATTGTTAAAAATGAAATAGAATATTCAAAATGTGTACTTAGAGCTAAATCGCTAGCGCAGAAGGGTGATCTAGTTACATTTGGTATAACTCCTCATTATCCTGAAACAGGGTATGGATATATTGAGGCTAATGGAAACGATGTTATCTCTTTTAAAGAAAAACCAGATAAGAGTACTGCGGAAACGTATTTAAGTAGAGGTAACTATTATTGGAACAGTGGGATGTTTATGTTTAAAGCAGGGGTCTTCCTCAGCGAATTAAAACTACACGCAGCAGATATCTATAATAGTTCGGTAAAAGCTTTTGAAGAATCTCATCAGCATCATGAAACAATAAGGATCAATAGAGAATTCATGGAGCTTATTCCTTCTAATAGTATTGACTATGCAGTTATGGAAAATAGCTATAATGTGAAGATGGTACCTTCTGATATAGGTTGGTCTGACTTAGGCAGTTTTGAAGCGCTGTATGAAGAACTGCCTAAGGACGAGCATCTCAATACGATATCAGATAAACATGTTGGTCTGAACTCGTATGGAAACTTGATTCTATCTGAATCAAGGACAATAGCTACTGTTAATATCAACGATCTAATTATCGTCGATACTTCTGATGCTCTTCTTATTGCTAAAAAGGGAACATCACAAAAAGTGAAAGAAATTGTAGAGAAAATGTAAAGATCCTTTTGTAAGTAAATGATAATATTTTGTTTACTTACTACGTTAAAAAATTTTGGTAATACAACATCGTAGAGGAGTTTACACAAATGTCTAACACCAATAAAATAAGATCAATTAACAAAGGAAAGGCTATAATTTTTATAGTGATGTTAATCATTCCGTTCTTGTCGCTTTTATTAATGGAATGGTCAGTTAAAGGAACTCTAGCTGAATTTTTCTCTTGGATGACTGAAAACAAAACTTCACTAGCTATGAACTATGTAATTCACTTATCTTTGTTCTTATTTATTATATCAATCTCATCTTTCAAAATTGGGATAGTAATATATGTTCCATTTATTTTAATCTTTACTTCAATACACTTTTACAAATTAGAGTTTCTAAACGAGCCTTTTTTTCCTTGGGATTTATTATTTGCTAAGCAATTAACTAATTTGCTCCCAGCCATGATAAAGGAGATTAATGTTACCTTATTATTTTTCATGATGGTTATCTTTTTTTTAGCAGTCTTTTTTATAATAAAACTAGTTCCGAAGATTAGATTATCAATGATATTTAGAGCAATTACCATTATCATATCTAGTTTTGTAATTCTTACAATAAGCTTTAATACTAAATTTAATTTTTCGAAAAATCTTTTAAGTGATCTAGGAATAGAAAATATGGTTTGGGATCAATCTTCAAATTACGAAAAAAATGGAGTTCTTTTGAGTTTTACTTTAAATGTACCTAATTCAATCGTTTTGGCACCAGAGAATTATAATAGAGAAAAAATATTAAGTATTGTAGATAAGATAAACCCACAACAGAGTGAAAATGCCAATATAGATAATGAAAAAATAACTCCTAATATAATTTATGTTATGAACGAAGCTTTCTGGGATCCAACTATTATAAAAAACATAAAATTTTCTCAAGATCCTCTGCCTTTTATTCACTCTGTTTCTTCAAAAACGAATTACTTTTCCGGTTGGCTTATTTCACCCCAATTCGGAGGTGGTACATCAAACGTAGAATTTGAAGCTTTAACTGGATTATCAATGAAATACCTTCCAGAAGGTTCTATGCCTTATCAACAGTATATAAATAGAGATTTCCCCTCTTTACCATCAAACTTGAAAAAGTATGGTTATAAAACTTTAGCAATACATTCATATGTTGAATGGTTTTGGAATAGAAAAAATGTTTATAGTCATTTTCAGTTTGACAAATTTATTTCTGAAGGTGATTTCAAAGAGCCTGAACGAAGAGGACTATATATTTCTGATAAAGACGTTTCAAGGAAAATACTTAATGAGATAGAAGAAAGCAAAGAACCGGCTTTTGTCTATGCAATAACTATGCAAAATCATTCACCATATAACTATGATGCAAAATATGATTCTAGTTTTAATGTTCAGGGTGAAATTGGGGTAGATGCAAAAGAAGCACTCGAGATTTATTCTCAAGGTATAAAAGAAGCAGAGGATTCACTTAAATATTTATTGGATAATTTGGAGGAACCTTCTCTAGTGGTATATTTCGGTGATCATTTACCGAATTTAGGTGCAAACGTTTATAATCAGCTCGATTTTGGTGCTGAGGACTCTTTGGAAAATGAGAGGTTGCATAAAAGCACCCCTCTACTAATATGGAGAAATTTTGGACTCGAAGTTAATCAAGATATTAATATAAACGGTATTAGCCCCACTTTTTTATTGCCTTATATATACGAACTAACTGGGTTAGAAAAGCCTAAGTATTATGAATTCCTATCTAGTATAAATAATAAGTACTCTGCAATTTCTAAAACCATCAACATTAATGCTGAAGGAGAGAACAAGCGAGAGATAGATAGTATCACAGAAGAAGACTATAAATTAATACAATATGACTTATTATTTGGAAAAGAGTATAGCAAAAATTATTTATTTAATTGATATTGGAGGGTTCGCATTGAAAGGCATCATATTAGCTGGAGGTACAGGATCAAGACTTTATCCTTTAACTAAAGTAACTAATAAACATTTATTGCCTGTAGGTAAGTATCCAATGATTTTTTATAGCATTAACAAACTTAAAGAATCAGATATTACAGATATTCTTATCGTAACAGGTAAAGAACACATGGGTGACGTAGTAAGTCTTTTAGGCAGTGGTCGTGAGATGGATGTCTCATTTACATATAAAGTACAAGACGAAGCTGGGGGTATTGCACAAGCGCTAGATCTAGCTGAGCATTTCGTAGGAGAAGACCAGATGGTTGTTATTCTAGGTGACAACGTGTTCGAAGATGATATTAGATTATACGTTGATAATTTTCGTGAACAAAAGTTTGGAGCCAGAATACTACTTCAAGAAGTATCTGATCCGCAACGATTTGGTGTTGCTGAACTCGAAAATAATCGCATTATATCCATAGAAGAAAAACCGAAAAATCCGAAGAGTAATTATGCAGTAACAGGCATTTATATGTTCGATCATCGTGTGTTTAATATAGTGAAAACGTTAAAACCTTCTGCACGAGGCGAATTGGAAATCACAGACGTTAACAATGCATATATTGAGTTAGGTGAATTATCGTTCGATATACTCAAAGGCTGGTGGACAGATGCGGGAACGCATGCCTCACTAGCAAAAGCTAACGACTTGGCGAAAGATCTTGTTTTTAGTGAAGAATTCGGAAAATTAAAGTTATAGAAAGGAGGATTAACATTGAAGGTTAGTTCTTTACAACTTGAAGGTGCAAATATCATTGAACCCATAGTCCATGGGGACAACCGAGGTTTTTTTATGGAGAGCTACAATGAAGATATTTTTCAGCAGAGCGGAATTAATTATAAATTTATCCAAGATAACCAATCGCTCTCTGCAGAGCCGGGAGTTATACGTGGATTACACTATCAATTAAATCCAAAAGCGCAAACTAAACTCGTGCGTGTCATATCGGGTGCTATTTATGATGTGATCTTAGATATTCGCACTAACTCATCCACTTTCGGACAGTGGGTAGGAGTCATTCTTAGTGAGCATAACAAACGTCAGCTGCTTGTCCCTAAGGGCTTCGCACACGGATTCTGTACTCTAGTTCCCAATACAGAAGTTCTCTATAAAGTAGATGAATATTATTCACCGGAAAACGACAGAGGGATACTGTGGAATGACCCTGCACTGAATATTGATTGGCCAACAAGTCAGCCTATTCTTTCAGATAAAGATCAAAAACACCCAATATTAGCTAATGCTGAGTATAACTTTGAGTAGGAGGCCAATATGAAATTACTCGTCACCGGGGGAGCCGGATTCATCGGAAGCAACTTTGTTCTCTTCATGCTGCAACAGCAT
Source organism: Paenibacillus sp. GYB006 (assembly GCF_036577645.1). Taxonomy (NCBI): domain Bacteria; kingdom Bacillati; phylum Bacillota; class Bacilli; order Caryophanales; family Paenibacillaceae; genus Paenibacillus; species Paenibacillus sp. GYB006. Next base: position 10,757 of record NZ_JARBDA010000003.1, on the reverse strand, counting down.
CCTGACTATGAAATTATCAACGTCGATGCACTCACTTACGCAGGAAATCTCGAGAACTTAAAATCCATTGAACACAACCCTAAACACACCTTCGTTAAGGTAGATATTACAGATGCACAAGCGATAGAACAACTGATGCAACAAGATATAGATGTGGTTGTGAATTTCGCAGCAGAATCACACGTAGATCGTAGTATCCTGGAACCCGACGTATTCGTTAAAACAAACGTGCTAGGAACGCAGGTATTACTAGATGCAGCGAAGAAATATAACGTTGGCAAGTTTGTACAGGTTTCTACAGATGAGGTATATGGTTCCCTTGGAGCAACAGGATTATTTACGGAAGAGACACCTCTTGCCCCAAACAGTCCTTATTCTGCGAGTAAAGCAGGTGGAGATTTGCTTGTAAGAGCGTATCACGAGACTTTTGGTCTATCCGTAAACATTACGAGATGCTCTAATAACTATGGTCCTTACCAGTTCCCAGAGAAACTAATTCCTCTTATGATCTCTCACGCCTTATCTGATAAAGCTCTTCCTGTGTATGGAGATGGACTAAACGTCAGAGACTGGCTTTATGTAGAGGACCATTGCAGTGCAATAGACCTGGTTATTCATCAAGGGCGAAATGGAGAAGTATATAACATTGGAGGCAATAATGAACGGACCAATGTACACATTGTTGAGACCATTCTCGCTGAACTTGGTAAACCAAAGTCACTGATTACGTATGTGCAGGATCGACCGGGACATGATCGCAGGTATGGAATAGACCCGACCAAGACGATGCAGGAACTCGGATGGAAACCAAAACACTCGTTTGAAACTGGAATTAAAGAAACAATCCAGTGGTATTTAACAAATAAGGACTGGTGGACACGAATTCAGTCCGGCGCTTACCAAGAATACTACACCCAACAATATGGGAGCCGTCTGGGGGACGATTAAATGAGAGTACTCGTTACCGGCGCAGCAGGTCAGCTAGGAAAAGACATCGTTTTATTGCTGCAAAATAAGGACTGTAAAGTTCTTGCTTGTGATCGAAACATCTTGGATATTACAGATGAAGAACAGTGTCAGGCGGTTGTTTCTGAATTTATGCCTGATGTAATTATTCATTCAGCTGCTTATACAGCAGTAGATGCCGCTGAGAGTGATGTAGAAGGTGCTTATAAAGTCAATGCAACAGGCAGTCGTAATCTAGCGGTGGCAGCTGAAAGAGTTCAATGTAAATTAGTTTATATTAGTACCGATTATGTTTTTAATGGGCAGTCTCAGGAACCTTATCATGAATATGATAATACGGACCCGCAGAGTATTTATGGTAAGTCCAAAAGAGCGGGAGAGATCTTAACTCAGACATTGTCTACCCGCTATTTTATCGTCCGTACTTCTTGGGTATACGGCATGCACGGTAATAATTTTGTGAAGACAATGCTCAGGTTAAGTCAAGAAAAAGAGCTTTTACAAGTTGTAAATGATCAGAAAGGCTCTCCAACGTATACAGTCGATCTAGCATATTTTCTGTTTGAGTTGATCAAAACAGAAAAATACGGTATTTATCATGCTTCAAACAGTGGGGAATGTACATGGTATGAATTCACAAAAGCAATTTTAGAGGATGCGATAGACATCTTAGGTATTCAGGTTACAGCTTCTTTAGAACCATGTGATACTTCGCGATTCCCTAGACCAGCACCGCGCCCTAGAAATTCAGTAATGAAGCATATTTCTATTCAAACAAACGGGTTGTCAGATTTAAGATCATGGAGAGAGGGAATGCGTAGCTTTTTGTACAGTTTAAAACAAACTGAAAATCTTTAAAGGAAGATATAGCTTTTTCGTCTTTTACTTTATGAAGTAGAATGATGAAAAAGCTATTAATGTTCTAGAGAGTAAAAGTCAGGATATTTTGGGGATTATCAATCAGATTATGCTATAATTGTCGAATAGATTAGTATATTCTGTCAGGAGTTTTCATATGGATCTCAGCATTATCATCGTCAATTATAATACGAAGCAGCTGACACTAGATTGTATCGCATCCGTCTATGCTTCTAGTACCATCTATAGCTATGAAATTATTATGGTAGATAATCATTCATCCGATGCAACCGTAGAAGCCGTGGAACAGCAGTTTCCTAATGTGAAAATCATACGCAATCTCACCAACACAGGGTTCGCAAAAGCGAATAATCAAGGAATGCAGATCGCATTCGGTCGTTACATTCTGCTCCTTAATTCGGATACCATTGTACAGCCAGATACTTTTCAAACGATGCTCCGATATATGGATGAGCATCCTGAGACAGGTGCATCTGGCTGCAAAGTCATTTTACCGGACGGTTCCTTAGATAAGGCTTGCAAGAGAGGTTTTCCAACACCTTCGGCATCGTTCTATTATGCGTTTGGTATTTCAAAGCTTTTCCCGAAAAATCCAAGATTTAACCAATACCAACTGGGACACCTCGATCCCGATGAATCGTATCCTGTTGATTGTCTAGTAGGAGCATTTTTGCTGCTCAGATCTGAGGTGATTCAGGAGATTGGTGGACTGGACGAGACGTTCTTTATGTACGGCGAAGACATTGACTGGTGTTACCGAATCAAGCAAGCAGGATGGGGCATTTACTATTACCCTTATACATATATTGTTCACTACAAAGGCGGAAGCGCTAAACGCAGACCACGCAAAATTATTTATGAATTTCACCGAGCGATGTGGGTCTTTCATCGCAAGCACTACCATAAGCAATACAACTTTTTTACAAATGCAGCTGTATACACGGGAATTGGTCTCAAGTTAACCCTATCTCTGATAAAAAACATGCTCCCAGCTAAACGAGCCGCCTCACACCCTAGTACGAACCAAATAAAAGATTCTTCAAGCGAGGTGAAATCATGATTCGCAGAAATCAGCAAATCCTGACACAGCTTTATGTATGTGTTGATTTTCTGATCATCCAATTATCGTTTTTACTCGCTTGGTGGCTAAAATTCGAGAGTGGTTGGATTCCTTATGAGAACCCGCTTCCTTTAGAGACTTATACATTATGGAGTCTTGTTTACGGTTTGGTCGCTATTTTAACTGGTTTCCTTTTCTCCGTATATACACCGAAGCGTAAGAAACGGTTTGCGGATGACTTTTGGAAAATCATTGAGATCCACATCGTAAGTATGTTTATACTTTTAAGCTTAATGTTCTTTTTCAAAGAAGTTAATATTTCTCGTTCTTACTTAGCCATTTATATGGCGGGAAATATCATTTTCACAGTAACCTATCGGTATGCGCTAAAAAGGTTACTAAAATCTTTACGAGAAAAAGGTTATAACCGTCAGTTTGTTCTTGTTCTTGGGGCGGGTTCATTAGGTAAGAGATTCTATAACAATTTACAGCAGCATGCCGATATGGGATATGAAGTAATCGGTTTTCTAGATGATTACCGTAAATGGGATGCTGAGGAAGCGAAGCAGTATAAACCGATTATGGGCGTTATGAATGAGCTGGAAACGATCCTTGCAAAACAAATGATCGATGAGGTCGTTCTTGCACTTCCGCTAGATGCCCATGACAAGTATCCTCAGATTATTAACACATGTGAAAAAGCCGGAGTACGTACGCTGATTATCCCCGACTTCTTTGACTATTTACCAGCAAGACCAATGTTTGATTACTTTGCAGGGATGCCGCTTATCAATGTAAGGGATATTCCGCTTGATCTTTCTGTTAATCGCCTTGCCAAGCGAATGTTCGATATTTCTTTTTCATTAGCAGCTATTTTCATCACTTCACCGCTCATGTTATGTATCATGGTAGGAGTGAGGTTAACCTCTCCAGGTCCAGTCATTTTCAAACAAGAACGAGTGGGACTGAACAGGCGCACTTTCTATATGTACAAATTCCGTTCAATGAAAATATTGCCGGAAGGTACGGTAGACAATGGATGGACAACAAAAAACGATCCAAGACGAACAAAGTTTGGCTCTTTTCTTAGAGCAACAAGTCTTGATGAATTGCCGCAATTTTTTAATGTACTGTTTGGTCACATGAGTGTGGTTGGACCGCGCCCCGAGCGTCCGCACTTTGTAAATCAATTTAAAGAAGAGGTTCCAAAGTACATGATCAAGCACCACGTCAGACCGGGGATTACAGGGCTTGCTCAAAGCCAAGGACTTCGAGGAGATACTTCGATCGAAGACCGCATCGAGCAAGATATTTTCTATATTGAGAATTGGTCTTTATTATTCGATATTAAAATAATTTTTAAAACGATACGTAATGGTTTCAAAAATGCTTATTAATTGATAGAATGTCTTCCCTCGTGCCTATCTACTGCAGCTTATCAGAGAATGTTAAAGGGAGAAGACATAAGCCCGCTTGTAGATTACTTTGTACATTTTTCATCCGTACCTAGTTTCTTTCAGGCGGGTTTTCTTATGTTAATTGCTGTTCTACGCTAGTATTCTAATTATTCTAATCAAGGTTCTCTATATGACTATTGATTTAAAATTCAATCTGTATCACATTACTTCAATAACTCCAACAATTAACTTTGTTCCCCTAAAATGCGAACATAAATTGACACTCACTTCCCCCTGACTTAGACTTAGCAGTAGAGGTTTTTCGTATGATATAAATCTTAGATTTACTCACCTAATCTTAAGTATAAACATGCAGCATGGAGGAATGAACTGTTGAAGGAAATGATCAAGGATTGGAAGCATATTTTCAAGCTGGACCCGGACCGGGAGATGACAGATAATACGCTCGAAGCCGTATGTATGTCTGGAACGGATGCGATTATGATCGGAGGTTCCTCTGGTATTACCTATGAGAACACAGTCGATTTACTATCCCGTGTACGCCGGTATGAGCTTCCTTGTGTGCAAGAGGTGTCAGATTTATCCGCGGTGGTGCCAGGCTTCGACCTTTATATGATCCCCATGGTGCTGAATACAGATCATTCACGCTGGATCACGGGACTTCATCAGGCAGCGATTGAAGAGTACGGCTATATGATTCCCTGGGAACTGTTGGTTCCGGAAGGATACATTGTGCTGAATCCCGACTCCACTGTAGCGAAACTGACTGAAGCACATACGGATCTCGATGAGAGCAGTGTTACGGCCTATGCGCAGGTTGCGGACAAACTGATGAATCTTCCTATTGTTTATGTAGAGTACAGCGGTACATTTGGTGATATGACTACCGTGAAAGAAGCCCACCAAGCGATATCTAGTGCACAGTTATTTTATGGCGGCGGAATTTGTAATGCGGAGACAGCGAGGGAAGCTGCCCGGGTTTCAGATACGATTGTCGTTGGCAATATTTTATACAGTGATCTGAAGGCTGCGCTCTCTACCGTATCAGCCGTAAAGTCTGAGTAGAGCCGGAATAATGAGTATATTTGTCTAGACTTTACAAGTTGAGTCTGAATACGAGCTAAGGGTACAATGAATACCTCAGGAACTGATTTTTTATCTGCCAAAATAGATCTTAAGATGATATCTTTATCTATCATCTTCTCGAATTAAACAAATTTGGTCTTTAGGCCAGTCCATCTTGCCCATTTGACTTCACTGATTTCACGGCTGTTTTATAGCAGCCGGTGCATAACCATGAACGTCGGTGGGTCATTTCTTTTGACTAGCATGTTCTTCCTTATATCAACACCATATTAATAGAAGAAAGGGGCTTGCATTTATGCAATCCATTGACATACAAGACGCGATCTCGCGCCTTAACCCCCCGCAGCGAGAAGCTGTAGTGACTACCGAAGGACCGCTGCTGATTATGGCTGGAGCAGGAAGTGGGAAGACCCGAGTGCTTACTCACCGGATTGCTTATCTTGTAGCCACCAAGAAGGCAGCACCTTGGAGCATTCTAGCTATTACGTTTACAAATAAAGCAGCACGTGAAATGCAGGATCGTGTGTCGAAGCTCGTTGGCGGCTCTCAAGGTCGGGATATCTGGGTTTCTACATTCCACTCTATGTGTGTACGAATTTTGCGCAAAGATATTGATCGCATCGGTTTTACCTCAAATTTCAGCATTTTGGATTCATCGGATCAATTGTCAGTCATTCGTAACTGTATGAAAGACCTGAATATTGATACTAAGAAATTTGAACCCAAAGCTGTTCAGGCTGCAATGAGCGCCGCGAAGAATGAACTAATCACACCGGCACAATATGAAGCACAGATAGGCGATTATTTTGAAGGAATTGTGGCGAAAGTATACACCAAGTACCAACAACGTCTTAGAGCAAACAATTCGCTTGATTTTGACGATTTGATCATGACCACGATTCAGCTTTTTAAAGAAGTACCAGAGGTTCTCGACTTTTACCAGAAAAAATTCCAGTACATCCACGTGGACGAGTATCAGGATACAAACCGTGCGCAGTATATGCTCACCCGTATGCTCGCTGACAAGCATCACCGGATTTGCGTCGTAGGGGATAGTGACCAGTCGATTTACCGCTGGCGCGGTGCAGATATCACGAACATTCTTAACTTTGAAAAAGATTATCCAGAAGCTAGCACCATCATGCTGGAGCAGAACTACCGTTCCACTTCCAATATCCTAGATGCAGCAAATGCGGTGATTAATCTGAATACTGGCCGTAAACCGAAGAAACTTTGGACGGACAAAACAGGCGGCGAGAAGATTAAAGTCTACCGTGCGGATTCCGAACATGATGAAGGTTATTTTGTAGCTTCGGAAATCAGTAAAAATGTGAAGAATGGGAAATCCTATCAAGCTCATGCTATTTTATATCGTACCAATGCTCAGTCCCGGGTAATAGAGGAAATTCTCATTAAGTCCGATATTCCATACCAAATTGTCGGCGGGATTAAGTTCTATGATCGAAAAGAAATTAAGGACATTCTTGCGTACCTCAAACTTCTCTCTAACCCGGACGATGATATCAGCTTGACGCGGATTATTAATGTACCGAAGAGGGGAATTGGTGATACGACGGTAGCGAAGCTTGCTGCTGCAGCAGGAGAACGGGGGATTTCCATTTTCCGTGTGCTTGAGATTGTTGACGATCTTGGCTTTGCAGGCCGTACACGTAATGCATTAGTAGAATTCTATGATATGATTGCTGCCTTGCACCAGATGGTTGAGTATCTTTCGGTTACCGAACTTACAGAGAAAATTCTCGAGATGAGCCAGTATCGCCTTGAGTTCCAGAACGAGAATACACTTGAATCCAAAGCACGTCTCGAAAATATTGATGAGTTCCTGTCTGTAACGATGGAATTTGAGAAAAATAATGAGGACAAGTCCCTTGTCTCTTTCCTGACAGACCTTGCTCTCATTGCGGATATTGACAGCATGAACGATGATGAAGAGGAACAGGCGGATGCGGTTGTTCTGATGACAATGCACAGTGCGAAAGGTCTTGAATTCCCCGTTGTATTTGTCATCGGTATGGAAGAAGGGGTATTCCCGCATAGCAGAGCCTTTATGGACGAAGAGGAACTAGAGGAAGAACGTCGTTTGGCTTATGTAGGGATTACACGCGCAGAGCAGCAGTTATTCTTGAGCTGTGCTCGGATGCGTACTTTATTTGGTCGTACGACAGCTAACCCGCCTTCCCGCTTCCTTGATGAAATTCCGGAAGAACTCAAAGAGGATACCAAGATTGCACGTGACCGCTATCGCCGCGGAACTGGGAACAATACAGGTGGTTCCTACAGCGGCAGAGGGTTTAGCAGCACAGGAACAGGAAGTAACTTTGGGGGCGGAGCACGTAAGGACCTTAGTCTTGGAGGATCAACCGCTTCTGCAACTTCACGTGTAACAGTTACAACGGGTTCAGGAGGTTCTCAGACATCTGCTGCAGGAGCATCCAAGGATTTTGCGGCAGGCGATAAGGTGCAGCATGGTAAGTGGGGGACAGGAACGATTGTTTCTATTAAAGGTACAGGCAATGACACGGAGCTTCAGATTGCATTCCCTGCACCTGTTGGACTCAAACGTTTGCTTGCAGGATTTGCACCTATTACGAAAGTGGAGTCTTAATGTTAGAAAAAGATTTCAAAGTATCTACAGTACGATGGTGTTCAAATCATGAAATACAGTTAAGGTAAACATAAATATACACGCTTTTATTTTGATCAAGGCCACAGCCGGCATGAGTGAAAAGGATAGGTTCAACATTAACATGTTATAAACCTTGTTCCGTTTCATTTTTGCTGGCGGTCTTACATATTAATTCACGGAGGGATTGCCCTGCATGGATCCGATGCATCGATTAGAAGAGCTCGTAAAAGAGCTGAATCACTATAACTATCACTACTATACGCTCGACAATCCGCTAATCAGCGATAAAGAATATGATGTGCTGTATGATGAGCTTGTTACTCTCGAACAAGAAGGGGGAATCATCCTCCCTGATTCGCCGACTCAGCGTGTGGGCGGGGAGATCCTCAAAGGATTTAAACCTCATAAGCACCTATCTCCTTTGTGGAGTTTGGATAAAGCCCAAAATATAGAACAGCTGCGAAGCTGGAACGGAAGAGTACAGCGTCTGGTGCAGGACTATAATACAAAGAATCCAGACAATCCGCTTCCGACTCCAGAATATGCGATCGAACTTAAATTTGATGGACTTACGCTTAACCTTACTTATACGGACGGTAAGTTAGTTCAGGCTTCAACGCGTGGTAATGGTGTGACAGGAGAAGGAATCTTAGCGCAGGTTAAGACAATCAAATCTGTTCCACTAACCATTCCTTATACAGACGGCACAATAGAAGTTCAAGGCGAAGGTATTATGAACTTATCAGTGCTGAGTAAATATAACGAAACAGCAGCTGAACCGCTCAAAAATGCCCGAAATGCGGCAGCAGGTGCCCTGCGCAATCTTAATCCTAAAGTGACTTCAGAACGCAAACTAAGCGCCTTCTTTTATAATGTTGGATACTCGGATGAGATCCGTTTCTCCAGCCATGAAGAGATGATGCAATTTCTTAGAGATAATCATTTCAAAGTGAATCCATATATCAGCTATTTCACTGAATTTGATGATGTCATGGAGCGTCTGGCCGAAATTCAGGAAAACAGAGATAAGCTGGATTATCTGATTGATGGAGCTGTCATTAAGCTGACGAATATGCGGATGCGGGAAGTTTTAGGTTATACGGATAAGTTCCCTAGATGGGCAGTTGCCTATAAATTTGAGGCGGAAGAGACTACAACAGTGCTTAACTCTGTAAGCTGGAATGTCGGTCGAACTGGAAAGGTCACTCCGCTTGCCCGCGTTGAACCTGTTGAACTAGCAGGGGTAACCGTTTCGAACTGTACACTTAACAATGTGGGGGATATTGAGCGGAAGAACTTGAAGTATGCACTCGGCACCCGTGTCTTTATCCGCAGATCAAATGATGTCATTCCTGAGATTCTTGGAAAAGTTACGGATGAAGCAGACGGAGAAGAAATCGTGTACCCGGTAGAATGCCCAGCCTGCGGATATCCGCTTGAAGAGCGGGGGGCACATCTATTTTGTAATAACAAATCGAACTGTAAGCCGCAGATTGTCGCTCGTATCTCTCATTTTGCTTCACGGGATGCCATGGACATTGAGACATTTAGCGATAAAACGGCAATTCAACTATATGACGAGGTCGGACTAAAAGAACCGGCAGATCTATACTCTCTCACTTATGAGGATATCATTGGACTTTCTCGCTTTGGGGAGAAAAAAGCAAACAACCTGCTTCAAGCCATTGAAGACAGCAAGGGCAGAGATCTGGCTTCTTTCCTCTATGCACTTGGAATACCGAACACAGGAAAATCGACAACTAGAATGCTGGCAGAGCATTACCGTGATCTCCATCGTATTATGGATGCTTCTGTAGACGAGCTAGTAGAGCTCCCTGATGTTGGGCAGATTGTTGCAGAGAGTATCGTGTCTTTCTTTCAGGATCCTTTCGTTAGAGCTAGTATAGAAAAAATGCTGTCGCTTGGCGTAGAAGCCAAAGCACCGGAAGAACCACAAGTAGTTGTCACCGATTCTTTCTTCAGCGGTAAAACAGTCGTTCTCACAGGTACGCTTCATAAACTGACACGTGATGAGGCTACAGAACGGCTTGAAGCACTTGGGGCCAAAGTAACGGGAAGTGTATCTAAGAAAACGGATCTCGTAATTGCGGGTGAAAAAGCAGGCAGTAAGCTTGCTAAAGCTCAACAGCTGGGGATTGATACAATTGAAGATGAAGATGAGCTTATTAGACTGCTTCAGTTATAGGTAAAGTAACAGAAGAACAGGAGTCGTATTTTATTAGATACGGCTCCTGTTTTAGTTATATATAAGTACCTATTAAGTAAGTTTTAAAGTAGGAATTTAACTTTTATAATTTTTTTGAAAAAAGCTTGTCAAAATTATTTTAACATGATATATTATTTCTTGTCGCTCCGAGCGATACTGTTACGAGGTAGAGAAGTTAACTGAGTAACATGTTAAAACAAAATGTCGAAAAAAGTAGTTGACAACGAAATGATCGACATGTTATCATGAATATCCAGTTGCGAATAAATGACTGGAACAACAAGTTCTTTGAAAACTGAACAAATGGATGATGAACGTCTTTCTTAATAGAAGGACGATAAACTAAAAGAGAACTTTAAGTTCTCGTCAGCATTTTCTAAATGAGCTTATCGCTCTTTTCAATAACTTTATTGGAGAGTTTGATCCTGGCTCAGGACGAACGCTGGCGGCGTGCCTAATACATGCAAGTCGAGC